>CAYGUC010000014.1:0-112183 GCA_964353005.1 uncultured Flavobacteriaceae bacterium | reverse complement strand
AAATTAAAGAAGTAGAAGATTCTAGCTTTACCTACGATGCAGCCCTGTATTGTAAGGATGCTACTAATCCTACTCCTACTATTACAGGAGTAGCAGGCGGTGTATTCTCTAGCACTACAGGATTGAGTATAGATCCTAATACGGGCACTATTAATTTAGCTACGAGTACCAGTGGAAATTACATAGTAACCTATACCACTACAGGAATTTGCCCTGACTCCAGCATCTATATGATAGAAATTAAAGAAGTAGAAGATTCTAGCTTTACCTACGATGCAGCCCTGTATTGTAAGGATGCTACTAATCCTACTCCTACTATTACAGGAGTAGCAGGCGGTGTATTCTCTAGCACTACAGGATTGAGTATAGATCCTAATACGGGCACTATTAATTTAGCTACGAGTACCAGTGGAAATTACATAGTAACCTATACCACTACAGGAATTTGCCCTGACTCCAGCATCTATATGATAGAAATTAAAGAAGTAGAAGATTCTAGCTTTACCTACGATGCAGCCCTGTATTGTAAGGATGCTACTAATCCTACTCCTACCATTACAGGAGTAGCAGGCGGAATATTCTCTAGCACTACAGGATTAAGCATAGATTCTGATACTGGAACTATTAACCTAGCCACTAGCATAAGTGGAAATTATACAGTAACCTATACTACTTCTGGGATCTGTCCTAGCTCTAGCACCGCTATGATCGAAATCAAAGAAGTAGAAGATTCTAGCTTTACCTATGACGCAGTACTATATTGTAAGGATGCTACTAATCCTACTCCTACCATTACAGGAGTAACAGGCGGTGTATTCTCTAGTACTACAGGATTAGGCATAGATCCAAATACTGGTATTATTGATTTAGCTGCCAGTACCAGTGGAAATTATATAGTAACCTATACCACCTCTGGGATCTGTCCTAGCTCTAGTACAACAGATATAACTATTTATGCATTAATTGATGCAACTGTAACCAAAAATTCTTTAATTCTAACTGCCAATGCAGATGATGCAACATATCAATGGGTTAATTGCCAAACCAATACACCTATTTCTGCAGAAACGAACCAATCATTTACTGCTGCTAAAAATGGAGATTATGCTGTTGAAATTACATTAAATGGTTGTACAAAAAGATCTGCTTGTATTTCAATAGACGCTATTATTACTCCACAAGAAGATACTTTATCTTCTTTTAAATTATACCCTAATCCAACAGATGGGATTGTAAATATCACTATACCTATTCAAAAAATATCGGTATTTAATTATTATGGAAGAAAGGTATTAGAAACATCAAATTCTACTTTTGATATCTCCTCACTAAGATCTGGCATGTATTTTATAGAAATTGAAACGACAAAAGGCAGATCTATAAAAAAAATAGTACGCTTATAAACAACCAATAATAAAAATTAAAGAAGCAGGGCATAAGCAAAATATTTATCCCCTGCTTCTTTAATTTATTTTGAAATCAATTAGACATATTTGCTTCCTCGTTATTTTGCAGCTCTTGTATTTTTTTATCAAAAATAGGTTTAGATAAAAAATACCATTGTAGCTGAAAACCAAGTTCTGTATATTCAAAACCAGCTGCTGTAGCAGAAGCTATATTACTATATTTACCATATAGGTTTGCCTTAAACCGTTCTGAAAATTGATATCCAAACTTCCCTTCTGCTCTAAAGGTTGAAGATCCCGGATCTTCTTCTACAAATTGTCTGCCTAAAGCTGCACTAGCATTATAAAACCATTTTTTTTCAGCATCACTAACAACCTCTAAAAATATCTCTCCCAGATTAAATTGTCCAGGGCTAAAATAAATTACAGGGACTTGCTCTTTAAAGGATAAATATTGATAATTTATACCTCCTTTTATAATAGGTTTTTGTAAAAAAGTATAATATAAAGATGAAAATAACAGATTTCTTATATTATCATCGGTCTGCGGAGTATATATATACTGTGTATACCAGCCTAAATTAAAATTGGTGCTAAGATTATAATTCAAAAAGTAATTATTCATTACAATCTCTCTATTTAATAAATCTGCATTAAAATTTTGCAGTTCTCTTTTGTATCCTATGTCTAGATTTTGAAGCTTAAATGGTTTCGTTTTTAGAGTTACTTCTGCTAAAAATTCTGTGTAATCATTTGTAAATGCATTTGCATTAGTAATCCCCACCTTAGATTGTAACGAGAGCCTCCCGTTAAATTTATATAACAATCCTAACCAAAAATCATTTGACGTAGCTTCGTTTTTGCTTATCGTATTTTTTGTTGTTCTATAATCATATTGAAATTCTGTAGTAAGTTTTGCTGATAAAGGAATTTCTGATTTTAAATGTACCATAAAGGCTTCGTTATCTCCATTATCAAAAGTAAATGCTGTTTTTTTTTCAATAAAAGGTGTGTGAGACTTTTTTAAAGTCTTTATCAATTTTTCTGCATCTTGCTGTTTTGGATAATATTTTAATGTTTTAAAAGCATATGTATAAGATTTCATATCCTCTCCTACTGCCCTATATGCATTTGCGATTCCTAAATTACCATCAAAAGAACTTTTGTCTTTCTCTAATATAGAAGTATAACTTTCCAGACTTGTTTTAAAGTTACTGGTATACATACCATGTGTTGCCTGCAAAGCAGATATCCTATTATTAGAGTACTCTAATTGTAATTTATTAATTTCATTATTTGCTGTCTTAAATTTCCTGTTCCATAACAATGCTTGTATATATCGCTCTTGTGTAGACAGATAAAGATTTTCGTTATCTTTAAAATCCACTACTTTTTCTTTAGCGGTACTTGCTATTTCCAGTGCCTTTTTTTCTTTACTTTTTTTATGAGCAACTAGAGCTTTACCATTTAAAGATATTATACTATCCTCTTTGTTTATCGCTAAATCCGTATACGCTTTTTCTGCTTCTTCCAAATTATTGGTAACCAAATAGATATTAGCTTTATTTAGTAATGTATCTTTATCCTTAGGAAAATCTATAAGGTTTTGATCCAGTAACCCTATAGCTTCTTTATATTTTTTGTCTTGTGCCAACATATTGGCATAGCCTAAACGAATATATTTTCGGGATAACAAAGCATTTGGGTTTCCTTTTTGCAATGTCAGTGCTTTATTCACTATTTCTAATGCTTTTTTATACTTTTTTAAATTAGATAATGTGTTAGCATATCCTAGTACAGCAGGGAAACTTGTATTATCTTCCTGAATTAATTTTTCATAAAATTTTTCTGCATCTATAAACTGTTTGTCCCAAAGTAATGCTTCGGCATAATTTAGCTTAATTTCAAAATCATTCGGGTAGTCTTTTTTTAACGCTGTAAAAATAGATACTGCTTTTTGCGAATCTCCTAATAAACCAACCGATCTACCATAACACAAAAGAGCGGTTCTATTTGTAGGATATTGCTCTAAAATAGCATTAAAAAAAGATTTTGCTTTATCATACTTCCCGGTTTCGAGATAACCAAAACCTTCCTGCATATCCTGCGCAGATAAAAAGGAAAGCGAAAAAAGAAATAAAAAGGTTAAAAAAAAGGTTTTTAAGGACATTATTTTGTGTAATAACAGGTTAATATTGTTAAAGCTAAGAATTACAAAAATAACAGCAACCAAAAACGCAATAAGTTTTATTAAAATCATATTCCTGACCTTCTTTTTATTTAAGAAAACTTCATTTTTTTTAACATAATTTTATAAAATCATTGTCGTAAATAGAAAAAAAACTTCTTTTTTTAACATTAATTTCTTCAAAAAAAGTCGCTTTTTCATTAACATTTGTAGTCTTTTTCTTCATTAATTAACTTTTTAAATGTTAAATTTTTAATTAAATACACGCAATAATCGACGAAATACACATTTTTTATCTCTTCGTAAACATTTTGAGGTTTTACCGTAATGAAATCTCAAAAACTGGTGTTAATTTTACATCGAGTTGATAACTAGCGCTTAATAGTCAATTCGTCAAAAAGTAAATTCGTCAAAATGTAAAATAGTCTTCAAAAATCCCCAGAAGAATGTTGAACATATTTTAAAAGATTATAGGCCTAAAAAAGTAAACAGGCTACTCTTAAAAAACTAATACTTCTCTACCCCGGAAGTGTGCCCCAAAATCTAAAAAAAGAATGACGAAAATTACAGGAATTATTATTCCATGCTATAATGAATATTATAGACTGGACAAGGAAAAATTTCGCAACTTTTTAAATCAAAAAACAAACTATCATCTTTGTTTTGTTAATGATGGAAGTTCAGACAACACTTTAAAAATGTTACAGGAACTTAGAGAATTTAACCCCAAAAGAATATCTGTAATTGATCTCGAACAAAATCAAGGTAAAGCTACCGCAGTACAAACAGGAGCTAATTATCTTGCCAATATAGATCATATCGATAATATTGCATTTCTAGACGCTGACCTGTCTACATCGCTAGAAGAAATGGACAACTTAGTAACCAAATTGAATAGTGACCCAAAATTAAGCATGGTTTTTGGCTCTAGAAAAACAGAAGAATCTAATAATATTGAAAGAAATATTGCTAGAAAAGTTTTGTCCAATTTTGTAGGGTTCTTTATTCAATTTATTCTTCAACTTCCTATTAAAGATACGCAGTGCGGAGCTAAAGTATTTAAGAAAAGTATCATTAAAAATGTATATAGCCAACGATTTATTAGCAGATGGTTATTTGATATAGAAATTTTTCTTCGCTTAAAAAAGCATATAGGAATTAAAGATCTGCTAAACTCTATTAGCGAAGAACCACTGGATAGCTGGATCGAAGTAGAAGGTTCTAAAATAACCTTAAAGGATTCTTTTCTTATCCCTATTAACTTATTAATGATCTGGTTTAACTATTTTAAAATCAGAACCCATACTAAAAACGCTTCTGATATTTTTAACTTTAAAATAAATGACTATATGATAAGATAACTACTTTCTTTTAAAAAAAATAATTCAAAAAACATACTCTAACTACCAAAAAAACGTCTGTATCCTGATTTAGAATCAGAAAATACAAACGCCTATATACCATGAAAAAAGCCGTCGTTATCATTCTAGTACTATTTATAACAAATGTTACTTATGCGCAACAACCTTTTGATTGTAATGAAGGAAAATTTTACCAAGTAATTTCTGGAGCATTACGATCCTATGATCCTATAACGGGAACCTATTCTAATCCTCTTCATACCCATAGCGCATATAATGCAGGAGGATACAATCCCGTAGATAATTTTTTATATGCAATACGAAGTAGTGATAAGCATTTATTACGAATAGGAAAAGATATAATAGTAGACCTTGGAGCTGTTGCCCCTAACGGAGGTATCGCATTTGGTGGCGGTTACGCTGCCGATGTAGACAACGAAGGAAACTTATGGGTTTTTCAAAATTCATTAGACAAGCAATCTTTTCATAAGATTCTCAATCTTCAAAGCTATGATGGCTCTACTCCTCCTGTATTTGAAATTGTAGTATCTAATCAAGCCTCTCCTAATACATGCGCAGATATCGTATTTATTAATGGTAATTTATATGGCGGTAGTAAAGGAGATGTATATAAATGGGACCTTTCTACAGTTACTCCTGTTTTTAGTAGTAGTACAGTTACCGATTTACCAAGTCATACATTTGGTGCCTGTTATACCGATACCAGTAATAGATTATACGTATCTAGTAACAGTGGAGGATTATATTTGGTAAATGAATATGAGGGCACTACTGCTTATGCTACCTTATTAAATAATACCGAAGTAACCAACTCTAATGATGGTTTTAAATGCGCCAGTGGCATATCGCCTATCGATGCCGATCAAGACGAAGTCTTAGATCCTTTTGATAAAGATACTGATGGAGATGGTATTCCTGACCTTGTAGAAGGCGGTGGTATAGATCCTTATGGGGATGATGACTCTGACGGGATTTTTAACTATTTAGATCCCGATTTTGGAGCTACCTGTAACAGTGGTGTTTCTTTAGCTTTTGATACCGATAGGGATGGGGTGCCCAACGTACTGGATTTGGATAGTGATAACGATGGAATATTTGATATTGTAGAAGCCGGACTAGGTAGTTACGATACTAATGGCGATGGTCAATTTAATGCGCAAGATTCTAATTATATCGATTCGGATCTGGATGGTATTGCTGATATTGTAGACGTAGATCAAACTGGTGTTGTTTTTTATCCTGCAGATACCGATAATGATTTAATTTATGACCCATACGATATTGATTCTGACCAAGATGGGATCATTGATCTTATTGAAGGGCAAAATAGCCTTAGCTTTATACCTCTTTCTGGTCTGGATGACGATAGAGATGGTATGGATAATGCTTTTGACCCTAGTAACGGCGGAACCCCACAAGGGTATATTAATACAGATGGCACAGATAATCCAGATTTTTTAGATACCGATTCTAATAACGATGGAACATTAGATACGGTAGATGCATACGATACAAATAATGATGGAACAGCAGATACAATAGCCTCTGGAAATGATTTTGACCAAGATGGTTTGGATGATAATTTTGATTTGAAAAAAACTGTTTTTGATTCGGATAATAACAACCAAACTCCTGATAGTTTTCCTGCATCCAGTATAGGCGAGCGATACCAATATCCTGGTACATTTGAAACAGATGGTACTCCTAATTATTTAGCTACTAACGAAACATTAGCTTCTGACTATATAAATCGTATCCAAAATGGTTTGCCCGAAGGTAATTCTGTTCCTAATCTTAATCCTAATTATATTTACTCAGGTTACGATACCAATGTTATTGTAGAAACTACAACAAACATTTCAGTAACCTTTATTGATGAAAATACGAACTATAAAAACACACTTGGTTTTTATACGTATGATATAAATAATCCTTCTTCGACAGTCCCTAGTCCAGAAGATATTACGGTTATTTTTCCTAATGCTTCAAAAGTAGGAAGTGATGGTGGATTAGTTGCTGGTAATACGGTAAATATTGGTAGTTTTCCTGCAAATACAGCAATTGGATGGGTATTACTTGCTGATGGCTGGGATAACAACACTATAGACTCTGGACTATGGCAAATCTACTCTGACTCAGATTACAATCCAGAGTGTGATGAGACACTACGACCGCACAATATTTTATTAGCAGACACTGCTAACGAAACTATTGTACTTGGTTTTGAAGATATTAGACGAGATTATCCAGAAGCAGATCATGATTTTAACGATGTATTGTTTCATATAAAAGCAGATCAATATAGCGCCTTAAAAACAACCAACATACCAGAATTAACAGAAGAAGGTATTGTATCTTCTGGTAATGACGGTGGGTTAGAAAGTAACGGAGATTTAGCAAGTTTAATTGCTAAAAGAAATTTTACCCGATCCAAAACCAATAAAATATACAATCAAAAAAGCTTACAACAACGTTTTGCTCCAGAGCAAAAATCATACAAAAATGGTAACGACGTTGATTTAAGTATTTATTTTCCAACAACTGGTGCTACAGGAACAGAAACCTCTTTTGTATCCAGTCCAGATGATTTAATTGGTATTACCAATGCTACCTCTGTATTCTCTATAGACTATTATAAACAAAATCAAAGAGTTGGTGCTGCATTGGCTATGGCTACTAAGGGATCTGTTTATGATCATTCTAAAACTATATGCGACAGGCTTAATGGCTCTGTATTAGAAGACATTAGAACCCTAAAAATCCGAAACCATACTTTGGTAAATACTAAAATTAAAAGAGCAACAGGAGAGATCGAACAAGCTTTACATTTTTCTGTTCGAATAGATGAATATCAAAATGAACTATATAGTTTATGGAATATTGATCAATACCCAGAAGGTGACTACCTTAATTTTCAGATCTGGGGTGGTTCTATACCACAAGTTGCGACAATTGCCAATACGATTATAGATAAGTTACTAGTGCAAAAATCACTGGGTAAAACTTTTATTCCAAACCATATACCTTCTGTATTTGTTCAAGAAGGATATTATAGAGATGGTAAACTTGTCTTAAGTATTATTAATAAATCACAAACAAGCCAATTCAATTTTAGAGGAAATAAAAGAGCAACAGAGTTATCTAATGAAGAGCTGCTAACAAAAACAATTGCTTTATCTGGTGAATATCAAGAAACTGTTACTATAGAAACAGGATATCTATTTGATATAGGGTTTGCAATTACTGGTAACGACCCCAATAAAGCCGATGCATTATATCTGGCAGATGGCCCGTGGGGCATTGATTTTCTAGAGCAAGGTGCTACGGTAACTAACTTTGATATTGTCAAAAACGAAAATCAGGAATCCCAAGCTAATCAGTATCTAATAGAACGAGACGCTACAGTAAGTGGTAACCTTAAAGAAACTATGAATCTTTTTAGAAATATTTTGGGAGGAGATCGTACTTTAAATGTAACAGAATACGAAGCGGTAGAGTTTGAGTTATACGCAGATAAAGAGGTAGAAGTAATCTTAGTAACCAAAGATCTTGTAAATTGGAACGACAGACTTAGGTATACTGTTAAAGCAGCCGATACAAAACAAACATATACCCTACCTTTTTCTAGTTTTTATACTACAGAAAAACAAGAGGTTAGTATCGAAAATATAAGAAGTGTTGTATTTTCTATACAAGGAGATTACCAAATTTTTACCCCTTTTACTATCGAAGTTTCGAAGCTTAAATTTACGTCAGAAAAAGAGCAAGAAGAAACCACCGATACCACAGGTGATGAAGACACAGAGGGTATAGCAATGGATAATGAAAATGTAGAAATTAGTCCAGAAAACAACTCTACTTTCATTACTAACTCCCCTAATCCCTTTAAAACAAATACAACTATCAAAATGCCAACACCACAAAAAAAATTAACTATCTCGGTAATAGATATGCTAGGTAGAGTGGTGCAAAAAGAAAACCTTGGGGGTACCGGGGTCTTAACAGATACTTTTACTTTTACTGCCAGGGATCTACAAAAAGGCGTATATAAATACATTATAAGAGGAGACAATTTCAAAAAAAGATATGAAGGAAGTTTTCTAATACATTAGTATACTATACTCCTATATTTTATGAAAAACATAAAGTATAGGAGTATTTTTAAAAAAGAAAGTATCTTTATTAATAAGTGCATAACACAACCTAAAACCTAAACCAATTCTTATGAAAATGATCATTCATACTGCTTTAAAAAGATTAAGTGCAGAGCAAAAATTTATGATCAGTGTCATTATCGTTAATGGAGGAAACTATCTTTATAATTTAATATTAGGTAGAATTTTAGGACCCGAAGAGTTTGCAGATGCTGCACTATTAATCACTTTTCTTTTAGTTTTGTCTTTTGTCGCCATGACGTTTCAATTATCGACAGCCAAATTTTCGGTAATTTTTGAGAAGAATGTATTTAAAAATTTTATCAATATTATATACAAATACTCTAGTGCTATCGGTATTGTTTTAGGAGTTTTACTTATTCTGTTTGCAAATTCTTTACAAGCACTATTTAACACCCAATCCTCTATCATGTTTACTTTGTTTGGTATTGGTGTACCTATATACTTTATAATGAGTGTTAACAGGGGTGTTTTTCAAGGAAGCAAAAAATTTGATAGTCTTGCTATAACCTATCAGGGAGAAATGATTAGCAGACTTATTATTACTTTACTATTAATCTATACTACACAATTACAATCTTCAGTTTTAGTAGCTTTGGGTATTGCTATTTCTTTTCTGTTTGGTCTTCTGCCCTTTCAATCTAAACATATCGAAATCACCAAAAAACATACATTACCATCTACAGAATCTAAATATATACTCAAATTTTTCCTGCTAACAGCATTTTATGAGTTTACTCAAATCATTATCAACAATAGTGATATCCTTATGGTAAAACATTATTTTGATACGTATGAAGCCGGTTTATATGCTTCTTTAGCTTTGATTGGCAGAGTTGTATACTTTGTTGCCTGGATGTTTGTTATGTTGTTGTTACCAAAAGTAGTACAAAAACAAAAAGATGGAGAAGCCCACTCTCCTATATTATTTAAATATGTATTTTATATTACTTTACTTTCGGCAGCGATTGTACTGGGATGCTATCTTTTTCCTGAATTTGTAATTAATATAATGTTTGGTAGTGAATATATAAGTATAGCACCACTACTATGGAAATATGCAATTGCAACATCATTATTTGCTATTTCTAATATTTTCGCTTATTATTTTTTATCTCTGGACCAATATATACCAGTAGTATTATCTGCATTACTTGGGGTTTCGCAGGTGGTACTTATCCTATTTTTTCACAACACATTATCACAGGTTGTTATTATGCAAATAATAGCAATGGCTATTCTTCTTGTATTTCAGTTATTCTTCTTTTTAAGTTACCGAAAAAGAGGATAACGATCGATAAAATCTATTCGTCGAAAGATATACGTAACTCACCGTAATTGGCATCAAAACTAGTAAAAAAAGATGCACCTTTAAGATAGTAATAACCTATAAAACAAAAGTTATGGCCTTACAAATTACCCAAAATCAAGAAGTTTTTGAAATTAAAGGAAGTATAACCGCAGAAAATGCTAAATCCTTACAACATCATTTTGAAAAGCTGTTGTGCAATTTAAACAAAGTAATTATCTGTCTGGATAAAGTAAAAAAAATCGACTCTTCTGGTGTTACCGTATTAAACAAACTATTTAGAAATGCTGTCGAAAATAAAAAAATCTTATATATCATAGGTAAAGAAAATAAAAAAGTAAGTGCCGCCTTTGGTAAAGTAAGTTATATCTTAAGAAGTGATTTTGTATAATACAATACCCCAAAAATGAAATACCATGAAACTACAAATTATAAATACATCAGGAACGTTTGAAGTGATAGGAAATTTTACTTTAGACAATACAGAGTTGGTTAAAGACCATTTTAATTACTTATTAGATCATTATGAAGAAGTAGTAATTTCTTTAAAAAAGGTCAAAAAAATGGATCAAAAAGGCATAAAAGTTTTAAAAGAAATCTATGCAAAAGCAAACCGAAGAAGTAAAATCTTATTTGTTTTAGGTAGAGATAATAACAAAATCACAGACCTTTTTAAAAAAAATAAAGCCAATTATATTTTTAGAGAAGATTATTAACCATCGCTGCTACAACCCGCAAATAATAAAAATAAGATAAAAGCGTACTATGACCCAAATTACTTGTTATTCTTCTTTGGTTTATGTTGCTTTTCTGATCTGGTTATTATAAATTGTAGTTTGCAAAAAATAAAGACGTACCCCATTCGTCCTAAAATCTTGAAACCTTTTTACGCATAAGATTTCTAATAGATTTTAATTCGTCTCTGTCTGATTCTAAAAACCAACATAAAGAATTATAGATGAAATTAGCTATTGTAACCGCTTACCCTCCTAGTAAAGTAACTTTAAATGAATATGCATACCACTTAGTAAAACATTTTAGACAACATGCAGAAATTTCTGAGCTTATATTGTTAACCGATGTTTCCCCACAAGATGCAGATATTTCATTTACCGAAAAAGGATGTGATATAGTAGTCAAACAGTGTTGGAAATTTAATAGCTATAACAACATTTTTTCTGTAATGAAGGCTATTAATCAAACCAAACCAGATGCTATATTATTTAATTTACAATTCATGAAATTTGGAGATAAAAAAATAGCTGCAGCATTAGGATTGTTATTACCAAAACGTTGCGTTTCAAAAAATATTCCTACTATAGTTTTACTACATAATATTATGGAGCAAGTAGATTTAGAAAACTCTGGATTTACAAAAAATAAAATTCTTCAAAAAACATATACAGGTATAGGTACAATGCTTACCCGATTTATACTATCGGCAGATATGGTTGCTGTTACTATAGATAAATATGTACATATTTTAAAAGAAAAATATACTGCTAAAAACGTTGTACAGATCCCTCATGGTACTTTTGAAATACCAGAAGAGCCAATATACACCCTCCCTGAAGGTCCTTTACAAATTATGACTTTCGGAAAATTTGGCACCTACAAAAAAGTAGAGATTATGATTGAAGCAGCAGAAAAAGTAAGATCCAGAACCAATACAAATCTGGAAATTGTAATTGCAGGAACCGATAATCCAAATGTTATAGGGTATTTACAATCTATGAAAGAAAAATATGCAAATGTACCTCAACTTACTTTTACTGGTTATGTTGAAGAAGTAGATGTGCCTAGAATTTTTACAGAAAGTGCTATGGTAGTATTTCCGTATACCTCAACAACAGGAAGCTCGGGAGTATTACACCAGGCAGGAAGTTATGGTAAAGCTGTAGTTATGCCAGATTTAGGAGATTTAAGTTTATTAGTAGAAGAAGAAGGATATAAAGGAGAGTTTTTTGATCCTGAAAGTGTAGATAGCCTTGCCAATGCTATAGAAAAAATTGTATTAGATCCTGAATATCGTATTGCATTAG
The DNA here is from genome assembly GCA_964353005.1 of uncultured Flavobacteriaceae bacterium. Taxonomy (GTDB): domain Bacteria; phylum Bacteroidota; class Bacteroidia; order Flavobacteriales; family Flavobacteriaceae; genus Aquimarina. The sequence continues at coordinate 99,681 of CAYGUC010000014.1, read as the reverse complement.
GAAAAGCAAATTACAAAGCTGCCACTGCCCTACCAATGAGTAAAATAACCGATATGTATATCCAACAATTTAAAACCATACAAAACAAAAAACAATACTAATCCTTCTTTTTTAATATATCTGTATACCTACAGTTTCTATGTTAACCTTGTAAGGATAACTCCATCCTCTTATCGATCTGCTGCAAGATGCAGAAGATATTGTATTAAAAATATCAAGCTCTCGCTAGGTGCAGGAGATACTATATTAAAAATATCGAACTCTCGCCAGGTGTAGGAGATACTATATTAAAAATATTTGAAAAACAGCACCTGATCATCAAACTGACAACTAAAATCTTAACTAATCGACATTGTAATGAGATTCTAAATGAAGGATTAGCCAAAGACTACTTTATAAACTCAAAAGCCGGTTTCTTTTTTCCTTTGCTATCGATAAATCCAAAATGCTTTTGTTTATGCTTACGCCAAGGTAATTTACCTACTACGGCAGTAGGTACCTCATCAAAATCATATAAAGTCCAGGAAAGATAGTTTATATTTTGTTCCTTTATCATTTTTTGAAATTGCTCGTAATAATTCGCCTGCCCTTTTTTTGAAGCTCCAAAAGGACTCCAAAGCCCTCTGCTAGAGGATAAACCAAATTCTTGTAAAACCAGTGGCTTGCTTATTTTAGCAGATATATCTTTGTGTTTTTGTGCAAATTCATTGATATCTAAGTAATAATGAAAAGATACCATATCCACTTGTTCTTGTAACAAATCTGCCGACCCCATATCCGACCATCCTATAGTAATTAGGTGGTTAGGATCAAATTTTCGTATTTGATAAATCATTTCTTTTAGCCATGCCAATACGCTTTCTTTTCCTCTGGAATTAAAATCCAAATTGGGTTCATTTTTTATATCCCAGGCCAAGATCGCTTTGTGATTTGCTAACGGGGTTACTATTTGCTCTGCATGTCGGTGTGTTAATGTCCAATCCAACACAGAATAATCTCCGTAAAAATCAAATAAGGTTACAATAACTTTAAGGTTCTTATCTTCGGCTTTATCCAGTACTTCCTTTAATCTTTGTACCTTTTCTGGTATAACCTTCGCTTTTCCAAAAACCACATAAGGCACAAAAATTCGTATGGTATTTAAACCTGCTTCTTTTATAATATCAAAGTCTTTTGATATAACATCTATATTATAATTCTCTCCAAACATATCCCAAGGGGTTTTCTGCGGGTAATAATTAATTCCTTTTATAGTATATTCTTTATCTTCTATATATATTTTATCCTTAATAACTTTGGCTAAACCATTAGATGGTGTACTGGTTTCTTGATCATAATTCCCCTCTTTCACCATATGTCGTATCCGCCAAAAACCATCTTCTAAAAGTAATAGTACCTGATAGTTGGATTGCAATCGTGTTTCTGCCAAAAATGCATCTTCTCTATATACTCGTTGGTATTCTTTTACGTTAGTATCGCTTAAAATTGCTAATTGTCCATCTGCGCTATAAAAATCTAAAGCTATGTTATGATTGGTAGTAGTACCATGTATTTGTATGTTTTTTTCTTTATTAGAGCGTATGGTATTTGCTATATTTTTTCTCGAACTTTTAGTATAATAATCTTCTATTCCATCCATTTTGTTACTTTGGTATGCTACATTACGCACATACCATGCATTAAGATAATCTTGCTCTATATCTTGCAGAGTTTGTTTTTCTATAGGTCGCCCGGGATTAATAGTATCTATCCAATCTAGTTTAGGAAAATACACCTGCTCTTTATGCAATGCTATATGCAGCATAGAACTTCGGTCAGCACCCGTATTTAGAAAAGAAAAAACTTGACTTATTCCAAAAAGCAACAATATAATAACCCCCATAAAGGAGCTAATTAGTAATACTGTATATATATATTTATTCCGTCGTATCATTGTAATTCTATATCATTGTATTGTTTTTCTACTCCCAATGCTTTTATGGTAACCTCATATTTTCCAGAGGCATAAAAGTCTTCTTGTAAAAAGAATCTCGCAATTCCGTTTGACGAAGTTTCTACTTTAGTATCTATTTTTTTATTTTCTTTAAATATTTCGAGTATTACTATCGCTCCATCTGGTATTAGTTGTCCCATAAAACTAACCAAAGGTCCTACGGTAATATGCCGATTCCCTTTTTTAAATTGCGTATCAAAATCTTCTAAAACTTTGGTATACTCTACCGTAATACTATTGCTCTCTGCCATGCCATGTATATATGCTTTAACTTGCCAGATATTTGTATGATCGGGGTGTAACATTTTGGCAGTTGCTTGCCCATTAACAGTACTTGCTTGTGTATGTAACAACATCCCTTTTGTGTTTTTTATAACAAATTTTACTAAAGATCCATCACTTATAATATTACCATGTTTATCTTTTATAATAGAAGTGATAAATTGTGTGATTTGATTACCATCTGCATAGAAATGCTTTCGCTTGCTTTGAATCTGAAAGTTTTGAGGTAAGGAAGGAAATACATCAATAGAAAATTCTTTAGATATTGTTTGGTTAACTTTTGAAAACACTAATATTCTGCCTGATGGATTATAAGAAAATATATTTTGCCAGGCTATCATATCTTTACTATAAAGTTCTTTCTTTTTTTCTATATCCAAAAACTGATGTCCTATCGCTACTTTCGTGCTATCTGGCAATGGATTATCATAAGAATCTGTAGGTACCACTACTTGCATAGCATAGTCAATACCCCCTGCTATAATACTGGGAGGTCCTATATAAGATTCTAAACATACCTTTGTATTGCTATTCGATTCGATTTGTAATTCCCCTTGATAAAGATTTCCTTTTTCATAAAATAAGGTGTAGGATACGGTTCCTTTTTTATTTGCTATAAATCCTGGAATGGTAAATCGTGTTCCTCCTACTATATCTGGTGGTATCGTTGTACTACCATACGAGGTATGTAAAAAAAGCTCTGCGGCTATTTCTTCTGTATTTACTTTAAAATCTAATACGATAGGATCTCCTGCTTCTATTATTTTTTTGTGTGCTATTGTTACAGAGATCTCTTGCTGTTTTTTAAGCACCCTTTTAAAAGCAATGCTTACCATGCAAATCAAGATCCCCGATAGTACTATAATTATATGTTTTCTTTTAATCCTCATTAATTTGGAGCCCCTATATAGGTGCTAATTTCTATTTTAATATAACTAAACCCTTTTCCTTCTATTGGGATTAATTGTGAAGATTGATGCCCCGATTTTCTATCGGGTACTACTTTATTGCTAATCTTTGCATTTGCTAATCCATTTACAAAAACATTATCCATAGTATCATTTATACTGTGTATATCTAATATATCTAATAGTGGATACTTAAAATATAGTTTGCGTTGTGGTCGAATACCTTCTCTTAAATACCGATGATCTACCCATATTAGCTTTTGATCTTTGGTATAGTACGAAATCAATAACATCGGGATCGTAACTTCTTCTAAGCCCGAGTTAAATAAAACACCTTCTACCATAGTATTTTCTACAATAGACAGATCATTAATCGTAACTCCTTTAAACAAATCTACCGTAGCTACATTGCCAGCACATTGTAGGTTAAACGTTACTGGTATCTGATTAAATTCTAAAGAGGTAAACTCATCAGGATTAAATGTTTTTGGTTTTTGTTCCTCTTTATTCATCCAGGCTATACCCTCAAAGTTAATACGAAAACTAGTGATTTCTTTAGGGAGTAGTTTATGCTTCATTTGGTTTTTAGCATTAAACTTTGCCAATCTTTGGTTTTCATTATTATACAATGTTCCTGTAATTACTACATCTGCTGGTACATTATCCACGTTTTGTAATTCTCCTATAATACTGTATTCATTTTTATGCCCAACTATTTTTGCAGTTAACACCTCTAATACTGGTTGTTTTAAAACATCTTCATGGTGTGTTTGTTCAGAACTTATTCTTCGTCTGCCATGATTATAAAATGAAGTACTATTTTCAGAAAACAATTGATCTGGCGGTATATCCAAATCATACTCTAATGGTTTTATGTACCATTTTTTATCGTATTTTACCAATTCATGATAAAACGTTTTGTCTATTTTTTCTAGTGGTGTAATCCAATGCGTATCTACTTTTACTTTGGCTGTACTATCTGTTTTTGCTGTAATATTTACATCTATTTCATTTAATTTAGCGTACGAACTTAGTAAGCCATCGGTAACCGAAATCTCTAGCATATATTGTGCTTTAGTCTTATCACTTTTGGGGTCTATATACGAGTATGCTCTTTCAAACTCCTTAAAATCTAAGGCATCATAATACGATTCTGTTGCGTTAATCGGGCTTAATTGTTTTACATTTTTAATGTATATCCAATAAAATCCATATCCAGTACACAGTAGCATCAAAATACCCCATACATACGAGGTTGTAAAAACTATATTTTTAAACTTATGATAGGATACCCCATATTTAAAATATACAGGAAAAGTTTTTTGTTTTGATTTTAGAGCATGTACCCATATTAATTGAATATTAATAATAAATGCAAATAATACGGTAGCTACAGGGATCAAACTCCACATTAATTTTTGAAACGTAGGGATTTTATCTTTTGGTAAAATACTAGATAAAGGAGGAACATTTAATTTTTCCCAAACCATTATACCATTTTCTAATTGTCGTAATCGTTGCCATCCACAGAAATAAAGTATAGGGTCATAAAATTTATCATTAGAGAATACATATTTTAAATTATACTTTTCGGGTACGGTTAGAAACTGTTGTAAAGAGCCTATGCCTTCTATTCCTCTAAATTTTGAATTTTCTAAACGCTCTACCGCCCTTGTGGTTAGCTCTGGCAATCTTCTGGCAGAATGATAGTTCCCATCTACCGTCATTGCGTTAGTTTGTGCAGACAGCCATGCCATTTGATCTCCAAATCCTAACGGAAGATATCGCCACTGGTCGTGTTGATCTTGACTCAAAAAATTTAAAATGGGTAGCATCTTAATCTTTTGAGGTTGCGAGGGTCTAAAATACCCAAGACTCATAGTGAAAAATGTAGTAAAAACAATACCTCCTGTAAGTAACCCTGCTAAAATCCTATGGTAAACACCTCCGTATTTTTTTTGAATTTTTTGTTTTAAATCTCCCTCTATAAATCGGTAACCAAATTCTCCAAATATAGGAAGTGCCATAATAGATCCCCATAAAGTAAACCTATCCAAAGTAAGAATGTTAAATGCATTTTCTCCTAGTATCATTTTAGGAATAGGTGTGGTTCCTCCTGTACCTAAAATAGTTAAAAGAGTAAAGGACAGTCCAAAAAACAAATATCGTTTACTATACAATCGAAACCAGATATAAGGAAGCAAGAATAATAAAATCCCCCATGGTATTAAAAAGAACACTAGCCCGGATGAAGTAACTTCAAAAAAATTATCCCGCGACCCATGTGGTATGGGGACTTGTGTTATAGGGTTATTTTTGGTATTGATCCAATACGGAAGAATACAAAGAATAATTAATAGTAAAGATCCAAAACCAAAAACTACAATTCTTTTAAAAAGAGAAAGAAAACTTTTGAAGAAAATTAGAATACTAACCTCTTTATAGCTTCCTGCCGTTTCTCTAGAAACATCCATTAGCACCATTCCTATTAAGGGAAAAATAAAAAAAATCATTCCAAAAATAGGGGTTACATGATGTGATGTTACGGTTACCGCAATAAGGCTTAGACTATTTAATAAATACTTATATTTTCCTATCTTAAGCCAAAGATAAATCTCTGGTAACGCATGTAATAAAACCGAAAGTCCTATAATGCTGGGTAGTTGTCCAAAAATATGTAATGTCTCAATAAATGCAGAAGAAAATACTGCAAAAATGGCGGTATACCCTGCTACTTTTTGATTAGATGTAAGTACGAGAGCAAAACGATATATACCTGTTATAAAAAGAAGAATTGCTATAAGTGCAACCGTAAACAAACCAAACTTTAACCCTCCTATATAAGAAAACAATCCTATACTTTGGTGTACCAAAGGAGGATACCCCATTACTGTAAAACCAGTATACCAACTATAGCTCCATGGTTCGAACCAACTATTCGCATAATGATTTCCAAAAAATAAGTGAATTAAAGCATCATAAGTGCTCTCTAACGTAAAAAAAATAGCAGTACCATGAAAAATAATTCCTATGAGCAATGCACTAATTAGATACTTATTTGTGGTTTTATCCATATAAACTCTTACCGTTTTCTAGATTTAAATATACAACAAAGCTTCGGTATAGACCAATAGTAGATCTTTAGATACACACTATTCGTCGATAGTAATTCACTACTCACCGAAATACAATAGTACGATCTTTAAAACTAAACTACTTTTGAAGTATAAACCTCAAATATTATATATGAAAACCGGAATTATCATACCTTGCAATACCAATGAAAAAAGGTTAAATGAAATGTTGTTTTTAAGCTTAGTAGAAGAAAAAAATGATTACCATTTATGTTTTGTTACTAGTGGAAGTAAAGATAATACCATAGCTATTTTAAAGGAAATCCAATTTAAAAACCCAGATAAGGTAAGTATTATTGATATAAAAAGAAGTTCAGGAAAATCGACTGCAATACGAGCAGGAGTACGATATCTGCATAGTAGAGGGGATATAGAATTTATTAGTTTTATCGATACCGATATTCCTGATAATCCTAAAGATTTTAATACTGTTTTAAAACCATGGAAAAAAAATAGAATTTCAAATTTTATTTCAGAATATGTAATGAATACTAGTTATTATTCCTTTTTAAAAAAGTACAATACTAATATCAAATCCAAAACAAAACCTCTTATTTATTTTTTTGGTTTAACGTTTACAACATGCAGCCTCGCAGAATGAGCGCACACTATTTGACTCGAAGTTACCCCTAAATATACATACGGATAGAGAGCATTACTTTATATAAGTTTGCTCTCTTTTTTTGTAATACCATTTCTCTAGACAATCCCCAACTTTCGACTTTTCCACCCAAAAAACATCTCGATAGTACCTACTGAACTTCTCGAAGTGAATTTTTTATGCTAACCCTTCGAGAGCCTCAGGGCATCGCTCGATGAGACAAGAGAACTCAAAAACCAACTTCGGACTTCGGTCTTCAAACTCACATTTACATCTGTGTACTATATACCCTAGCTAATTTTTCTTTAACTTGAGGTCGTTTTTTATACGCCCTTCCGTACCACAGTAAAACCCCTGTAACTGGTAATGAAGCGCAGATTAAGCTTGCCAAAAAAGCTATTATTTTTCCTGCTAATCCCCCAATAGAACCTACATGAATATCATAATTCATACGAATTACCTTGTCGGCAAATCCTGCATTCTTATATTTTCCGTAAATACTGGTTGTTTCTACTTCTTGTAATGTATTTTGATCAAAAAACAGATAATCCATATTATAATACAATCCTGCAGAGTTAGCTACCTCTACAAGTATAGTAGTAGAGTCATTTTCTGGATAGTGTAATTCAAAACTTTTGGCTTCGCTATATGTCTTGTAAAGAATAGGTATTAACTGATCGTATGGTGGGTTTGTATCTGAATTTGTAATCGTTGTACTTATATTTTGAGGAGTAATAAATTGTGGTGCCTTATCTCCTCCTGTACCTATATACGCTATAAAATAAAACCAATTAAACGCCATAACACATCCTGTAAAGGCAAATACTAATCCCAGAGAAGCAATATAAAATCCTGTTACAGAATGCAGATCAAAATTCTTTCGTTTCCAACGTGTTTTACTATTCCAGTCAAATTTTAATCGTTGGCGCCAGTTCTTTTTGTTTCTGGGTATCCAAAGAAAAAATCCGCTAATTAATAGTACCAAAAACAATAATATAGAATAAGATACTATTCGTGATCCAATTGCTTCTGGCAACCACAATCGTATATGCCCTTTTAATACAAAAGAAAAGAATCCAGAATCATTATCTACTTTTTTAATAAATTTACCTGAGTATGGATCCAAAAAAACACTTTGATAAAAAAAATCTGGTTCTGCCTGATAAAAAACAACTTCTATTGCTTCATTAGGTTGCCCGTATACAACCCCATGAATAGTTTTATTGGGGATTATTTGTTCTGCAATTGACTTTACCTTAGAAGAAATAATAAACTCCTGTTCTTGTGGAGTTACATATTTATAATCGGTATAAAAACTTTCAATTTCGTCTTTAAAAACCCATAAACATCCTGTAATTGATACGATAAAAAGTACTACTCCTGTAATTAGACCTAGTATTTTATGAATTTGTAAAATGATTTTACGGTTATTTCTTTTTTTTGGCGAAGACATAATAGTTTTATTTAAAAAAAAATAAGAACACCCCCAGACATACATCTGCCCAGGAGTGTTTCTTCTCACAAGATTAGGTTAATTAGTTATTTTAAAAATTCCTTTCAGTGCCAATCCTTGTACTTTGGCTCCTTTGGTTGCCGTTGCAGTTTCTGGATCTACCACATATACATGTGTTTCTGTACCTGCAAAACTGCTTATATATGCTTTACCGTTTTCTACAAACATAGGAGAAGTATATCGACTCGCATGTGTTGGAATTCCTTGTACATCTGTAATTGTTTTATTTTGAAGATCAATCACTACCAATTTAAAAAAGTTTCCTACCTCTTCAAAAACACCCCAAGCACCTATGGTATCGTCTAAAATAATTCTACCTATTGCTTTACCGTTTCCTATATAATCCATCCAGAATAATTTCCCTCCGTTTGGCGCTTTTTCTACATCAAAGAAGTAATCTTTATCAAATTCTGTAGTTCCATTTTTAATTCTTAAAATCCCAGATGGTTTTGTAGCTGCCGTAAAACCTGCACTAAGTGCAGAACTAGAATACGAATAAATATCTCCGTTTTCGGTTTTCTCGATACCTGTACTGTGCCCATTAACTCCTATAGGGCTGGTTCTTTGATCATAAATTATTTTTTCTAATTCAAATTCTGGATATTTAAAAACTGCCACATATGCTCTATCCACATCTGGAGTTACATAAGACCCATCTGCAAGCCACTTATGATAAGAAACAAATAATTTATCTCCTTGTAGTACCATACCTGTTACCCAAGGAATAGATCCCGGGTTTGCTGCTGTACCATCTCCCATATCGATATCTATAGGATGCTCTACTATCTTTTCTAGCTTACCTGTTTCTGCATTTATGATATGAAACCTTTTATTAGACAAACCACTGTAGGTAAGTTCTACTGCAAGTAAAGTTTTATCATCTATAGCTGCATAATTATCTAATGTAGATTGAAAGGCAAAGTTTCCTTTTTCTACTAGTTTCCCATCGTTGTCCAGACCATATGCTATGCATTTATCATCATCTGAGTATCCTGCTGTAAAAACAGTATTTTTTACATTATGAAAAAATCGCCACCCTTTTAAAGGTGTTCCCTGTCCTTCTACAGAGATTTCTCCAGTAGTAAGAGATTCTAAAGACGGAAGCTCCAAAATATAATCTACAGGAGAAGCGTCTCCTACAGGAAGTGCCTGAAAACCGACTACATATTTAGAAACTGCAGTAGGTTCTGGTGGAGTTACAACACCATTTTCATCATCTTTACTACAAGAGAATATGGTTAGACAAATTGCGATTCCCAACGCCCAATTTTTTATTTTACTTATTGTTTTCATTACGATATGATTTAATAATTATTACTGATTTTAGTTTGACAAATAGTATCTTAATTTTACATAAAAAGCTCTGCCTGGTTGCTGTATGTCGAAGTTGTCATAAACCTTGGCATCGGTTACATTTCTTGCTAATACAGATATGTTATACATCCCGTTTTTAAAGGAATATCCTAATTGTGCATTATGCGAAAACTGTTCTGGTATAATATCTCGTTCTTCGGGATTACCTTCTACAAATGAGGTAAGCGGATAGTCGTGTACATAATAAGAACTCCACGATAGGGTTAATTTATCATTTGCTGAAAAAATATCTTTTGCGTTATATCCTATTCTTACATTACCAAATAAATAAGGGATATTGGCTATTCTTTGATTTTTTAAAAAGTCTACTCTTGCGTTTGCGCCTACATTACGATCTATGCTATTTTGATAGGTAGCATTTATATCCAGAAACAAAGCATCCTTATACATAGTCCTTATTTCTCCCTCTACCCCTGTAATTCGAGCAGCAGCAGTATTATAGTATCTGGAAAAAATACCCTCGGATCTAATGGCTATAAAGTTTTCAGATTCTCTTAGAAAAACATTAGAGTCCAAACGAATTTTAAATTTATTTATATCCGTTTGTAAAAGAAACCCAAGATTTGCGTTGTAGCTTTCTTCTGGTAATAATCCAGGGTTAGATTTTAATAAAAAACCATCCCCAAAAATCTCGTATCCTTCTGGTATTCTAAACGTTTTTTCTAAAGAACCTTTTAACTGTATATCATCTGTAAATTTATAGGTAGATGCAAATCCATATCCTAATTCTTCAAAAGTGTTATTAAATTTTGTAAACCGATCTTCTTCAATATTGGTTAATGCATCTTCAAGTACTCCTTGTGAGTTTAAAAAATACCCTTTTCCAAAAAATGTGGTATTCCAAGTGGCATCAAATGCTTCCAAATCATAGGATACTCCAATTATATTTTTATCTATACTATGGGGATCATTAAAAGGTATTCTTCCTATTCTTGCGGGATCTTCTCCTTTTCTCTTTACATAGTTCTTCGTAAAATTTAAATTCAATGCATTCTGATCATTTATTTTATAGTTTGCAAAAGCATTAATTAAATGGGTATTATCTTTAAACTCGAACAAGGTTTTACTAAATTCTAGTTCTCCCAGATTTTGATCTCCTCTTTCTATAAACTCACCAAACCAATCATATTTTCTTGCAGAGGTATCTACTACTTTATCGTTATTTTGACCAATTGCAGCATATAGTTTTACCTTTAATTTTTCTTTAAGCAGGTTTGCTTTTTCATAAATCAAAGATGCGTTTATCACATTGTTTTTGGTAAAAACCTCCCCAAAAGGGTTTTGAGGATCTATAGGATGTTGTATTTCGTTTTTATTTGCAGAGGCAGTAATGCCTATTAAAAATTTATCGGCAAAACTTTTATCTACCAAACCAGTTTGCAGATTAATCATTTGCGAGGTATACGCATCATGAAATCGTCTTACATTATCTCGTCTAATACCTGTATCATTACCCAATTCGTCTCTTACCTCTATATCATCAATCTTATAATCATTATCCGAGTGGTTATAAAATGAAAATGCTTTTATAACAAACCCTTTATCACTATAATATTGGGTATTTATAGTTGCCCGATGGGTATTAAAGGAGCCTACATCATAGGATACATCTATAAAATCATTTTTACGCTGATTGGTTATAATATTTACTGCACCTCCCAGAGCATCTGCACCCAGATATATGGGAACGACCCCTTTAAAGACTTCTACGCTTTCAATTAGTGTTGCAGGAAAGTTATTAAAAGACATAGAACTCCCAAAGTTCTCTAATGGAATGTCATCTATAAAAAATTTTACTTGTTTTCCTGATAAACCATTTAATGAAAATTCAAATGCAGATCCAAGGCCTCCCCTTTGTCTAACGTTTACTCCAGGAATCGTTGTTAAAAGCGAATTTATATCTACGCTTACATTTTTAAGCCCTTGTGTTTGTATAACTTCTACCTCAAAAGCTTTTTCTCTGGTTTTTTGTGCTTTGGATTTGGCCTTTACCAATACATCTGCCAGCTCTTTAACATCTTCTTGTAATACAATGGTAAGGGATGTAGTTTTTGGATCCTTGGTTTCTACTTTTTTTAGATATTCTTTAAATCCGACAAAACTAATTTTTAAAGTATAAGAACCCGATGGAACGTCAAATTCGAAGTTTCCATCAAAATCACTTAACGTTCCTCTATTTTTAAGCTCTATAATTTGTATCGAAGCCTCGGGAATCGGATTAGAATATGCATCTAAAACCAGGCCTTTTATTCTGCTTTGACCACTACAGATCATACACCCAAGTAGCAGAAAAAAAAGGCACCTATTTTTTCTTAAAATAAACACTGACATGACAATTTTTTTTAAACAATGTAGTTTAGACTTTATATTATTATTTATATTTGGTCTAAATAAGTATTGGATGCAAAATTAGTGTCTAAGGAAAGAGAAAAATGACGCATTATGGATAAAAAAAGACGCGATAACGAGTCTATAAAATCAATACCTCTAATACATGAAAACCAATGTGTTTTACATACTATCTCTAAACTAGTTAATCAACAAGAGCATTGTGGCATTCGTACAAAAAAATTCTGTTTTTTGCCTGAAATTGGAGATGGACACTTTGAGTATAATCAATTTGACGGGCTACTTATAGGAGTATTTGATGTTTTATTAAAAAATGACTTTAAAATACATGGTAAACAGGATATAGATGCTATAGAACTATCATATTTAATTGACGGAGAACAGATTATTAAAATCGACGGAAAACCCCATGACTTGATCTATGAGAGTCAGGAAAGCTATCTTGTATACATATCTCAAGTATCGGGATCGATACAATACCATAAAAACAAACATTTTAAAGAAATCAAAATCAGAATGTATTCTGATTTTATTAAAAAACATAAACTCGACTCAGAGTACGAGATCCATGAAAAATATGCTGTAGAAAAATTAAATAAAAATTTTGCCAAGCCATTATGTGCCAAAACTCAGGAAATCCTGGCAGAATTATTAACCGATACCAGACAAGGATTATTAAAACGTTTGTTTTTAGAATCTAAAGCATTAGAATTACTTTCTTTACACCTGGAAATTAAAAAAAGTTCTAAATCAGAAACTTCTACTACCGATAACCTTATCAAAAAATTATATGAAGTACAGTTTATTATAAGCTCTGACCTAAGTATACAATACTCTGTTTATGAGTTAGCTCGTAAAGTAGGATTAAATGATTATATCCTTAAAAAAGAATTTAAACGCGTATTTAATAAAACCATTTATGCGTATGCTTTGGGATTGCGAATGGTAAAAGCAAAGAAATTATTAAAACACAGTAAAAAACCGATTTATGAAATCTCAGAACTAGTTGGCTATAAAAATTCTACCCATTTTACTGCTGCTTTTAAAAAAGTAGAAGGTACAACTCCTAAAAAATACAGACAAAATGATATAGAAATTTTAGGATAAGATAGGTTGTATAGTTCTTTACATTTATTCTTTGAAAATGTAACAAACAATGCTATTATGTTACGTTTATAGTTAAGTATGCCTCTGATCTTTAAAAATTATTAGATTCTACATTATGATCTAATGCATTCCTGGATTATTTTTTTACAGCATCCTCTTTTTTTGAATCGCATTTCTTCAATGCCTAACTATATGACTAATTGACTATATCTTATCATATGTACCCTTTCTTATGCAATATCATGAAATATTTTTTTCAAACTTTCTTTTCTATGTTTGTTATATAATCCACAATTAAATAACCAACCATGAAAACAGTTACATTTAAACTACCTATTTTCAACCCTTTTCATCAAGGCCCCATGAGGATAGGGCAACATACCACTACCATAGAAATGGAATTAACTGCTGGGGAACATTTATTTGTTAGTACTCCTATTGAAGTTGGTTCCTTTTTTCACTATACAATTTTTGGGCATATATCAATTCCATACAGTTATGACCCCGATACACAATATGTTACTATTTCAGGACCTGAGGACATTAGTAATAAGCAATTAACAATTCACACCAGTCTTGACCAACACCCAGAAATAACTAATAGTGGTAGTTTAAATAGTACGGGCAATACTTTAGTTACTCGCAATATGTGGACAGACTATATCGAAAACACTCCTGCAGTAAAGCAATTAAATCAAACCGTTATTCGACAAGCTATAGATGCATTGGTAAAAGAACTTCTGGATGCAGGTGTGCAAGGAGTGATCCAAACTGGGCCTGCTCCTATTGTGAATCCCCATAACTACCTAGATTACAAAGCTATGTTTGCGCCAAATAAAGCAGAGGTAGAGCAACCATCTTTAAACGATATTATTGAGGTACAACAAAGTGTTCAATCTACATATTATGGAACTATTACCTGGAATCTAAACTATGCTTTTGCTAATATTATTGGCTCTACCAATGACCCAAAACCTTCTGGATACAGCTCATGGATAGAGCTTTGGGCAATTACTTGTAATGGCGGACATGATACGACTCGATGTTCATCCTATAATTATTCAGATGGTGCACCACCGTTTAATTGCAATACTTCTGATTTTGTAGGAGGTCATGTTATCCCAGGAACTGTCGCTAAAAAGGTGGCTAAAGGTGGTACTGCTTATATTTTCCCGATCTGTAAGCGACACAATGGTAACGACAATATCTATATGTCTAGTCGTTATAATCCAGTAGGCGTTGTGCTCCACAACTATAACCAGTGATTTTTTTATAAATAATAACCACTACTCCTCGCGTTTTAATTTAGTATTTTAACCGAAGAGATAGAAAACTAATTTTTAATTAGCCAACTCGTATTAATTCGGATTGGCTAATTAAAATCCTGACTTGTAAGCTGCTCTAATTGTGACTAGTCCTTAAAAAAGATTTCTTTAACTCTAAAAAAAGATCTTATAAGGAGTTGTTGTATAGCAAAATATAAAGTTGTTGGATGGTTACTGCTATTAAAACAGGTTATTGATTTTGTTGTGAGATTATTTTTTCATTTAATTTTTTAAGATAAACTTTTTGTAGTTTACTCCAAAAGCTGGATGTTATCTTACTTACATATTCCTTTTTTTCTTTTCTATCAAAAATCCTAAATTTTTTAACATTATAAAGCGGAGCTCTGGCTGAACCGTCTGCTCTAATCACATCATAACCTGGAGACTTATAGTTGTAATCAAAAACAAATCTGTATTTATTTTTGTCTTGAAATTTTGTATTCGATTTAAATTCATCTTCCGATATTAATTCATACTCTCCTTGGTATATTTTTTTTGTGTTTCTTTTTAGATATTTATTATAACTCCTATGATGAGTAATAAATAATAATGTAGTGTTTTCTTTTCCGAATTCTGGAGGAATAGCACCTCTTTCTTCTGTAAGATATTTATTTCCTTGTGATTTTACTATCGCGCCACAAGAGGATAAAAGTGTACTGATTAAAATAGAAAATGCTATTAAAAAATAGTTTTTTAGTGTATTCATACCACTGGATTTAGTTTTTTTATTTGTGTGTAAACAGAAAGGAATATATATCCTATATACTACCTTATATTTTACTACAAATCTAGCCATTTTTGATACTTCTAGATCTAAGCATTACAATTTTGTATCTGTGCTTCTATTACTTTCCATAAGCCTTTTAGCTTTGAAATAAAAATCTTTAAAAATCTTTTAGAACTTAGTTTTGTGTGCTTTTTTTATTTTGTTTTCAATCTGTTTAAGGATATAAACAAACTTTTCAAATTGCTCCATATCTTTAATTCCATATTGTGGGGTTAGTACAATTTGGTTTATTGGTTTATCCCCCGTTGCTATATAGATTCTTTCGTTAATTATTTTTTCTGTGAAAGTCATATCTGATACCAGTTGCTTTAACAGGTCTTTATTACCACCAAACCAGAATTGTTTTCTAATGGATTTTGGTATAAAACCTTTTCTTTTTGGAATAATAAAATCTAAAAAATTATTCCAAAAATCTTTTGGATAAATAACCAACTCTGTTTCATAAACTTTATCTAAGTGTAGAGTAATTCGAAACGGTTCTGTTACAGGCATGCCTCCACTAACTTCATTTAGGGTTATACTGATTTTAGTTCCGTCAACTTCTATAACCCCGCTTTTTGGTTGGCACATGTATTTTCCTATTGGGCTATTTACGCTTTTAGGATATTCTTCTGAATATTCCCCTTTATATTTTTCTGTGAGTTCTTGAATACTATTCATTCAATTTTTTTAAAATTACATAAAACAATAAAGTAAAAATATTCCTCTATCGACTATCTACAAATCAAGCATTTTTTGATACTTCTCGATCTAAGTACTACATCTATATACACCTCTGTTTTTATTATTTTTAATGAGTTTTTAGTTTTACAACAGAAGTCTTAATGAGCCTTATATTATCGATATGGAGGACCTGTTACCCATCCTACAATAGATTGTCTAGTTCCTTTTGTAATCGGGGTTACTCTATGCA
Source organism: uncultured Flavobacteriaceae bacterium (assembly GCA_964353005.1). Classification (GTDB taxonomy): domain Bacteria; phylum Bacteroidota; class Bacteroidia; order Flavobacteriales; family Flavobacteriaceae; genus Aquimarina. The sequence continues at coordinate 83,395 of CAYGUC010000014.1, read as the reverse complement.
TGATAAATGATGGAAAAATTACTATGGTTCCTTTTTTTCTTGGAGCATTCACTATTTTTTGATTTACCATAAATTGTAAGTCTCCTCCTTCATAAGCATCTTCGTCTGATAGTTGCACGGTCATACTTAATTTTCTTGCTGAAATTTCGCCAGCTCCAAAGTCTAAATGCCAATCAAAAAAATCGCCTTTAGAATATCTTGTTAATTGCAATTCTTGATGAAATCCTAATAAATCAAACCAGTATCTTTCGTTATTCGTTTTTATTGCCAAAGATGCCAGTTTGTTGTAAATCCAATCATTTTTCTGTATATTATCTATAAACATTACAGAGCTTTTTCTTAGCGCATCGTTATATTTTTCATCTCCACTAATTGTAGCTTTTATAGTTTTTTCATCCTCCCAAAAATCAAGTATTGTATTAATCTCATGGGGCAAGAATAATCCCTCATAATAAATAAATTCTACAAAATCATGTTTAAGTGGAAGCCCAAAAGAATAATTGATCGACATTTTTAATAAGAATAAAGTTGGTTATTATCTCCCCTAAGGTAACAATATAGGATTAATTTGAATAATACGATTTACGAATGAGAATGAAATATTTTAGAGTTTAAAAATCTATGATATTCCAGATCTGTCCATAATAATTCTCGTTCTGTTTCCAAAACAAATAATTTGGCTACAGTCATTGGTTAGATTTTAGGTTTTAAGAGTTCGCAATTATTTTGGTTTAATTGCTTCAATGAAGGTCTAATTCCCTGAGACTTGTCTTGAAAACAAGATATATTTTCGGAAGCATACCTCGTAAGTTTACCCCGAAAGCAAATATTTATTCAGCACAAAAATCGTTATAATAGCTAACCATTTCTCCTGAATTATGAATATCAAATTCACGAGTGTCTAATTTTTCTAGAATTCCAATACAGTCCGAAAAATATTCTTTTGCTTTTCTCCTAAAACCTTTAATACCAAATAGTGGAGTAGGGTATTTTTCGGTTTCTTTCTGCACATAATATCGAGCTCTTTCGTTTTCTCCATAAATCATATTAGTTGGGAACTTATCGTTAGAATTTCCAAAGTTTATGACCGTTTTTGTTCTTTTTATATCGCCAAATAAATTCACTTTTCCCTCAGCAAGTACTCGAAGAAGTATTGAAGGTTTATCAGGACTTAGGGAAACATATTGATATTTAACAGCTATTCCATATTCATACATAGTAAGGCTTTCAATCATCAATTCAGTCCATTTATCAGCTTTTTGATCAAGTGAAACTCTAAATTTTATTTGATCTTTAGCTGTGATTTTTGCATACCCTTCTATAGAAGTACCGTCTTTAAAAAACAACTCTGCTTTTTTATTTTGAGAAATTGTTAATCCAAAAGATAGTATACTTATAATTAAGATTAATGTTTTTTTCAATTTAGTAATTTTAAAATATTTGATAGCAATATACTACCTATAAGTACACGTAAACCTGTTATACAGGCAGCTAAATTAATAAATCTTTTAAATTCTTATACTTTTTAATGTTAATGAATGTATATGGTTTAGAGGGGGAGGTTACTTTTTTTAATCATTTAGAGCTTTTAAAATATCTTCTGTCGGTATACACATTGGATGGGATAAATATGGTTTATTAGTATTTAAATAGAATCTTTGTTCTAATTTACAAGGAATACAAGACTTATCCAGAAGAAGTTTTTTTAAATCATTTTCTGGTGAATCTATAATATTACTTCCTTTATTATCATAGAATATAATATCAATTTCATATTCATTTTTTTTATTTTCATATAAAACTTCACTTTTTTCATTAGGCTCAATTTCAGAGCCAACATTTTGACCATCAAAATACCCAAGTATTTTAATTTTAGCGTTGTCAATATCTTTTATTGTGAAATCTTTTGTTTTTGTTAATAAGCAAGTTAAGTGAGGGGCATCCGCTTTTTTAAAAACTTTATCATTTATTGCAACATCAGATAAAAATTTAATCTTGTAAGTGTTTATGAAATTTTCTTTCGAATCATGTTTTCTAAATTCTAGAAACTCAAGATTAGCTTTTGGAATACCGTTATCTTTAAAACAAGAATTAGAAAATATGATTATAAAAAAAACAATCATTAGATAAGGTATGTTTTCAAACTTCTTTTTCATAGTTTAGAGTCTAAGAATTTTTGTATAGTTGATAATAACAAGCTAGATGCAGAAATTGTTGTTTTTGATAGAATTTCATTAAACATATTATTCGCTTTACCATGATTATATATTGTAGTATGTATGACATGTGGTTTATTTTTCCTAGGAATCCATTGTCCCCCAAGATCAGCTATTAAATCATCAGCTCTATAATTTTCAGGATCGGTATGTATGTATACCCAAAAACCTGCTTTTGGGGATGGAAATAAAAGATGTATATCAGAAATAGTTGTTACCCCACCACCTTCACCAACAGGGTCTAAAGTAATTAAAGTATTTATTATATATCCTTTTTGGGTTAAAATATCGGATAAATGTGCTCCGTTCCACCCTCCTAAACTATGACCAACAATGTTTATTTGTGTACCATCTTTGTTAGGAAGTTGGCTTAATATATTATTTTTAATATTATTTTCTCCTTTAACTTCATTGTAACCCAAATAGTATGAGGTATACAGGTCATTATTGACCAGTTTTGATTTTATTTTTTTATTGAAATTAATTCTAACCCCTTCCATAATTTTTGTAGCTCCCGATCCATAAAATGGTTCTTTATCTCCAGCCCCTCCAATAAAAAAGGTAACTACCTGTTTATAGGTGGCTTTGGTATTTATATTTGGATTAAGGTTGTCTATGTGAGCATATATTGTAGCGGTATGTTTTCCTTTACTTACTTGTATTTGTGTTTTCAATATCCCATCTTTATATGTGCCGCCTGTGATGAGTTTTTGATGTTTTGCAGTATCTTCATCGTCATAAGTAACAGACCATTGTATTTGGTTTAAATCATCTCCTTCTTTATAGTTTTTTATAGTAGCGTGGTAATAATATGTATGTTTAGGGCTAATATATTTTATTTTATTCCCTGTTTTATCAAAAGGGCCATCTATATTAGTTATTTCTATAGCTTCTTTTTTTTGGTCATTCTCTACAGCTTGATATGGCATTTGCTCACTTGGTGTAACCCAGCTTTCTTGCCAAGGTTTTACCAAAGTCACTCCTTTTACTTGTTGTATGGCGGCAGAGATGGTCATGGTAATTGTCATAGGTTCTTCTCCCACAGTGGTAAATATTTCTTTCCAGTAGATTAAAGCAGCATCCTTAAATTTATATTCAAAAAGGATAACACCATCAAAATTGCCTTTATAAAATACAATTTTACCTTCGGTTAATTTACAAAGCTCGTCTTTTTCACTATGGGTAATCCAACGCAGTAATCTGTCATCTTCCCAACCAGAAGCAAATGCCAGTGTAACTAATCCTCCCATTGGGATTTCGCCACAGCGACCTGTTTTAGAGTTTAAAAATCTATAGTATTCTAAATCTGTCCATAATAATTCTCGTTCTGTTCCCAAAACGAATAATTTGGCTACGGTCATTGGTTAGGTTTTAGGTTTTAAGAGTTTGCAATTATTTTGGTTTAATTGCTTAACAATATATATCTGTTATACCGGTAGCTAAATTAATAAATCTTTTAAATTCTTACACTTTATAATGTTAATGAATGTATATGGTTTAGAGGGGGGAGGTTTTTCTACTTGACTTTGATTAATACTTTATTCTTCCTCCGAAATTTCTCTTCCGCATTTCCTGAAAATCCTTACGGTTTTTTAGAAGTAGGTGAGAACAAGCAATTAATTATACACGTTGTTGTGCGATCGTACTTTTTTCATCCAGTTATTATTCAAAATTATTGGTTATGAATATTCTCATTTGTCCAATTGATTCTTGTAATTGTTCATTTGTAAAACGAATATTTTCTATATTTTCTGGATGATGAATTTGATGTCTGATATATTCACTTAATATTTTTTGTTCTTCTCTAATTCCATTTCTTAATTGCCGTCTGTATTGAATAGTCGGTTTGTCCTGCTTAAAAGTCGTTAGCATTTCCTCACTTTCTATAAAACCATAAAGTTCATTATGATATTCGTCATTAGATTCTCCAAAAGCTAAATAATTTACTTCATTTAAAGATGGATAAGGTAAATTACTTCTCTCAATATTAATAACTTCTTTTTCTTCTCCGTCTTTAATTAATTGTAAATGGTCAAAGTCTAACATTTTTACAATCGCAGGACTATGAGTTGTTAAAATAACTTGTGTTTTATCTGCTTTCGATAATTCTATAAAGGCTTCGATTAGTTTTCTTTGATGATTTGGATGTTGTGAAGTTTCTGGTTCTTCGATAGCGTAAATTATACTTGGAATATTAATTTTTCTTTGTCTTCTTTCTGCTTCTGCTCTGAAAAAATTTAATAAAATTAATCTTTTAACTCCACTTCCTCTTTTGTTTATTGGAATGTCTTCATCTCCTGTTATCGAAACACTTTTAAAAACATCTACCCATTTCAAACTTTCTGGGCTTGGAATTACAGGTGTTAAACTCTCTGCAATTTCAGGATTCATTTCATTTAATTTTTCAAGAGTTTTATTTGAAACCTCAATTAATTTCTTTTCAACTTCTTGTGCTACTTTGTCAAGACTTTCCCTTAATTGTACATCTTTTAGTATTTCCTCAACAGCTAATTTCATTGGATTTTGCACTTCACTATCTCCATCGCTATTTTTTCTATCAGATTGGAATAATGAATAGAGAGGCATATGTTTTTTTAATTGTTCCCAAGTATTTTTAGCATCTAATTTTGCTATCTCTATTTCAATTTCTTTTAATTGTAAATCTGCTGAATAATGATTCCATAATGCTTTTCTAATTGTTGCATTTTTTGTTTTGTCCTCACATTCAATTCCGTCTGTTAAGAGTTTTTTTAAGTCCGCATTTTTCTTTAATAAAAGTTCAGCACAAGATTCGTTTGTAGGATGATTTGCTTTTATAAATACCTTTTCTTTTCCAGCGTTTGCATACTTTTTTACTATTTCAAGTGTATTATCCGATTTTAATAAATATTCACTTTCAAGAGTTGTTGGATTTGTTGCATCAATGGTTAAAGTTTCAGGTAATTCCTCAAATACAACACTAATTTTTATTTCGGTATTTCCTTCTGCTTTACATTTCTTATTGACGTCATCTTTGTCAATTTTTATTGTTCCTTTGTTTTCGTTAAAGAAAATATCTAATGCTTCTAAAACAGTTGATTTTCCAATGTCATTCTTTCCAACAATTACATTCAAGTCGTTCAGCTCAAATGTAGTTTCACTTTTATAAGCTCTAAAATTTTCTACTCTTACTGTTTTAATTTTCATTTTCGGTTTTCTCTTAATTATTGCCCAACAACATTACAAAATCACCAAGGCACTCCTATCTCTCTATCATTAAAAACACAGTACCCCTTTAAATTTTCAAAACCCTAAAGTACTGCTACTTTTTAGGAGTGCGGTTACGGGAATCCGTATAGAGAATTAAAAAGTTTTTCTTAAGAAAAGGATTTTAAAAAGAAATTTACGCCATTGGTTTGCCCTAAATGGAGTCAAAGGGCTAGCTGATGAAGACACATACCTACTTATATAAGTACCCCACCCCACTTCGCTAGTACCCCAGGGTACTGGATTTGGTATCTGTTCAGGTAACTTTGTCAGTTTACCTACTTATATAAGTGGGGTGGGGTACTTCTTTACTGGGATCTTCACGTCTGTTTGTCAGTTTACCCACTTGGAGTTGCGGGTCGAGGTAGTAGATTTGCAGGACAGACAGGTAATTTTGCTGTTGATATAGCAAAAATAGGGGCCTGGCTATCTAAATCCCTTCTTTTTATGCTAGATTATCGATTTCTTAGCAGTAACAGTATCTTTCGTTTGTTTTTTAGGAACTAACAACATATCCATCCCTTTTTGTACCAAAAGGGTTAGGGAGGTAAATACCAGTATTAAAATCAATACCCCTGTAACGCCAAATTGTTGGTATCCTAAGATGCCCATTCCCCAACAAATCAATACCCATTGTATCATATAAATAGTAGTAACCCTTTTACTACAATAGTAGAAAAAATCGAAGATTTTATTTGGAGCAACCTTAGTAACCAACAGATATGCAAACCTTAATATCACCATATTAAATCCCGCCAGATAGATCGTACCACCGGGTCCCAGATGAAAATAATCCCCAAAATGATACTCGAAGTTATAATAGCACAATCCCCCTCCTACTACCATTAACACTATCCCAACGGGTAGCATTTTGGTAAAAAGATATCGCTCGCTATGATTGTTTTCTTTATACCACCTGCCAAAAAACATCCCGATAAGGATAAAAGAAAACCAAGGAAATACAGCAAAATATACATTCCACTCTGCGCCCCATAATAAGTCTAAAAGATAATCCACACCTGTTATTCCTAATTGAAGTCCATGTACTTCCCTGGTTACTACAGCTATTATAAATGCTAAAACTAAGGGTACGTATTTATTTTTGGAAAGGGCATTAATAATCCCCATAAATAATAAGGATACTCCTGCCAATTGTAAAATATCTCCTGTTAGGAGCATAAATATCATATTATCTACGGTAGCAGGGGTTGTCCAACCATACGCTTTTATAAATTCCTCTGGCATTGTTCCTGCAATTACAGGCACTACAAATTTTAAAAAATTCATCATATACCCTGCTGCCAAAATATATAGTGCTCGTTTTATAGATAGTGTAATGCTTTGATTTCTGGATAAGGTAAAGGATACTCCCATTACAATAAGAAACATTGGGGTTCCTTTTCCTATAAAATGAATTGTATTTCCTAACCAGGTACTGCTTTGTGTGTCTATACTACCATAAATCCATAAAGTATGTACTACGATTACTAAAAGTACACTTAGCCCCCTCGCAAAGTCTATTGCTAAAATTCTTCTGTTATTTTCCATTGGTATTTTGATTTGTGTTTACTTTTTTTGTATTTGTTGTGTTACCAGATCTTCTTCCCAAGCTTCAGACTTGTATGTGCTTGCTTTTTTACCCCCATCGATATGATTCCATCCTGGGTACATTATTATATATTTTAATTTATCTGACCATTTTGAGGCTTTTTTCATATCCATCCAGAGTTCTTTCCATAATAACAACTGAATTTGCCACTGGCTTTCGCTATTTATAGTATCCCCCATTAATCCATATATTGGTTTTTCTTCTTTTAGTTCTACTTGCAGGGTTCCAAAAAGTTTATCCCAGACAGAAAAAGTTTCTCCGTAATTAGTATCCAGATATTTATGGTTTTTTGCATGGTGTACCCGATGTAAGGATGGGGTTATAAAAATTTTTTCTAACCAGGTTTGTCTGCCTATAAACTTTTCATTAACATGTTCATATAGCCCGTATAAGTTTGCTATTGCCTCTACAATAAAAATCATAAATGGATCAAAACCCAATATTGGCAGCCATATCACGGTATGTGGCATGTGTAAAAAAATTAAAAAAGAACCGCGAACAGCCACGGTTAATTTCATTTCTTCTGCGGTATGGTGTACCCCATGAATACACCAGAAGAAACGTACTTTATGTCCCAAAAAATGCAATACATAAAACATAAAATCATATAACAAATATGCTAGTATCCATATATACCAATCATACCCTAGAGTAAATAATCGATACTCATACACCCATAGCATACCGCCCAGAATAACAATCCTTCCTAAAAGAACATAGGGTATAGATTGTAGTAGATAAGAGATTATATTTACGCCCCCCTCTTTATGGCTTTTTATATGTTTGGTGATAAAAAGCACTACCCATTCTATAATAACCAGAAAGATTATAACTATCCCAAAGATGCCTTGTAATTTATCTTCTAATATTTGGATTGCTTCGTTCATACTTTTTATCTTTTATGCCTCCCTGAGTTTTTATAGCTTTTCTGAGCTTGCACTCAGGGAGGTATTGATTATCCTTACCTCATCTTATTATTCTTTATGGTTTTCAATCATTTTTTTGGATAATGATTTTCGTTTTCTATTTCCTTTTTCTGGAGTACCCAAAGTGTACCCCATATAAAATATCCCCAAGCATTTTTCATTTGGTTTAAGATCTAATATGGTATCACAATATTGTATGGTGGCTATAGCAGTATCCCAATAACAACCAATATCTAAAGCGGTGCAGGTAAGCCACATATTTTGTACTGCACAGGATATTGCTGCAATTTCTTCCCACTCAGGTATCTCGATACGTTCACTACGTCTAAAAACGATAGCCAGCATGGTTGCATTTTTGGGGTACTCTAGTGTTGTTTGATATCTGGATTCTGGAAATTGGTCTTTAGACAGGCTTTTTTTATAAAAATCGAGCATGTATTTTCCTAAATCCTCCTGATGGGTACCTGTAAGGAGTTCGAATCGCCAAGGCTGCGTCATTTTATGTGTTGGTGCCCAAAGTGCATTGGTGATGATCTCTTCCAGAATTTCAAAAGGTATTTTTTTATCTGAATACGAAGATGCATAGGTTGTTTTTCGCTCCCGAATCAGCTTACTTATTGGATGCAATTTTTCTTTAATCGATTCTTTTTTGGTCTCTTGATGGGATAATTTGGTTTTCATTTTTTAAATCGTATTTCTTTTGGATTCCGTTCTGCAACGGAATGACAATACTTACTCCTTATACATTTTTGTCATCCCAGTGTACACTGTGGGATCTATTTACTATATATTGATGTTACTGGATTCCGCTTTGCAACGGAATGACAATACTTTGACTGCTCTACTTGTTCTCGATACATTTTCTTTGCTTTGCAATCCAAGAAAACACTCGAACTGACTCGGTTTTTCTTATTTAAACTCCCGTTTTATACATTACTACTACTGGATTCCGTTCTACAACGGAATGACAATACTTCGACAGGCTCAGTTTGACAACACAACGCTCTATTTATTTTTGTCATCCCAGTGCAAACTGGGATCTATTTCAATATACATTACTACTACTGGATTCCGTTCTACAACGGAATGACAATACTTTGACTGCTCTACTTGTTCTCGATACATTTTCTTTGCTTTGCAATCCAAGAAAACACTCGAACTGACTCGGTTTTTCTTATTTAAACTCCCGTTTTATACATTACTACTACTGGATTCCGTTCTACAACGGAATGACAATACTTCGACAGGCTCAGTTTGACAACACAACGCACTATATGTTTTTGTCATCCCAGTTCAAACTGGGGTCCATTTACTATACATTACTACTACTGGATTCCGTTCTGCAACGGAATGACAATACTTTGACAGGCTCAGTTTGACAACACAACGCTCTATTCATTTTTGTCATCCCAGTGTAGACTGGGATCTATTTTACGATATTTTGCTATAGGGTTTTTTAACGTTCCTACCAATCGTAAACTTCCTATTGGATCTGCCAGATTTAACATGTGTTTTGTATTACTTAATTGTAATCGGTTTAAACAACAACGATCAAATTCTGGCTTAAAAAGGTCGTATCTTAAAAATTTCTCTTTTAATTCGGGATGTTCTTTTTGGTAAGTATGTACACATTCTGCAACCAGTTTCCAAAATGATTCTTCTGGATAATCGCCGTGTTCTGCCAGTATATCTGCCATGAACCTAAAAAAGCAATCAAATACATCTGTAAAAATGGTAAGGATCTTCATCGTATCTGTAGTCTCGGTATACAATCGTTTTACTTCTGCTGGCAGCTCCATATCTGGATTAAAAACAATCACTTCTTCAGTAATATCTTTCATCAATATTTTTACCGGGGTATGGTTTTCCATAACTATAATCAGGTTTTCGCCATGGGGCATAAAAACCATTTCGTAGGTATAAAAACAGTGTATCAAGGGGCTTAGATAGCAATACAAATATTTTTGCAACCAACTGGTCGTATCTAAGGGGGAGGATTTTATGAGTTCTGCTAACAACGAATTACCATACGCATCTATATGTAAAAATGCTGCCATGGTCATTACCTGCTGCTTTTCTTTAATTTTAGACATCGGGGATTCTCTCCATAATGCCGAAAGCATTTTATTATATGCACTTGCCTTACCTAAAGCCTCGTAACTAAAATTTCGATATCCTACCGTAGCAACTTCTCCCAGCATGGTAAAATCTGTTTTAGCTAGATACGGGTCTTTTTCTAAAAGTTCGGTTATCCAAGAGGTGATATGCGGGGTACTTTGCATATAATATGGAGACAACCCTCTCATAAATCCCATATTTAAAATAGAAAGTGCCGTTTTAGTGTATAGTTTATGGGGATTGGTTTTATTATATAGCGTTCGTATAGATTGCTGTGCGGAATAGTGGTCTTCTCCTTCTCCTAAAAAAACAAGATCTCTGTTTGCTATTTCTTTTGCAAAAATTTGAATGATCTTATTGTGCCATTGCCAGGGGTGTACTGGTATAAAAATATAAGATTCTATATCCAACCCTAAAGTTTCTAATCTGTTATTAAATTGAACAATACTCGATACTCCTAGTTCTCGTCGCATTAAAGATTTATATTCAAATCCTTTAACACAAGTAAATGTTGCTTTGCTTTTATGTCCTGCCAACCAAATAATCGGAAAGGTAGTATCGCTTTCTGGAGCATATTTACCATAATCTTCGGCATCAAAGCCAATTCTACCATTATTGGCTACAAAACAAGGATGCCCCTCTGTCATGGCATGTTCTATGACTTGAAAACTACCGTTTACTAATTCTGAAGCGCTTAATCTTTTGTGTTGAAATTTATATGCTGCACCAGATAAGGTACTGGTAATTTCTTCTAAATAAGTTGGCAACATATCTTCCGGAATCCCCAAAATATCTTTAAACTCGATAATAAAGTCCATAGCATCTACTGGTACCTGTATTCCGTTTTGCTTTTTTATTAACGTAGCTTCATCGATGTGCCAATGATCTAGTTTTCGTTTTTTAGATTTAAACGAATACAGTATCTCAGAAATATCGGTTGATAGATGGTAATAGGTCCAATCTTTTTCCTGGTATTGTGGTTTTGGTTCTATTAATAGTTCGTGCGCAAATTCGCTAATGGCTTTTTTTACTAATGCCAGATTTACTGTATTCCAAATTTTGGGTTGAAGGTGGGTAAGGTTTGTTTCTGTTTTAATGGGTCTATCTATCGTAATCATCGGTCTTAATTTTGGTTCGCACTTTTATTTGCTTCTTGTACAAGTGCTTTTTCGTATGCTTTTCTGGTACAAAATGCCAGTGCTGCTTTTTTATGGGGTAGATTTATTTCTTTTAGGTATTGAAAACCTGCTCTTTTATTAAGGGTATGTATCTTTTCGTTTCGTACATCTGGCTCTACTACAATACGTTCTGTTTTTGGATTATGAAAAAGAAATTCCATAATAGTAGAGAATATATACCAGGTAAAATTTGGAATCTTTTTTTCTGCAGGTCTCACCAAAATATGCATTCCGCAATCTCCTTTTTTAACTTCATAATGTTTTGCTATTATATCTTTTGAAGGATTATAGCGCTCCATTAAAAAAATGGGTTGCTCATTTAGCACTCCTATAAAGGCATCATGATCGGGCGATTCTACTATTTCTTGATAGGTTTGTTTAACTTGATCCAAAGTATGCTCTTGCATCCCCCAGTAGGTAGCATAAGGTTTTGTAACCCAATCATAAATGGTTGTACTATCTTTTTTTATTGAAAAAGGTCGTATTTGTATGTCTCCAAGCCCTTGAATATTTTTAGAAAAAATAATATTTTGGGGTATCACAGTAGTATTCATAAACAAATGTTTTTATATCCATGTCGTTTAGTTAAGTATATATTCAAAATTCCTTGTCACAGGGAGCTTATCGAAGTGTTTTTTAATTACGTATTCTAATGTCTTCGACAGGTTCAGACAGACAACTAAAAGCTTAACTAAACAACATTGGTTTTTATATAGTAAAACCAGATTTTTCTCTTTTAAAAGCGGCGACAGGGTTTTGTAATTTTCCTGCAAACTGTAATAATGCAACAGGATCGTCTAAATCGATCATTTGTTTATGGTTATTTAACTGTAATCGATTAAGACAGGATAAATGAAAATCTGGTGCAAATAAATCGTATTGCGTAAACTTCGCTTCGTATTGTGGGTATCGCTCTTGATATTCCTGAATATTTTCTGCTACCAACTCCCAAAAATTTTCTTCGGGATATCCTGCATGTTCTACCAAAATAGCAGACATAAATCGAAAGAATCCATCAAAAATATCTGTAAAAACCGATAGCAACTTAACATCCTCTGGTACTGGGGCGTACATTCGTTTTAAATATTCTGGCAATTCTACTTCTGGACTTAAAATGCAGGCTTCTTCGGTAATATCTTTAAGCAATGCTTTTACCGGAATATTATTTTCTAATACCATAATAATGTTTTCGCCATGTGGCATAAACACTAAATCAAAATGATAAAAACAATGTAATAACGGGCTTAGATATGCTTTAAGATAGTTACGCAACCAATCTGCGGTAGATACTCCAGAGGCTTCTATAATTTTAGGTAAAAATGCTACTCCTGTATGATCTATATGCAAAAAGGCAGCCATCGTCATTGGGGTTTGTCCTTCTGTTACTGCTGACATCGGGCTTTCTCGCCATAAAGATGCCAACATTTTGTTGTAGTCGTTATGGGGTCCAAATTCTTCGAAATAAGGGTTTACATAACTAACCGAACCTATTTCTCCCAACATTCTAAATCCTGTTTCCTTAATATAAGGGTCTTTATACAATAGGTTTTCTAACCAAATTGCCATTTTTGGAGCAGTTCCCAGATAATATAATGGCAGCCCCCTCATAAATCCCATGTTTAAAATAGAGAGTGCTGTTTTGGTATAAAACTTAGTTGGATTAGAAATATTAAATAGTGTTCTAATAGACTGCTGGGCAAGATATTGGTCTGGACCATACCCAAGACAAATTAGAGTGCCTTTGGCTATTTCTGGAGAAAAAATATTGGCTAGTTTATTGAACCATTGCCAAGGGTGCATGGGTATAAAGTAATACTCTTTAGGATCCAAACCTTTGTTTTTGATTATGGTATTAAATGCCGAAATGGTATCTGGATCTAATTCTTGCTGTAGCAACACCTCATAAGGTAAATCTTCGATAGCGGCATATACTGCATTGCTCTTATGCCCTGCCAGCCAGATCAAACTAAAAGAGTTTCCTGCCTCTGGTGCATAGGATCGATAATCACTACTATCAAACCCTATTCTACCATTATTAGCTACAAAACCAGGGTGTCCCTCCATCATAGATTGTTCTATGGTCTGAAAATCGGCAGATACTAAATCGGCAGATACCGGGTTTCCTTTTTGGTGTTTAAAAGCGCTACCATAAAGAGTACTTACTATTTCTTCTAAATACACTGGCATTGCGCTATCTTGTATACCTAATTGCTTTCTAAACTCTTTAATAAACAAAATAGCATCTAGTCGAACCGTCTCTCCATCCTTATATTTTTTAATGGTCGCCTCGTTAATCCATAAATGTTGTAATGCTAATGGTTTTGCCTCAAATTCATATTGAATGTTAGGATTATCTGTTTTTAAGGCATAACTATTCCATCCTTCTTCTTTATTTTTTAAGATTTCAGGCTGGATAAGTAATTCGTGGCTAAATTCGCAAATTGCTTTTTTAATAAGCAATGTATTTACTTTATCCCATAACTGAGGTTGCATGTGGGCTACGGATTGCTGAGGCGAAACGGCATTATCTAAGGTGTTCATAGCACTTCGTTTATTTATTTGTGGAATTATTTTAAGTTGTTGGTGTTTTTTTCTGGTTAAAAAGGCTAATTGCGCAGTTTTATGGGGGAGTTCGACTATAACGTCTAGCTCAAACCCTACTCGTTGACATATTGCAAACATCTTTTTATTTCGTATATCTGGCTCGACAACTATTCTGTGTATGTTTTTATCTTGAAAAACAAAATTCATAATAGTATCAAACATATACCATGTAAAATCGGGGATCTTACCTTTTGTTGTGGGTGGTGCAACGATAATATGTATCCCACAATCTGTGTCTTTGGCGGGATAATGTTTTCCTACCAAATCTTGTTGTGGGTGGTATCTTTCTAGTATAAAAACGGGCTGTTGTTTATACTCTCCTACAAAAATATCGTAATGATCGGGTTCTAATAGCTTGGTGTATTCCTCTTTTACATTTTGTAAAGTAGATTGTTGCATCCCCCAAAATATGGCATACTCGCGATTTACCCAATCATGTAGTACTTCACTATCTTTTTGAACCTTAAAATGTCGTATATGAATATCCCCAAAACCCGGATAAGAGGAGGTAAACTCAAATCTGCTTTTTAAAGAATTTATAGTATTAGTATGTTCTTGAACTGGCATATCAAATAGTTACGTTTTTGCTAGTTGTTTTGTTTTTTGGATAAATACAGTACGAAACAGCACGTAGTAAATTCCTAATGTTACCAAGAAACCTATAAGCGATACGGTAAATGGAATTTGTAATCCATGATGGTCTACCAAAATACCTACTGAAAAAGACGCGAGTAATACCCCCAAATTCTGAAAAAAATGTACTTTACTATAGTCTGTAGCATAGTTTTCTGGAGTACTATATGCAAATAATAGTACATCAAACCGCACTACTCCCTGAAAAATAGCCCATCCGTAAATGATTCTTCCTATGATTACTATCGCACCAACGGGTATTCCTTGAAGCAACAATCCTATTATTCCTAAAAATAACGCGCCCAGAATACCTTGGTATCCGTTTTTTTGCTTTCTTTTTGAGTTGATCCAAAGGGCTAATAATGCTACAAAGCCTGGAATGGCATAAATGGTTCCTGAAATTAGTTTATCGGTATACCCAGAAAGGGTTTCCCAATACATAGAGAAAAAAGGGCGAATAAGAAAATCACTAAAATATAAGATCATGGTTACTATCCCAATCTTTAAAATAAAGCCTTTGGGGATGCCTTTATTTTTGTGCTCGTGAGTAGTTTCTATTTCTTCTATTTTTTTAGTGTCGTATTTTTTACTCGCTAATACATAAGCACTTATTCCCATCTGTATAAAATCTCCCATTGCCATAATCAAAAAGATATAACTTGCATCTACCAGATCTACGGTAAGCCCTCCTAGTACTGCTCCTAAAATCCCTCCTAAATGTACTACCACCGATAATAAACCTATGGTAGATGTGTGTTCTTTTGGGGTGATTACTTTTAAGATATAGGGATAAACCAATAGGTAGCTGCCTTTAAAAAGCACCATTACAAGCGATAGTATCCAGAAGTTTATATACGAATCTGTAGCATAGCAAAACAATGCTAATATACCTGCTACAGCTTGTGTGTATATCAAAATACGAAGCTCTGCTATTTTTTTGGATACATAAGCCCAAAATGGAAATGCAATCATGACCATAAAACAAATTGCAGCAAAATAATATCCTACATATTCGGGGTCTGTAACGCCAAAACGGGTTTCAAAAAATTGTGGATAAAAGGGGTGTAGCAGATAGTCACTTACTACTGCTACCAAAGTCATTAGTATTAGAATACTTTTAAGGTTCATGCTAGCTTTATGATTATGAGGTTGTCTAAAAAGAGAACTGAGCTTGTCAGACTGAGCTTGTCGAAGTCTGGTAAAATTGATGTTTTTAATTACATTTCGACAAGCTCAATGTAACACCCAAATATGTTATTTTGACTAAACAGTGGTACATGTTCAGGCTAACAATTTGGATTTGAGTCGACTTAATAGACAACCTCTTTTAAGAAATTAAAGTCTTTTCAATACTAATTTCCTCTTCTTCAGTTACTTCAAATTGCTGAAAAGCAATGCGTTTTTCTATTGGGTAATACTCTTTTCCTGTTAGTTCTTTAATAATAAAAGAGTTGCGATAACAAGCCATGCCCAGATCTGGAGTTACAAACCCATGCGTGTGCAATTCGGCATTTTGCACAAAAATATCTTGCGCTCTTTTATCAATACTATAATTGCGATGTACTGCATACCGATCTTTATCATCCCAAAGGATTTGATCTGTAATCCCTTCTATACATTCAGGTTTGTGATACGCATATCCGGTTGCCAGCACTAATCCTTCTGTTTGATGTCTGTATCTTTTGTCTTGCTCTATTTGATGTAACTCTAATGCAAATTCTTGTTGGGATTCATCGTATTTTGCCGAAGTTAGTTCTGAGTTGGTACGCAATTTAATATTAACCGTATTGGTTAATTGCTTTGTATAGATCATATCAAAAATACTCGCAATAAGATCCTGATTAATCCCTTTAAACAGGTGTTTTTGATTTTTAATCAAGTGATCTCTTTTGGATGCTGGCAGATTATAAAAGTAATCTACATATTCTGGAGAGGTCATTTCTAAAGTTAATTTAGAATACTCTAATGGAAAAAAACGCGGGGATCTGGTAATCCAATTTAATTGATATCCTTTGGTATCTATATCCTGCAACAGGTCATAAAATATCTCTGCAGCACTTTGTCCGCTACCTAATACGGTAATAGATTTTTTGCTTTGTAGTGCCGCTTTATGATGAAGGTAAGACGAGGAATGAATTGCTTTTCCTTTTAAGTGTTTACAACAATCTGGCACAATAGGTTGTGTTCCTGTTCCTAAAACCAGTTTTTTTGCTTTATAGATTTTTAATTCTTCTGTTTTTGTGCATTGTGAGGTAACTACGTAATACTTCTCTTCTTCGTTATACTGAATATGAGTTACTTTGGTATTAAAAAACAGATTAGGTAATTGCCCTATTACCCACTGGCAATATTGGTTGTACTCGTTACGAAGCAACAAAAAGTTTTCTTTTATATAAAAAGAATACATTCGCCCTTGTTTTTTGATGTAGTTTAAAAAGCTAAAAGGACTGGTAGGATCTGCAAGAGTAACCAAATCTGCCATAAATGGGATTTGTAATGTGGTATCTTGCAATAGCATACCAGGGTGCCAATCAAATTTTGAGTTTTTATCTAAAAAAACACCTTCTAAGCCATTAATGGGATTTGTTAAACATGCTAAACCGAGATTAAAGGGGCCTATGCCTACTGCTACAAAATCTATTATCTTATCTTTAGTATTCATCTTTATTTTGTTTTAATTATTTGCAGTATAGGCTAGTCCTTGTTCTTTAATCATTTTAATAACCTCTATCAGATCTTGTTTTGTAGATCGTGGATTTAACAGGGTAAATTTTAAATATGTTTTACCTTGTAATTTTGTACTGGCAACAGAAGCTTTTCCGGATTTAAATAAGGTATTTTTAATGTGCATATTTATCATATCTAACACCGTATTATCTTCTACTCCCGGTATTTTAAACCGAAACACCAGCGTGCTGAGTTCTGGTTGGTGGGCAACTTCAAAATAAATATCATCTTTGATAATATCATACCCTTCTAATGCCAGATAATGTACTTTTTCTAGAAAAGAACCCAGAGTTTTAGCTCCGGTAACCTTTAAAGTAAACCATAATTTTAAAGCATCAAATCTTCGGGTAGTTTGAATAGATTTTTCTATAAGATTAGGATATTCTTCATCCTTATTTTCTAAAGGATTTAAATAATCGGCGTAGTACGATATGTATTTAAAATGGGTAGCATCTCTTACCAAAAAAGCGCTGGAACATACAGGTTGAAATAATGTTTTATGAAAATCGATAGTTACAGAATCTGCTTTTTCTATTCCTTTTAATACCTGTTTATGGGTATCGGTTAATACATAACACCCTCCATATGCGCCGTCTACATGAAACCAGATATCGTATTCTTTTGCTATTTTTGCCATAGTATCTAATGGATCAAAACTTCCAAAATCTGTGGTTCCTGCGGTACCAACAATAGCAATAGGGATGTTACCTTGTTGTTTTTCTTTTTCTATAGCTTGCACCAATGCATCTGCCTGCATTTTCATTTTATCATCGGTAGGTACTGGTATTACAGAATCATATCCCATACCTAGCAAAGCCGCATTCTTTTTAATACTAAAATGTGCTTTATCGGAACAAAAAATACGAAACTTACTTACCTCATCAGACCAGCCGTTTTCCTTTAGGTTGATACCATAATGGGTAAACGCATAATGATCTCTTGCCATTAAAAGGGCTTTGAAATTAGATTGTGTTCCCCCGCTGGTAAAAACTCCGTCTGCTTGTGAGGGTAAGTTCATTTCGTTGCAAATCCAACGAATAATTTCTTGTTCAATCAAGGTTGCAGAAGTACTCTGGTCCCAGGTTTCTACAGCGGTATTTACCGATGAGGCTATTAAATCTCCTACTAATGCTGGTAACAGAACAGGACAGTTAAGGTGTGCTACATAATGTGGATGATGAAATGAAATTGCATGGTCTAAAAAGACATCTTTGATTTCTTGCAGTGCTTCCTCTAGTGTTATATTAGTCGAAGAGCTTACAGAAATTCCTTTTTTACGGGATTTTAGTTGTTTTGCTGATTCTCCACTATAGAAGGTATCCTTATCCAAAAAGGTTTTAATATATTGAACTGTTTTTTGTATATATTCTTCGTACTCATACTTAGAATGAGCATCAAAAAGATAATCAACCGCAAGGTTAGGTTTTAGAGTAAGTTGGGTTTCCGATAGCATTTTATTTATATTTAATCTAAATAAGTTTAATACAAAACTACGGAGCAACAGAATTAATAAAATGACGAGAACTGGATAAAAAAAGACGTGGTGAAGATTTTATGTTATTGATATGAGTTTGTAATAAAAGCTTTAAATTGCTATAGTTTTCAAAATATAATAGAGGTAAATATTAAATTTTCAAAATAGTAATACCTCATAAAATGATTCTTAACCTCTTAATTTAAAACAAAAAGGACTGATTTTAGTAAATATATTTGGTATCTAAAAAGAATACTTATTCTATAGAAAAGGTGTTAATAACAACTTAGAAATTGATTTAAATATCCTCTCTTTCTTTGGATAGATTTACAAAATTAATTGAAGGCAGAATAACAGATTCGTATCCTGATTGTAATGTTAAGTTTGAAATGTATGCTCTTAAATATGGAAAAGCTATTGCGGGAGCGTTAATTTTAGGAAAATCTGAAAGTTTAAATTCCTCAGTAATATTATTATCTAATTTAAAAATAAATACAGATTCAATATTTAAGTCAAATCTTTTATCTCTTACTTCAATTTCAAAACTGATCTTGAACAATTTTGGATTATCTTCTGGAAAAAAATGTACTGTACTAAGATCAAATGAATTTTCTTTTTTATTTTCCTCTGGAGTAGCAGAAAAATTCAAATTTAACACTTTCCAATTTTCTAATTGAATTTTCATATTATGCCGCTAATGCCATTGAATCCTGAGTATTTGAATCTATACTATTATCTATACTTGATGTATAAAAAATCTGCTCAATAACTTCAAAAGACTGATTATCGATATCCAAATCTATATTTATTTCAAAGCCATATTTACTGACAGCCACTTCATAAAGTTCTTCTGCAGTAATATTCTGAAAATAATTGTCAATTTTTGCTTTTATGTCTTTATTTAGTTTCATCTTTTATATCTCCTGTAAAAACAATATTTGTGTCTACTATATTAGTATCTGGTTCAAAAACTGTACAAATTGTACAATTAGGAGTTCTTAAGTTAATTCGCTTAATTCTTTCTTTAGCAAATTTAATGTAAAAATTTCCTTTTACAACGTCAATAGGTAAAATACCTTCTCCTCTTGCTAAATTAATTAGTAATCCATCCAAAAAATCTAATTTTTTGTTAAGTTTATTGATCTTATTTTCAAAACATTCAAGAAAATAATTTATTATTTCAACTCCTTCTTCTTTTGTCAAATCCAATAAATTATCTTCATTTACTTCAATTATTGATTTTATTACACAATACTTTTTGTACTTATCAGTATGATTCAAATTGTCCCAAGCCTGAACTATTGCCCATTTTTTTGCTTGCTCTTCAGGTTTAGAACTTATACCTTCTATAAAAAAGTAAACTCCATTTCCTAGCCACTCCTTATCTCCTATTGATCTTTTATAATTAGAAGCAATAATTTCTTTAGCCGAATTAACACTTGTTCCATGATACCCTTTGAATCGGTGCGTCATCAATCTTTTTTTAACAAACTTAAAAAAATAAAACTACCACTATGATAATAAACATTGTATAATTATCCTATTTCATAAAAAAACGACCAATTTAAATAAACTGGTCGTTTTTTACCTTACTGTATATAGATGCAATTACTTTTTTAGAGGCACTATAACATCTATAACTTTTCCTGCTTTTTCTACAGGGTATTTTTTACCTATTATTGCAGAAACTGTAGCAGCTATTTGATTACTATATAACTGCTCTTCTGTACTTACTTCTCCTATAGGGGTTATTCCTTTTCCAAAGGCTACTATCCATACTTGTCCTGCTCCTTTTACTTTTTTACCATGGCTTTTCCAGGTATCTAAAGGATTGGTTCCTCGTCCATGATCTGTAGAAATGATAAATACAGTATTATCTTTATAAAAAGAATCCTGTTGTGTAAACTCCCATAATTCTTTAATCAGATTATCCGTATTATGTGCTGCATTCAGATAGGCTTCATAATCTCCATCGTGTGCAAAATCATCGGTTTCTCCATACGCAATATACACCAGTTCGGGATGTGCTTTTTTCATATATTCTAACGCATAATGATGGGTAAAAGCATCTAATCTAACGGAACTCCAAGGGCTTGGTATTTGTTCTTGCAATTGATTTAAAAACACTTCTCTTTCACTTAGATCGGCACCTTTTGCAGCCTCAAAACCTGCATTAACAGGAACTTGAGATCGCTCTTCATTTACAATAAACGGAAAAACATCCCAACTACCAAAAGCAGCTACTTTTCCTTTATACTCTGGCATTTCATGGATTATCTCTAATACTGTTTTATTAGGATTATTTATTTTATCGTTGCTATGGATGTTTTTATCATCGGCAACTCCTGTTAAGATTTCATTATACCCAGGGTACGAAAACCACATGGTATTGGTTAGATCTACTTTACTCCCTAGATTTCTGTTACCATGCAATTGCCCCATTTTACTTATGTTTTTCCAGAAAAATGGCAATAAGGCTTCTCTTCTGTCTTTTGGATTGGATCTCCAAAAATCAGATTTCAATTTTGTAGTATCTTTTACATAGGTTTTATTTGCTACCAATAGGGAGTCTGCTCCAGAGTACAGTTCCTGCCAACGTAATCCATCTAAAGTGATCCAAATGACTTTAGTTGCACTTTTTTCTTGTGCTTTCCCTTTACTAGCAAAAAGTAGTAAAGCAAAAAGTATACTATATATTATATTTTGTTTCATCTTTTTTGTTCTATAATTGATTCCACAGGAATTAGTTTTCCCACCAACCTTTTGCATTAATGGTATTTCCTCCTATTTCTGAAACTGCTTGTTCGTAATTTTGACTATTTAAAGTCTGCTCGCTATCTGGATACAGAAAACGCACAGGTATCTCATCATTGTTTACATTATCTGGTCCCGGGGTAATAAATGATGGTAGTCCTGTTCTTCTAAAATCATACCATCCTTCATACCCAACCAAAAAAGAAGCCAGCCATTTTTGTGTTATTATGGTTTCAAGTGTACCATCATATACTACTCCCGGTTGTAAAAGATAGGCATTAACATCCTGATTGGATCCCCAATAGGCAAAGGATAATCGTACTCCTTCTTCATAAAAAGTCTTTGCATCGCCTGCTATCCAACCTCGTTGTACAGCTTCTGACAAAATAAAGTGTACCTCAGCAGCTTGTATTATCGCTGCTTTTACTTTGTTTGGAGAGTCATAAAAGAACGATTGGTTTAATCTGGATACATTTTTTGCTCCCCCATTAAAAGTGGAAGCATTGTCTTCACTTAAACCATTAGTTAATCCAACATATAAATTGAGGTCATCGTCTGGATTATCGGTTGGTTGAAACCATGAAAACAAACGATCATCATTAAATTGTTTTAATATGGTTTCGCTGGTCTGACTAAGCCTGTGCTCATCAAAACTACCTATTCTGCTAGTGCTTATTGGCCAGGAATCTGTTTGTGTAGTTGCCGGATAGGTCATCGCAGCATTTTCTTGGTTGGTTTTTATAAACATACCACTGTCTACTATCTGCTTCATCTCTGAAGATACATCTACTTTATTCGAGATTCTTAGCAAATATCGCAGCCTTAGAGAATTTGCAAACTTCAGCCATTTTTCGGTATCTCCTTCGTATAAAATATCTCCTCCGTTTAAAGTTCCTGCAATACGAATAGGTTCTCCTAATGCTAATAATTCTGATGCTTTTTTAAGATCCTGAAGGATAGTTTTATAAATAAGTTCTTGTTTATCATATTTTGGATTGAAATTACCTTCTGTACCTTGTAATGCTTCGGTAAAAGGAATATTCCCCCAATTGTCTGTTAAAACAGAAAACACATAAGACCTTAATACTAAAGCTATTCCTTCGTACGTAGTGTTTTTAGTTTCTTCTTCTACAGAAGATTTTAAAACAATATCTATTTCTGGAAGAATACCATAATATTCATCCCATAAACCAGATTCTGATCCCCACTCATAACGGTCAAAACCAGTAAAGTTAATTTTTGCAGTTAATTGTCCTACAATGTTGCCTCCATCCCATCCGGATTGCACTGCTCTATTTGCTACCGTAGATATTATGCCAGACAACAGAAGATCCGGACTTACTGTTTCTGGTTCATTAAGATTTGTGTTTGTTTCTTCAAAATCATTGGTACAGGATAGTATTGTTATACATATCATTATTCCTGCTACTATATATTTTTTCATCTTTTTTTACTTTAAAAAGTTACATTTAGATTTAACCCATAGCTTCGAGAGCTTGGTAATGCCATGTCTTCTACTCCTGGTACAATATTGCCACCATTAAAAGAGATAGTTTCAGGATCAAAATGAGGGTTCTCTGTCCATAGTGCCAGATTTCTACCAACTATAGATAGAGACAAACTTTGTATAAAAGTTTTCTTAAGAATACTATTTGGAAAATTATATCCCAGACGTACTTCGCGAAGTTTTAGAAAAGAGGCATCAAATATTCCTATCTCTTCATTATTTCGATTATAACGCCACCAGTAATAATCCCGACCAGATAATACAACATCATTGTTTCTATAACTACCATCTGCATTTTGTATTACTCCTTGTGAGATAATTCCTGACTCTCTGCCTTGTGCTGTAAAATCCATCATACCAGAGGTGCCCCCAATCAAGGTGGTTCTGGACATTATTTCTCCTCCTTGTCTCCAATCGAATAAGAATCCAAGATTAAATCCTTTGTAGGTAAACGTATTTTGCCAACCTACTGTAAAATCGGGGTTATAATTCCCTAGTTTTTTCACATTAGGATCCCGTACCGAAAATCCATCTTCATTATGAACTACTTGTCCAAAAAACGCACTGTTAGGATCATCAACCGTTACAAAACCAGTACCATAAATATCTCCCATTCTTCCTCCGACCTTTGCTAAAACATTTACATAGTTAGATGAGATCTCGTACGTATCTAAATCATCAATTAATGATTTTACTTTACCGCGGGCACTGGTAAAGTTAATATTGGTATCCCATGTAAACCCTCCTGTTGTTTTTATTGGTTTAGCATTTAATACTACTTCGATACCTGTGTTTTCAATTTCGCCAGCATTGATGATTCTTGATTTAAACCCAGAAGTATTAGATACTGGTAATTTTAGGATTTGGTTTTTTACGGTAGATTTATAATAAGTGACATCCAACCCTAAACGATTATTAAAAAATCGAAGATCTGTACCAAATTCTACTGAGGTAGCTTCTTCTGGCTTTAGGTTTTCGTTTCTTAAAATATCCGACGCATTTACCCTTTGATAACTTCCAAAAGGCTCACTAAATGAAAACGTGTTTTTTAACGAGTATGGATCTGTATCATTACCTACAACTGCCCAACCTCCTCGAAGTTTTACAAAAGAAAAAACCTCTGGCATTTCTATCATATCAGATACTATTGCACTAAGTCCTACAGATGGGTAGAAGTATGAATTACTATTCTTTGGCAAAGTACTGGACCAATCATTTCTTCCTGTTATATCTAAAAAGAGGAAGTTTTTGTACGCAAGATTTGCGAAGGCATATAGTGAGTTAATCTTACGTTTGTCGTTAAATTGTGTTTTTGCCAATGGCTCGGCTGCATTTTCAAAATTATATATCCCTGGTACAGAAAGGGAGTTTGCGCTAATTCTTTTATACCGATTTTCCTCTTCTCTAAGGTTACCCCCAAAGGATAAGCCTATGCTAAAGTCATCATTAAGTGATTTATTGTATTGCAATAGGAAATCTGTATTTTGTTCTTTAAAAAAGATATCATCCTCTCGATACTGCCCTTTTGCAAATCGTTGTGTACTGTAGGCTCGTTTACTTACTCTTAATTCGTTAAAGTAATCTACCCCTGTGCGCAACATAAGAGAGAGATCTTTGGTTATCTGCATATCTGCTCTGGCATTACCAAAGATTCTGTTTTTGTCAAATCCGTTTGTGTTTTCATTTAAGGTAAAAAAAGGATTATCGTGCCAGTTATAATTATAGTTAAACTGTTGTCTACCTTCTAATCCTGGTTGCCAGTAATCCCTTAGGGAATTCATGTTAATTTGTCGACCAAACCACACCCATAAATACATTATGTTTTCTGTACCATAAGAGTTATTGGGTCTGTTATCACTTTTACTGTTCACATAGTTAACTGAAGAAGATATTTTTAACCACTTGGACAGGTTATAAGATCCATTTAAAGCATAGGTTCTTCTGTCGTAGTCTGTATTTGGTAAGATTCCTTCACTTTTTAAATTAGTTAATGAAAGTCTTACATTGCCATTCTCATTACCACCAGTTAAGGCTACATTAGTTGTTAATGTAGATCCTGTTTTAAAAAAGTCTTCGATATTACCAGAGTTAGATTTCCAGGGTGTAGGAATGATTTGGTCTGCAAAGCTACCATCTGCATTTCTTGGTCGTCTGGCAAAATCCCCTGCTCTAAAACCACTGGTAGTAGGACTATCGTGTTGCGCTATTAACTGACCATTTAATCGAGGACCCCAACTCTCATCGATATTATCGTTTGTTCCTCCTCCAAAACCGTCTAAAAATTCAAATTCTCCTCCAGCTCCTTGTCCGTATTGATTTTGATATTTTGGTATTCTTAATGCGTTCTCAAAAGTTACATTTTGCGTAAAACTAACTCCTAATCCTTTTGATTTTTCTCCTGATTTTGTAGTAATTAAAATTACTCCATTTAACCCTCTCGATCCATAAAGTGCTGTTGCATTTGGTCCTTTAAGAATAGACATAGATTTAATATCGTCAGGATTTATATCCTGTGCTCCGTTACCAAAATCTGTTTCCATATTGCCTTCTGCACTGTTACTTACTGTGCGGTTGCTTATAGGTATACCATCTACTACAAACAAAGGAGAGTTGTTTCCTGGTATAAGAGAGCCTTCTCCCCGTATTGTAATTAATGAGGTAGAACCTACACCAGATCCTCCTCCTGTTATTTGCACCCCAGCAGCACGACCTGCTAAAGAGTTAGTAACGTTAGTTTCTCTTGCAGTTGTGAATTGATCTCCTTGTACTTCCTGTACTGCATAGCCTAATCGTTTTTTTTCTTTCTCTATGCCTAAAGCAGTTACCACCACCTCATCCAGAGCTTCTGCAGAAGCTATTAATGCAATGCTTCCTAAATTTTTAATTTCACCAGAGTTTACTGTAATTGAAATAACCTTATCTTCAAAACCAAGATAAGAGATAGCAACATTGTATTGCCCTCCTGGTATACTTGTTATTTCAAAATTACCATCAAAATCTGTGACTACTCCTTTTTGAGCCTCCTGAAGCATAATATTTGCTCCCGGAAGCGGAGTTTGACCATCTGTAATTATTCCCTTGATACTAGATTCCTGACTGCTGACTACAATAGAAAAAAAGTAAAATAGTACTGAAAAAAGTGTTAATGAACTTTTCATTTGTTACGTTTAAAATTTTACTAATACTAAATTTATTGGTCAAAATTGTGCATAAATTTCAATATTTGTAAATTTTAAACATTATCTAATCATTACTATACTAATGATAAATCGTAAACCCAATGTTAAAAATATTAAATGAATTTAACCACTCGCTATCGATTAATGAAAAGATACTGTGTTTTTAAATCTATAGGAAATTACTATTAAGGAAAGTAAGCCAGAAAGAATAATTATCCAGACAGAGCACAAAAGCTTTTAAAATAAATGTGCATTTTATTGTTTGCCACCAGAAGTAAATGTGCTGCAAGGAAACCGAGTACAATATTAAGAAGCCATACTACTACCCAAGGTTCAAAATCAGCCTGTACTGCCAAAGTACCCAAAACTTTATCTATAAAAATAGAACCAAAAGTCAAGGCAATTCCTAGTGTCAAATTAATCCCTATTCCTCCACGTCTTTTCATAGAAGACACTGCCACCCCAATTATAGTAAGTATAAATACTGAAATCGGTATACTCCATCTTTTATAAGCTACCACTCTGTATCGGTTAAGATCAGGAGATCTATATTTTGTTTCTTTTTCTATAAAAATAACGAAAACTTCTATTCCTTTTTTTTTCTAATTCTAATACTTTAGGTAATTACATTAAGAGATTTTTCTTTTAAGGAAATGGTGATCTTCTCTTCTTCAATTTGATATAACTCTCCATCAATCTGCGCCTCAAAAACACTGCCTTTTTCTCTTAAAAGATGCATGCTTTTTGTTTGGGATATTTGTGTTTCTTTAAGAACTTGATGTTTTTTAAAAAGCATTAAAGCACCAAACAGAATAACTTTTAATTTACTTATTTTAGGAACAATAATAGCATCCAGCAAACCATCTTGTAAAGAAGCCTTTGGTGTTAAACTTATCTTATAGCCTAATTCATTTGAGTTAGACACAAAAATCATAAATGGATTTACCAATATGGTTTTATTATCCATATTAATTTTAATTTCTTCTTGTCTATTAAGTTCTCTAAATGATTTTAAAGAGGCTTTTATATAATTATATAATGTTCGCTCATTTGAAGCTTCGTAATTTTTAATCACATTTGCATCAAAACCAACTCCAGTATTACTAAAAAAATAATGTTCGTTAATTGTACCTACATCTATTTTTGTAATATTTCCTTGTTTTATTAATGCTACTGCCTTTTCTACAGTTTTAGGTATATTAAGGTTAGAAGCCAGCCCATTTCCTGAGCCTGTTGGTATAATCCCTAATTTAATCGAGGTCCCTACAATACAAGATGCCACTTCATTAACTGTTCCATCCCCACCACAGGCTACTATAATAGCTGCACCTTCATTTATAGACTGTTTCGTTAATTCTATTGCATGCTTTTTATGATCAGACAATTTTATAGTCAACTTATACCTGTCCTCTTCAAAATAGGTATGCAAAGTATCTCCAGTAAAAACATTATTACTAGAGCCTGCAATAGGGTTTATGATAAAATGAATGTGTTTCACTAAAATACTTGCTTAATTTAATATATATATATTATACAGTATCTCATTGTACCTATCTCAAAATTATACACTTTAGCCTATACTTGACTTTTATTTCCTACAAACCAAGCTATCTAATAAACTTTCAAATAGAATCAATTAAATGGGTGACGTAAATATACTGCGGGAATCTAAAATAAATTTTAATTTGTAATTGTTAGTATTATAATACCAAACTTGCCATTTTATGGTAATAATAAATAGTTTTTTACATAAAACCAAATTTACTTTAAAAGTAGTTAATTTCATTTCTTAAGATTATCTTTATGGTTTAATAATATTTAGTTATCATGCCTTAATTATAAAGTTGTATAAGTACTATTAGAAGCAAACATAGAAACTAGTATTTTAACAACGTAGACCTTTTTTATTATAATTCTAACCGCAGATAAAGTAAAAACTTAAAGCACTATACTATTGAAATTACCTAAGGAATTACTGAGCAAGACTACTTTTTTAAAGCCAATTTTAAAGTTTTATATTATTGCTTTATCCATTACTACCTTAAGCAGAATATTTTTAACTCTATTCTTTTGGGAGAGAGTTACTGGTACGCCTAATTTTTGGCATCTTTTTTTTATTGGTATCCGAATGGATATTATACTACTTACCTATATCGCTAGTTTGCCTACTATTTTGCTTATATTTTTACCAAATTCAATACTAAAAAGATTAAATGGGTTTATTCGATATTTTTTAGCAATATGTTTGTTCTTTTTGGTATTTATGGAAATTGCAACTCCTACGTTTCTGTTACAATACGATACCAGACCAAATAGATTATTTGTAGAGTATTTATTGTATCCCAAAGAAGTTTCTAATATGCTTGTAAAAGGTTTTGGGATACAGCTACTACTCGCATTTATAGTTTTAATCTTAGCTGCAATATTTTTATTTAAAAAATCCAAACGTTGGTTCTCTTTAGGAGAAGAGGTATCTTATACATCTAAACTCTTACTTTTTCCTATTATTGGTTTTTTACTTTTTTGGGGAGCAAGATCTTCTCTTACATCTGTTAGACCTATTAATGCAAGTAATGCTATATTTTCTAAAGACCAATTCACTAATAGTTTAGCATTAAGCTCTTTGTACACTGTTTCATTTGCTATTTACTCTTTAAAAAACGAAGAAGACAGCTCCAAAATGTATGGTAAAATGGATGAAAAAGAAGCAATAGATAGAACCCGTAAATATATGAGTGCTGTTTCTTCTGATTTTACAAATGATGAAATACCATTATTGCATGAGCAAAAAAGTACGCATAAAACAGACAAACCATATAATTTAGTAATCTTTTTACAAGAAAGCTTAGGGGCAGAATATGTAGGTTGCCTTAATGGATTACCATTAACACCTAATATAGATAAACTTTCTAAAGAAGGAATGTTGTTTACCAACCTGTATTGTACAGGAACAAGAAGTGTTCGAGGTATAGAGGCTGTTGTTACCGGTTTTTTACCAACCCCTAGCAGAAGTGTTGTAAAGTTAGGTAAGGCTCAAAATGGTTTTTTTACTTTGGCAGATGTACTGGGTAAAAAAGGCTATGAAACTAGTTTTATCTATGGAGGGCTTTCTAACTTTGATAACATGGCATCTTTTTTTAATGGCAATGGATTTAAGAAAATTATTGATGAAAATGATTTCAAGAAAGATGAATATGCATTTAAAGGTGTGTGGGGAGTATCTGATGAAGATCTAGTAGCAAAAGCAAATGACCTTTATAAATCTTACGGGGACACTCCATTTTTCTCTTTAATGTTCTCTTCTTCTAATCATACTCCTTTTGAGTTTCCTGATGGTAGAATTGATCTTTATGACAAGGAAAAAAATACAGTAAACAACGCTATTAAATATGCTGATTACGCAATTGGTAAGTTTTTTGAAATGGCAAAAAAAGAGGCGTATTATGACAATACTGTTTTTGTTGTAATTGCAGATCATAACACAAGAACTTATGGCAAAAACCTAATTCCTGTTCATAAATTTCATATTCCTGCATTTATAATTGCTCCTGGTATAGAAGGAGGTGTAAATTATGAAAAACTATGCAGCCAAATAGACATCCCCCCAACCCTGCTAGATCTTACTGGTTTGGATGTGCAAACCCCAATGCCTGGCAGAAATTTATTTGATTTAAAAGATGACGTACCTGGTAGAGCAATTATGCAATTTCATACCACAAATGCTTTTAGAGTAGGAAATGAAATGGTCGTGTTGCAACCTAATAAAGAACCTGTTCAGTTTGAAATAAATGGAGATGAGAATTTAAAAGAAAAACAGGTTGATCCCGAACTCGCAAAAGATGCTCTTGGACATATTATTACAGCTTCTTCTATGTACAAAAAAGGAACTTATAAATTACCAGAAAATTAAGTGTTTTATAATTCTATAATATTTGATCCGTAAAATAAATTCTAAAACCTAAAGCTTAAATAGCAAAAAAATAATTGGCTATTCCTTATTGCTAAACTTGTTTTTTCATCAAAAAAACAATCTTATCGGTACAAAAATATTTTCTATGCAACAAAAACGAAGTTAATTCCTATAAAATAGTTAATTTTGCTTAAATACACACTTATATTTTTTAAGTATTTTGTATTTTTAAAAAAAAAGCAGATTATGGAATTAATGAAAAGAGCTTTAGAATTCGAAAGCAGAAAAATGATTAATATGTCTACAAGTGACAGGGTTGCTGCCTCTAGAGAGGCCAAAGAGCTAATCTTGGCATTAAACGAAGTTTATAAAGAGACTAAAGATCCAGAGATTATGGATGTTATGAAACTTCTTACCGCTAAGAAACAGAAAATAGAAAAACGTCTTAAGGGAATTCCTAGCGTATAACGCTTTGGTATTTGGAGTATTATTTTTTCTCTGCACAAAACGATAGATTCAAAAAAACTTTTAAGCATTTCGCTTTTTTAAGCAATTAAAAAAACAAAGCATATTGTATTTTTAACTTAATAGCTCCTCTCAAAATATTTTAGATTGTTGATCTAACATTGCTATATTATATATCATGAATTAAGGATCAACAAAATCTATAGTGCTATATTTATTTTTGTTTAACAATGAATAAAAATAATTAAACATTTTTGTAACTTTGAACAGTAAAGTTAAATGTAACTATCCTATTAAGGCATTGTATTCTTTTTAGTAGGATCATTTTTTAACATAGGAAACTGTAAATCATACTCACAAAACATTCTATAGCACAAATGACTATAAAAACAAAAACCTTAATACCAAAAACAGATTCAAATTCAGGCCCTCTTTTTATCGATGATATTGGCGAAAATCATATTGGCACAAGTATAGAAACTCCTATCAGAGAAGACGCTTTTACTATTTCTAATTTTGATAAGAAAAGAAGAATAGCAGAGCTTTTTTGCGAAATAATGGAAGTAATGGGTTTAGATTTAACAGATGATTCTCTTAAAGGAACTCCCAATCGAGTGGCTAAAATGTATATCGATGAAATTTTTTCTGGATTACATCCAGAAAACAAACCTAAAATCGCATTATTTGATAATAAATATCAATATAACCAAATGCTGGTTGAAAAAAATATCACCTTTTATTCTAACTGCGAGCATCATTTTGTACCTATTATAGGAAAAGCACATGTAGCATATATATCTTCTGGGAAGGTAATTGGGTTATCTAAGCTTAATAGACTTGTACAATATTTCGCAAAACGCCCTCAAGTACAAGAACGATTAACCAATCAAATTGCTCAAGAATTAATGCTAACTTTAAATACAAAAGATGTTGCTGTTATTATGGACGCAAAACATCTATGCGTTTCTTCCAGAGGCATAAAAGACGACACCTCTGAAACTGTAACTTCTTTTTATGGAGGCATTTTCAATACCCCAGATAAAATAAAAGAACTACAAAATTATATCAAAAATTAGAGTTCATAGTATTACAAATAACTTTTATTTAAAAATTATCTTTTTACTATATGTTTTTTAATTTAAAATAGTAATCTCTAATATTTAAAATGCAGAACATGAAACTCATTGATAAAGCTAAATTACCAATATTCAACTCTTCGAAACCAAAAAATAAAAAAACAACCCCTATCCTATATGATATACAAATACGCAGTATTGAAGATTCTTTAATCGATTTATCTGCTTTTAAAGGTAAAAAAATACTCTTTGTTAATGTGGCGTCTAAATGTGGTTTTACGAATCAATATAAAGATTTACAAAAATTAAATGATCTTTATTCTGATAATCTGGTCATTATTGGATCTCCCTGCAATCAGTTTGGCAGTCAAGAACCTGGGAATGCTTCTGAAATCCAATCCTTTTGTGAAAAAAATTATGGGGTTACTTTTTTAATTACTGAAAAGATTGATGTTAAAGGAAAAAATCAACATCCATTATATAGTTGGTTAACACAAAAAGAACAGAACGGAATAAAAAACTCTGGTGTTAAATGGAACTTTCAGAAATACCTGGTGGACGAAAACGGCAAACTAATAGATTACTATTTTTCTACTACTAACCCCATGAGTTCTAAAATTACAAAACACCTAAAATAAATTTCTAAAAACTATATATATGTTTGGATTATTTAAGAAAAAATCAAAAGAAGAAGTTCTTCAAAAAAAATATCAAAAATTGATGGGAGAATGGCATAAACAATCTAGCATCAATCGTAGTGAAAGCGACAAAATATATGCAGAAGCTGAAGCAGTTTTAAAAAGCATAGAAGCTCTTAAAAAATAACAACCATGCAGTATACGAAAAAGCAGATTGAAGAAATGGATCGCATAACGCGCTTAAAAATCGTAAATGCAGTTTCTGGTATTAAACCCGCTAATCTTATTGGCACTATTTCTAATGATAAAAAAACTAATCTGGCCATATTTAGTTCTGTAATACATCTAGGAAGCTCTCCTGCTCTTTTAGGTTTTATAATGAGACCCACTGGGGATGTACCTAGACACACTTACGAAAACATTATACAAAATGGGCATTATACGATAAACCACATACATCGTTCGTTTGCAAAAAAAGCTCATTATACCTCTGCAAAATTAGATAGAGAATCTTCAGAGTTTGAGGTATGTAAACTAACAGAAGAATATATCCCGAATTTTAAAGCTCCTTTTGTTAAAGAAAGTACATTTAAGATAGGAATGCAATTTAAACAAGAAATTAATATTCCTCTTAACGGAACCACACTTATAATTGGTGAAATTGAACATTTAATACTGCCGCACGAAATAATAAAAGAGGATCAAGACATTGATCTAAGCATAACAAATACCGTAGGTATTTCAGGATTAAATACTTATTATGGATTAGAGAAAATTGCTCATTTTCCTTATGTTAGAACCAATGAGCTTCCTGATTTTAAATAGCAGCTTTACTGTATAAAATTATATATCTTATCCGTTTTTTATTTTAATTATTACAACTAAATCTAAAATTTTAATTCGTAAAAAACTTAAATTGTAATGCATAAGCAACTATCTATTATAGAAATTGACCGAATTATAGAAATGGCATGGGAAGACAGAACTACCTTTGATTCTATAGAGATACAATTTGGTTTAAAGGAACAAGAAGTCATTAATTTGATGCGACGAGAAATGAAACTTTCGAGTTTTAAAATGTGGAGAAAAAGAGTACAGGGCAGAAAGACAAAACATTTGAAAAAAAGAACATTCGAGGATGGAAGATTTAAATGTTCAAGACAGCGACAAATTACCCACAACAAAATTTCAAAAAGAAACTAAATAATATACCCATGAAAAAGAAAAAACCAGATAGCGTAGTTTATGATCATAATACAGAAAACTATGATGCTTATCTTAAACCGTATGCTACTAATTTAGGAGCACCTGTGATAACTACAACAGACACCGCTGCTTGGAAAAACACGAACATCCACAAGGTAAACAAACATGTTAAAGCCCGATATGATGAACTAAAATCTCAATACGATGCTTTAATTAAAGAATTTGAATACAATAACCTTATATATAGTGCTAAGTTTAACTTTGAACCTATAGTAGGAGAAACCTACCATCTATATATAGACAAAAAAGAACAATCTTTCTTATCGATAATAGCTCCTAAGGAATGTAATTTTAAGCATTTAGGAAGCTTTAGATTAAATGCAGATAAAATATGGAAAAGTATCTAATCCAAAATTATAAACACTCAATCTAAAACCCTTTTTCAATAACAGTTATCCTTAGCAAAGATTAAAGGAAAACAAATATTTTAGCAGTAATTAATTCTCTTCGTTTAGTTCTTCTTTGCGAAGATCTGTATTAAATACGATTCCAAATTGAAGAAATCCTTTTCCGGTATTTCTTAGTCTCTGGTATAAAAATCCTGCTTGTAAATTTACATTTTTTGAAAATTGATACCCCAAACCTCCATAAAGTCTATTTCTATCAAAGAGCTCTTCCTTTCCATTAATAAAGATTTCATCGTATA
Source organism: uncultured Flavobacteriaceae bacterium (assembly GCA_964353005.1). Lineage (GTDB taxonomy): Bacteria > Bacteroidota > Bacteroidia > Flavobacteriales > Flavobacteriaceae > Aquimarina. Next base: position 49,223 of record CAYGUC010000014.1, on the reverse strand, counting down.
CACCTACAAATAATGTTCCTTCTCTAATTTCAGGCTTATTGATTGGTAAAAAAACCATTAAACGATATCTAAACCGTGTGTCAAATTCTTTTTTAATAAATCGCTCTTCCATACGGTAGCGATGCTCTAACTTTAATCTCCATAAATTATTGGTAGTAATAAACTGCTGCCAGATACGATGTTCTTCAATTTCTGGACTACTACGATCAGATTTATACAAATGATTACCAATATATGCATAACCCGCCGTTACAAAGGAGTTTTTATCAAAATGATAATTAAGACCCGCCCTTAGCAACAACTGGTCTATATTAACTGGTGCAATAGTGTGGTTTCGATATTGTATTTCTGTATGAATACTTAATTTTTCATTTATCTTATTTGTACCAAAATACATTAACCAATTTCCTGTTTCATCTTGCCCAAAAACGGATATAGTTATCCAAAAGAAGACGAATAAAAAATTAAATTTCATTTTTAAAAGAATTTAACCTTACCAGTTTCAAGATCATACATTCCTCCTACAATTTTTATTTCCCCGTTGTTTTCCATCTCTGCCAAAACCTCGCTTGAAGAACGAATATTATCTATAGTCATCATCACATTTTTTTCTGCAACTTCATTAACAAAATTCATATTTTTTGAATTTCTCAATGCCTCTTCTTTTGGCTCTTTAACTGCATCTACTGCAGGCTCTATCTTATTTATCAATGCTGTTAAGTTACCTAGTCGGGCATGGTCGCAAGCACCTTTAATTGCTCCGCAGGAAGTATGCCCCAAAACCACCAATAACTTAGTCCCTGCCAATTTACAAGCAAATTCCATACTCCCTAATATATCTTGGTTTACAAAATTTCCTGCAATTCGTATACTAAAAATATCTCCCAACCCTTGGTCAAAGACTAGTTCAGCAGACACTCTAGAGTCGATACAACTTAATATAGTAGCAAAAGGAAATTGTCCATCTGCTGTTTCATTTACCTGTTGTAACAAGTTTCTATTAGCCTTTAGATTGTTTTGGAAACGTTCGTTCCCTTCAATTAAAAAATCCAAAGCCTTTTTTGGAGTCATGGTATTTTGCGTTTCTTTTGTATGTGCTTTCATAGATATTATTTTTAGTTAGCCAGTATAAGAACTGGAACGTTTATTTTATTAATAGTTTGTTTTATTTTAGTATTAATTAGCCTCAGAGATTTACTTTGTTTTAAATCCTTTGTTCTTTTTATGCAAAGCAGCTCTATCTTATTCTTTTTGATATATTTTGAAAGACTATCACTATTACCTGCTCCCACTTCAAACTCAAAAACTTTTGTATTTGCAACTAGTGCTTGTTCTTTTGATTTTAAAGGAGAATCTTCTGTTTTAGAGACACTATTTGTTTTTTTAAACTTAAAAAGTGTAAAAGGTTTACTAGAATTTTCCCTTAAATCTTGCGTAATTTTAATTTCGTTACTCATCGATACATCATCAAGAAAACCAAGAGATACATTAGTATAGGATCCTAAATTTTTCTCATCACCAGAAATAAGAATTTCTCCTTTATGATTCTTTAATAAATAAGAGGTTAAACCATCTCCTAAAAAGTTTATCATTTTAGTTTTTCGTTTACCAATGACCACAATATCTGGTTGAGTTTTGGTGATATGATTTTGTATTTCTGCGATAACATTTCCAAAGGTAAAACTATAAATCACAGGAATGTTTTCTGATTCTGATATAGTGCTTACTAGTTTTTGCAGTGTTTTTTTTGAAGCTATTCTATCTTCTTCTAATTTTCGCATTACTGCTATTTGATTGTCATGTTCAACAACCTGAGTAGGAGGTTTAACATAAAGCACATCTATTCCTGCATCGACCACCTTAGCTAGATTTACTGCATTACGTAAAGCTGTATAAGATGATTTGGTTTGATCGATTAATACCAGTAATCTATATTTTGATTTTAAAATATTGGATGTCATAAGCCTTTAGTTTTAAGAATCTTTAGGTCGAAGTTTAAAAAATTGAATAAAGCTTTCTGGATTTTCTATAGTACCTCTTTCTGAAATTAAGTGGATATCTATATTTCTATTTCTTGCTTTTTCAGAGAAATCTTCCAAAATTTCAATAATATCGTTATCTAAGTATCTTGTTTTACGTACATCAAGTTCTAAATAAGTATCCCAAGGAAGGCTATCTAACTCTTTAAGTATTGCTCCTTTGTTAAAAAATGTTACTTCTTCTGCCAATGTCATCTTAATTTTATGTTTCCCATTACTTTTATCTTCAATATGTAAGAAGTGTGAATTTTGAAAACTTTTAATTAAAATAATTACTATCCCAACTACCAAACCAAGTCCTATACCTACTAAAAGATCTGTAAACACAATACCTATAACTGTAACTATAAATGGAACAAACTGTTTCCAACCTAGCTGATACATTGTTTTAAATAATCCTGGTTTTGCAAGTTTATATCCAACTATAAGAAGAATCGCTGCCAAAACCGATAAAGGAATCTTATTTAGAAGTCTTGGAATTAAAATAACAGATATTAATAATAGAAGACCATGCAGAATAGCTACCATCTTTGTTTTACCTCCCGATTGAATATTGGCTGAACTACGAACAATTACTTGAGTAATAGGTAACCCTCCAATAAGTCCAGAAATAATATTTCCCGTTCCTTGCGCTAGTAATTCGCGGTTAGTTGGTGTTACTCGTTTACGAGGATCTAATTTATCTGTAGCTTCTACACACAATAAAGTTTCCAAACTAGCCACCAAAGCAATAGTAAATGCAGTTACCCATATTTGTGGATTAGTAATCGCTCCAAAATTCGGAAAACTAAATTGTGCCAAGAATGAAGATGCATCCTCTGGCACAGGAACACTTACAAGGTGCTCTGAGGAAATTCCCCAAGTGGCATTATTCTTTGTAACTATAAAATATATAATACCCGCAGCAACTGCCACTAAAGGCCCTTGAATTAATTTAAAAATCTTTCCTTTATCAGAAAGCACATTACTCCATAAAAGAAGAATCCCTAGACCAATAACAGCTATCAAAGTAGCTCCTGGACTTATTAAATTAATAGCATTTAAAATTTCTGAAAACGTATTTTCTCCATCTACTTGAAAAAATGCAAAATCTCCTTCTGGATCTTCATCATATCCAAAAAAGTGAGGTATTTGTTTCAGTATAATTATAATACCTATTCCTGTTAGCATTCCTTTAATAACAGAGGACGGAAAGTAATATCCTATAATTCCGGCTTTTAAAAACCCAAAAACTAATTGTATAACACCACCCAAAACTACTGCTAAAAGAAAGTTCTCAAAGCCTCCTAACGCACCAATAGCAGTTAAAACAATTGCTGCAAGTCCTGCGGCTGGACCACTAACACCTACTTGGGAACCACTTATAGCTCCTACTACAATACCACCTATGATACCTGCTATCAAGCCAGAAAATAAAGGGGCTCCACTAGCTAAAGCAATACCTAAACATAAAGGTAACGCAACAAAAAACACAACAATACTAGCCGGAATATCGGCTTTAAAATTTTTAAAAGGACTTAAACTACTCATATTTATAATGATTTGAAAAATATATTGACAACTATGTATCAAACATTTATCAATTAATAATGATATTACATAAATTAACAACAAGCTTCTTCGTAATGAAACTGTCTGGGATTTTTATAGCTTCTAAGCTAAACGTGTAGGATATTAACTATACCAGCTCTGGCGGAGGGATAGGAATTTCAAGATCGAAATCCCATAAAGATTGGAGTACTTTATAACAAGAACTTTTTGATAAATATGCAAAATTAACTTGGTGAGAGTTCAAAACCTGAAGTTCCATTTTCTCATCCTTACTATCATCTTCCTGACTTCCTTCCTCATCAGAATCTTCTTCCATACCTAGTTCAACTAATTCAAAACCATCCTCTACAAAAAAAGCAATGGTCTTTGCTGTGGGCTGTAACAGCATACCAAAAAGTATCGTGAAAAACACACTGTACCTTATAAAACTTAATATGTTATCGTAGAACAACTTCATTTTATAAGATAGTTTTTTGTACTAAGTCTGTATAAAATCGAACAATATTATTTTTACCTTCCTTAAAATCTGTTAGAGCAGGAAGATGTTTTGAAAAATAATGTTGATGATGTGCGCCTTCAATCACAGTAGAGACGAGCATATGTGGAAACTCAAATTTTGGATTTACCTCCAAAACAATATCACTTACTCTCTTTACTAATCTTTTATATGTTTTATAAAAACCTTTTTCATCTTCTTCATCTACATCTTTTGTATAATAAGCTTTAGCAGACTCTGATATGATGATCTTATTAAGTAATACCTCATTAATAAAAGTAAAAGAATTGTCTTCTTTTACCTCCTGAGTAAGTAATGTAATCGCATTATTTAATTTGTCTTTTGCCGAAATAACATTAGCTGTAACAAATACTAATTTATATTCTATCCAACTCCAATACCAATTGATCAAATAAATTAATAATGCGTGCTTGCTTTCAAAATATCGATAAATTGAACTTTCATTAGAACCGATAGCAACTCCCAATTTTCTAAATGTAAAAGTCTCAAACCCTAAATCATTAATCATTTCTATACTAGCCCGTACTATTTTCTTTCCCAATTCTGAAGATTCGGGATTTTTTGTGTACAATTCAGGATTGATTGTGATATGTATTGGTAAGTTTTCCATCTATGAAAAACAAATATATGAAAGTATTACTATTATATTTAACAAGTTTAACTTTTTTTTACATTTGCACTGGTTTCTTTTGCGATCTTTATGAAAAAGAATATAATGGAATACGCATTCTAAAAAAGCAGGAATAATAAATATTCTAGCTATTTGTACTTATAATATCTTTGTACTAAATAAAACAATATCGTTTTGGATTTTAAACTAAACATACACGACAAATTTAACAAGGAACTTCCTGAAGATCCTAATACAGAAAATAGCAGAAGACAAGTTACCAAGGCTTGCTTTTCTTATGTAACTCCAAAGAAAACTGCGAACCCGCAAATAATACATACTTCATTAGAAATGCTTACTGCAATAGGACTTACCAAAGAAGATGCTAAAAGCACTAGTTTTGTAAATATTTTTACAGGAAACGAAATATTACCAAATACCAATCCTTATGCTATGTGTTACGGTGGGCATCAATTTGGTAATTGGGCAGGACAGTTGGGAGATGGTCGTGCAATAAATCTGGCAGAGGTAGAACGGGATAACAAAAATTGGGCATTACAGTTAAAAGGAGCCGGAGAAACACCATACTCCAGAACCGCAGATGGTTTAGCCGTTCTAAGATCCTCTATACGCGAATATCTTTGTAGCGAAGCTATGTACCACTTAGGCATACCTACCACCAGAGCTTTGTCTCTAGCTCTTTCTGGAGATCTAGTATTACGAGATGTTTTATACAATGGTAATCCAGAGTACGAAAAAGGAGCTATCGTATGCAGAGTAGCACCATCTTTCTTACGTTTTGGAAACTATGAGATATTTGCATCCAGACAAGACACCAGTACTTTAAAAATACTTGTGGATTACACCATAAAAAATCATTATCCCTATTTAGGGAAACCGTCTAAAGAAACCTACATTAAGCTTATAAAAGAAGTTGGAGATAAAAGCTTAGATATGGTTATGCATTGGCAACGTGTTGGTTTTGTACACGGAGTTATGAATACAGATAATATGTCGATTCTAGGATTAACTATAGATTATGGCCCCTACGGTTGGTTAGAAGGGTATGATCATGGTTGGACCCCAAATACAACCGATAATACTCACAAACGATATCGATATGGCACACAACCACAAATTATACTTTGGAATCTCTATAAACTGGCAAATGCTCTATACCCACTTATAGAAGAAGCAGAGCCTTTAGAAGACATTTTAACATCATACCGCAAAAAGATAGAGGACTCGTATCTAAAAATGATGAAATCAAAAATTGGGTTTTTTACTGAAGATAAAAATGACCCGCTATTAATAGATGCTTTGGAAACTATATTGCAAAAATCCGAAACGGATATGACTATATTTTTTAGACTTCTGGCAAACTTTGACAGTAGTGCAGTAACAGAAGGTTTTTCGTTAATATCCAAAGCTTTCTATACCCCTAATCAAATTACAGATACTATAAAAGAGGAATGGAAACAGTGGTTTTTAAAATATCAAAAAAGATTACTAAAAGAGTCCTTAAGCGATGGGGAACGAAAAAAAGTAATGAATACTGTAAATCCAAAATATGTTTTACGAAATTATATGGCTCAATTAGCTATTGACGAAGCAAATAAAGGTAAATATGAATTAATAGAAGAATTTTACCAGCTACTTAAGAAGCCCTACGACGAACAACCAGAAAATGAAAAATGGTTTGCTAAACGTCCTGAATGGGCAAGAAACAAAGTAGGTTGTTCTATGCTTTCTTGTAGTTCTTAATTTTTATAGATTAACTATCATTAAACGGGTAATCAGAAAGAATTTATTGGAACTATTTCTAAGCTAAATTTTATGAATTAACACACAACTCTTAATTCCTCATACATTGGATCTTTTTCAATCATTTTTAATAATTCCTTTTTAGCTTGAAATTTCTTTTTTCTAGTATATCCTTCAGAGTACCCTATGACTTTTGAAATTTCCTGCATTGACCTTCCTTCAAAAAAAAGAGATAATATTTTTTTATTATCTGTACTAAGTTTTTGAAAATGTTTTCTATAAAGATGTTCTCGTTCTTGATTTTCGATATCCACTATTATAGAATCATCAATTTCTACATCAAAATGACTTTTTCTATCCTCTATAAACAATTCTTTATTTTTCCTTAATCGATTTTTCCATACATTTTTACAGATCCCATAAAAATATGTTTTTATCGATACTTTTAGCTCTAAAAGACCAGATTTCAACTTCTGATACAACACAACTAAAGCATCCTGAAAAACATCTTCTACATCTTCTGCATTTCCTCTATTACGAAGAATATATCCTTGAATGTATTGTATATTCTCTTTGTAAAAACAAGTTAGTATTCTTTCATCCCCGGCAATAATTCCATCTATGATTACTTGATCTTTGTATATCATTATAGTAGTTTGTATCGTTTCAGGTTTAGGACAAGCGCATTATCATATACATTACCTTGCTTTTACGATACAAACATAAATGGACTACAGCGTATCTCTATACAGATTTCTGTATTACACTTCATTTTTTTCGATAAAAAAACATAAACTACTATAAACAAGCTTTTTATGTTTTGTTTTTTTCTGTGTTAACTTAAAAATTTAGATAGGACTTTACTCTACTATAACAATCCTAAATCTTTTACTATTGCTACCAGATGGGTGGTGTTTTTAGCTTTGAAGTCTTCAAAAAGTTTACTTACTCTTTTATCAATAGCGCTCTCCCCGTTTGGAGTTATTTTTTGTTCTTTTAGTTTGGCTCGAATTTCTTTTTTAGTAAATCCTTGAGATAATTCTTCTAATAATATCATATCCAAATTATCCAGATGAATCATTGTATTTGTAGCAGAATTATTAGTTAATTCTGGTGGTAGCATCGTTTTACCTTGATAAACACCACCTACACATGTTATTAATTCTTTTATTGCATGCTGACCTTTACAAACATAACCATCGATATTTAATTTATCAAACAGCATATTAATTTTATCTGGCCTGTTTTCCTGAGAGTATACAATAACTTTAATATCTGGTTGAATCTTTTTGATATCCTTTATTAATTCGATACCCGAGGTCCTAGTCTGGATCTTATGGTCTTGTCTAAAAGAAAGGTCTGTAATCAATAATTGGAACGCTTCCTGACTATTATATGCCTTTCGGAATTTTAAATAAGCATCATCACAATATTTGGCTTCTTCAATATCGTGTATACCGATCTTTTCATTTAAAATTTTTATAATACCCTGATTGGCTATCTCATAGTCTTCTGCTACCAACACTTTAGTAAACATCTTTCTAACTTTTTAATTAGGAATTTGTATCTCGGCTGTAAAGCCTTTATCTTTTTCAGATTCAAAGATAAGTGTTCCTCGTATAGCACGAATACGGTTTTCTGTATTTCGAAGTCCATTTTTGGATTTTATATGTTCCTCTGTAACTCCTACACCGTTATCTGTGTATTTAATATTTAAAAAATCTTTAGCGTTAGAAAATACTAATTTTACCAGACTAGCTTTACTATGCTTCTGCATATTGGTCATTAACTCCTGCAGTACTCTGTATACTGTTATTTTAACGGTTTTATCGAGTTTATTCCAATCTATTGTATCAAATCCTATGGCAATTAACTGAATCCCGTTTTGAGTATAGTTTTGCAGCATATTATTTAGCTCTTCGGCATACGTATCCCCAATTTCAAACTCATTGTTTTCGCGTGATATATCCCGTGCTTTTATATACGATTTATTAAGTTTATCTTTAATTTGCGGATCGTGTGGATCGTTTTGATATTGCATCATCACTTGAAAAATATCGTTACCTAACTCATCATGCAGCCTTTTGGCGATACGGGTTTCTGTTTCGTAACTGGCTTGAAACTGTATTATCTTATTTTCTTGATTAAGATACCGCATTTGTTGTCTAAAAAAATAGATCACAAATCCAATCCCAGTAACCAATAATAACATTCCTAGTAGGTATATGGTATTTTGGTTGCGAACTTCAGATATTTTTAGATTTTTTTCTTCATTCTGTTGTAATAAGCTTTCATTTTCAAAACGAGTAGGCGCATAAATTTCACGTGTCTTTTTACGCAGTTGCATAAGTTTAAGACTAGCGTCTTTAAAACGCTGGTGATCCTCTAAAGAATCTGGATTCAGCTCGGTAATTAGTGTTAGTACTTCTAACAATGCTTCATAATCCTCAAAACCTTCTAAACTTTGATATGCTTTATACGCATGATGCTTTGCTTTTTCAATATTTTTATCTCTATAATATTTAGTAAGATGTATGTTACTATTAAATAGCCCAAAGATGTCTTCTTCTTGTTCCCTAATATCAAGCGCTTGTAATAACATCTTTTCGCTTTCAATATTCTTTGGATTTTGAAGAAATTTAATATACCCCAGATTGCTTAACACTTGGGCGTATCGTGTTCTTTTTTGAATTACATTCTCCTCTTTTAATAAAGCTTGTAAAATATAGATACTCTCTGCATATTTTTGTTGCTCTGCTAAAATAGTAGCTCTGGCATTTTTAAAGATAGGTAAATTATGAACCCCAATATTTTTTTTTGCAATGGAATCTCTACATAGATCTAGAATTTTAGAGTTCCAAAGCAATGCTTCTTTTTGATTTCCTAATTCAGAAAAAGATCTAGATATACCATGATATAATCCTGACATTATTTTATATTCTGTTGAATTTTCAAGATATTTTAAACCATCGGCAGCAGTAGTTTTACTGGCATTATGATCTCCTAAAGCCCTTTGAACACTAGACATTTCCATCAAACATTTACCTGCAATGATGCTATCCTTTATATCCTTATTAATTTTAAAAGATTCGTTATAAAATTGAAAGGCATCTAAATAATTATCTAGTTTTTTATTATACAATCCTAGTTTATATAATGCTTTCCCCATATAAAAACTATCGTTATTCTTCTTGGCAAGTTCTAACAAACGATACGATTGCTCAATTGCTTTTGGAGTATTCCCATATTTATTAAGAAGTTTTGTGTGTAAAATGAAGCCTTTATATTGTAAAGAATCAAAATTAAATACTTTTGCTCCTTTTAAAAAATGATCGAGAGCGTTTAGTTTTTTTTCCTTATCGTTAGAATCTTCAAAAGCAAAATCATAATAACGATTTAAAGAATCTATTTTTTTTTGTGTAGTTAAAGGAACCGATATATCTTTTGGATTTTCGGGCCCACACGAATTAAATACAACTAGTATCCATATTCCTAAAAAAAAGAGGGACGCAACAGTATTATGTTTCATCCCCCAAAAGTACTAAATTAAATTATTTTGATTAATTGTCATCTCCATCTAATTCTTCAACACCTCCTTTAGTTCCTAATACTTCTGTATGTAGGATTTCGTTTTCGTGTACGCTATCATCGGGCGTACAAGAAGTAAAGGTGGTACAAAAGAGTAAGACGACAACGAATATGTATTTTAAAGTTTTCATGATATTATTTTTATTGTATTCCAGAGTTTAGGGTGTAGCTCATAGGTGTCCACCCCAGATCGGTATGTTATGCATACCAAGTACCTATGAGAAATGGTCAATTAGTTGTTTGGGAAAGTGTAATCCTATACAGTCGCGATACCCTACTTTCCCATTTTTGGGTAGCAGCGAACTGTAGTTTGGATTTTGTGAGGGATCAATTAGGCATTTTCTATAGAGCCTTGCTGCATACCAAGTAGTTTACTTGGCCTACAAAACTTTTAGGGTATAGGTATATACACTATGGGCAGTTTCTAAGATGATATTCTTTAAAACGTTATATAGATATATAAACCTAGTTATTATAGAAAATATGGACTGGTTAGTTAAGTAATCTGACTTATAAGAGATTAACAAATAGCAGATAACAATTTATTTTCTTTTGGAGTTTTTCTGATAGCATTTGCTTGCAGAAATTAATTGTGGTTCCAAAATAGAAAAACCTATTGTCTAGCTATGGTAGTGTTTAACAAAAATGTTACACCAGATCTCTTAAGATTACTTTTCTGTAGCTTACGAGATGAAAGCTTTATGAAAAGTATAACCGTCTTTGATGACTATGTTACGAAAGTTATTACTTATAATTGAAAGTATTCTTTCCAGTCTTTTGATACCTTTAGATTCGATCATCGTTTCTGGAAGAAGGTTAACAACCGAAGTATATAAACCCAATCCAAGGATGCTCTCGAATGCAACGGCTAACAGATGATTTCTGTCCTCCTGTCCTTTTTTAGAAAATTGATTATACTTCATTGTTTTTATTTTTTGTTTTTAATTACACTGCAAATATCCAGTATTAGTACGCATTCTTTTTGCGTAGTAAATAATTATTTTTTCTAATACCTGAATTAATAAATTATTGCTTGTATTGAAATACAAAGATGTATATATTTTTTTGATTCTGCAAATATTTTCGGAAATTAACTTATTGATAATCAATTAATTACACTTAAAAATAAGCAAAGGAATGCCCGTTCGTTTTTTAACGAATTTTTGGATTTTTTAGCAACTGTCTATTGCTCCGATACTTACTTTCCAAATACTAATCTTTATGTGCTAATTAACTTTTATACATTCGTTTAAAAAATTTATAATTTTATTTTCAAATTATTTAATTACGTATTCATATTAATGTGACTTTTTATATTATTTTCTCTATTCAACTTTTTTATTTAGACTAATTTTTAGGCTTTTTATGGATTTGAGAAAATAAAAAAAGCGTCCAACTTCTTGGACGCTTGCTACTTTATACTGGTTTTTTTATTTATATCATTTCAAATAATGATCATAATAGTCACATAGCGCCCTGTTATTTATGCATACTTTATTAATCCATCGACAATCTCCTAGATTAAATAACAATACTGGTTCGATATGTATACTGTTCTTTTTCATTTTATTATGATAATTTAGCACTTTTTGTTATGCTTTCAAAATTATTGTTCAAAAATACTTCTATAAATTTAACTTATTTTATTTTTAATAATAAAAACATAGTTTTTTTAAAAAATCATAAGGAAATGTAGTTTTTGTATCTCCAAAAATTATCTATAAACAAAAAACCACTTCAAAATTGAAGTGGTTTTTTTAGAAATATAGCTTTTGAATTTTAAGCAATTCATCTTTCTATTTATTGAAAAAAGTCGTAAAAATATTTTCTGTTTTAAAAATCTTTAATATTGCAAATCTAGTCTTAAAAAAACAGAGCAAACTCTATTAAAAGGGTTAACCACTAAAGGGTTTGGGGAATACCATACATATATAAAATTCCTTTATCATGATAGAAATTCTATCATATTATATGCCTTATACGTCGTGTATTTTTAATAACTTTATTATGCCTTATTATCGCATATGAAACTTAAAATAAGAATTGCAGGTTTATTGTTCGTAACTGGAATAGTTGTTGGTATTTTTAGTATAGTCCCATCAATTGATTGTCCGCAATATTTAACAGAAGCAGCTAAGAATAATACTCAAGTAATAATGGGTGCTGTTTGTCAGTTTATTATCTCATTAACGTATTCTGGTATTGCTTTTTTACTATACCCTATTTTAAAAAAATATGATACTAGTTTAGCTCTTGGTTTTTTAACCTTTAGAATAATTGCGTCAACACTTCTAATTATCGGAACGATTGTATTACTATCTATTCTTGTCTTAAGTAAAGAATTTGCAAAAATACCAGATCAAAACACATTAAGTATCGAAGTTTTGGGTAATGTGCTAAAAATGACCAGAGATTATATAAATCATGTATTTATGATTTTAGTTTTATGCACAGGAAATTTTTTGTTATACATAATACTATTAAAATCTAAATTACTACCAAAATGGTTTCCTATTTGGGGATTATTTGGAACGTTACTATCCGCAATTGCAAGTTTCTTAATATTATTTCAGGTTATAGAAATTATTACTCCTGAATATTTGATTTTAAATGCGCCAACTGCTATAATTGAGTTGTCTTTTGGAATGTGGCTAATATTTAAGGGGTTTGACAAAAAAGTTTTATTACTTGATGAGTAGCTAGATTATTAGTACAAATTACAATCTATTTATCTCAACAATCAAAATACAGGTAAAACTAATAAAGATCTTATTCGTAAAAACTTATTTCATGCATTTTAAATGTTGATAATTGATTGGTTGTTAATGCTACACTATAGCCATTAATAAACTCTAACGCATTTACAAACCATAGATTTTCATCAACCTGTACGGTATTATTTTTTACTTCAAGTCCATCTAAGGGTATAGAGAACCCTCTTCCATCTGCTTTGACCACACTTTCTTTAATTGTCCAATATTTATAAAACATTTTTAAAGGACAACTTGCTTGGTTAATTTCATCCCACTGATTGGAAGTCATAATATTACCAAAATGCTCAAAATTTATATCTTTATTCTTTTCTATATCAACACCCAATCTTATATCTTTACCTACAGCACAAATTACAAAATCGCCAGAATGCGATATGTTAAAATCATATCCATTTAAAGTCAAATAGGGTCGGTGATATGATGTATATGCTACATGATCCCAAATATTCTCTTCTATCCCATAGACTTTAAGAGCTTCTAAAAGCAATAATCTCCCAAACAAGTGTGCATGTCTGTTCTGCCATCGAATATAACGCGAATTTGTTTTTCTTAAATCTGCAGGTAGTAATGAAAGATAATCTGAGAAAACCCCCTGATCTAGTGGATTTTTAAAAGATGTGAAAAAAATATTTATTGGCTTCATTATTAGATTCTTTCCAACTCACTAATAGAGACTGTACCAAAAAGTTTTGAAAACATCCTATCAAATATTTCATTAATACTACTAATATCTAAAAAGTGATGTGCTTTATTACCTATTAAAATAAAAGGAACTGGATTTTTACTATGACCTCCAAAAGACAGATCCTCAATATTTCCATGATCACTAGTAATTAAAACTTGAACGTTTTCCGATTTATTATGGATGACACCTGCTAAAAATTTATCAAACATTTCCAAAAACATAATAGATTTATTCATATCCTTTCTGTGTCCAATTAAATCAGGTAAAAAACATTCATACAAAACCAAATCATAGTCAATAGTTAAATTTTTTAAATTTTCACCTGCTGCAAATGGCGCAATCAAAGGTACCCTATTATTTGGAATATCTTGCAAAGTAACGTTTGTTATATCCCAATGTACAGCTTTGTTTTCTACAAGATCATCTAATGTATTAAATTTATTTTCGGCTGCTAAAACACAACGAGTCGTCACACTGTAGTTGGGTGAAGTACTATCAAAAGATTTGAAAAACTCATCTGTATAAGAATTTGCAAAAATACTCTTGATATGGTTTTCTTTGGCATATTTAAAGATAGATCGTTTGTTGATCAATGTTATTAATTTATCATTTGGGTACGCCATTAAATGATACCCCAAATATTGCTGAGCATTATAACCTGTAAACAACGATGTTTGCCCCGTTGCACTTTGAGGAACTCCCTCAATTCCTATACAAGCATCAATCCCTTTTACCAAGATATTCTGCTCAGTAATATTTGTGGTATTCGTTAATTTTTCACCAATTAGATTAAATATTGTTGGCATAAAAGCTTTAGTAAATGGATTCGAGTCCACTTTTTCGCCTAAACCAACTCCATCTAAAAAAATAAATATTAATTTATTTTTCATCTATTTATATGTATTGTTTTAGAAACCAGAACGGAACTTAAACGATTAAAATAATCCTTGCTTGTACTTTTTAAGTATTTTTCAAATCGTGCTAGTTTCATGCAATATTACTGTTGTACAGGTTTCACTTCTCTTAGATCAAAATACCCATTATAATCTTTCATATATACTGCTGCTCGGTGACCGAACAGCATCACTGCTTCTGTTCTCGTTTCTAATTCTGTATCATAAAAATCTGAAATTACTTTGGTACCTACTGGGTAAACTTGATTCCATTGCTCAATAAGTTTAGCAGGATCTGTTTGTTTCTTTTCTTTTCCTGTCTTTGTTTCTGAGCTATCTGATTTAGTATCGATATCTTTTTCTAAAGTAGAAGCCACCTTTTCTTCAGACTGTGTGCTCTTATCTTTGGCATGATCTCTTTTAATATACCCTATCAATTTGGTTAACACATTTCCTACTCCAAGTTCTTCAAATTCCATCTCCCCTTGATCTAATAAATAGGTAATACTTTCAGACCACCTTACACTATTAGATAACTGGTCGGTTAAGTGTTGTGCCGTGTTTTTAAACTCATAGGCCTTACCTGTTACGTTTGCAATCACCTTAATTTTTGGTCTAACAAACCTAGTCTTCTTTACTAATTTTTCAAACTCAGCCGCAGCCTCTTTCATATAACGAGAATGAAATGCTCCACTTGTATTTAAAGGGATAAACATCGTATTGGCTTTTTCAAAATAGGATTGCGCTTTTGCGATATCTTCACTTAAACCAGAAATAACGATCTGAGAAGGTGCATTTAGATTGGCAATATCAATAGCTAGTTTCGCGTCTTCTAATATTTCTCGAATTTGTGCCTCTGATGAGTTTAAAATAGCAGCCATACCTCCGTTTTTAGCCTTGCTCATAAGCTCTCCTCTCTTCTTAACCAGCCTAAGACCACTTTCAAAACTAAACACTCCTGCTGCTTGTAATGCATTATACTCTCCTAAACTATGACCTGCTAAAAAATCAGGTTTCTTTTCTCCATCCTTAATTTTCTTCTCATAGGACAGAACATTTACTACATATAATGCTGGTTGGGTATATTGAGTTTTATTTAATTGTCGATTAGGATCTTCTAAGCAAAGTTCCTTTATGGAATACCCTAATATCTTATCTGCTTTTTTGGTTAACGCAGGAAACTCATCAAAAAGATTTTCCCCCATTCCCTTTTTTTGTGAGCCCTGCCCAGGGAATACAAATGTTTTCTTCATTTTTTTTATTATTTTATTATTTTTATATCCTTTTAATTTTGTGCTTTCTTTAGCACGATTGAGGTGTTTATTCCGCCAAAGCCAAAAGAGTTACTCATCGCAACATCCATATGGTGATCCAAAGTTTCTGCACCGCAAAATTGTAAATTATCACAAATAGGCGCTTCCAGATTTTTATTAGGATGTAAGAATCCTTTGCTCATCTGTTCAACTGTTGCAATAAGTTCTACTAATCCTGCGGAATATAAACAGTGCCCTGTTAAGCTTTTTGTTGAATTTAACCACAAATTAGAAGTATGGTTTTTAAAGACCTTTTGGATAGCTTCTGCCTCTGTTTTATCCCCTAAGGGAGAAGAGCTTCCATGGGTATTTATATAATTAACATCTGAAACTGATAATTCTGCTTGGCTTAGTGCAGAAAGCATAACTCTTGCTTCTCCATCCACATTTGGATTTGCAGAACTATTACTATCCAAATGAAATGCGCTGCCTTTAACTTCTGCCAGAAAAGGAACACCTCTATTAACAGCACTAGATTCTGATTCAAGAACTACACATGCACTTGCCTGACCATAAATAAAACCTTCGTGTTCTTTATCAAAAGGGCGACAAGCTTTTTCTGGGTGGTTTATATATTTTTTACCCCCCATAGCTCCAATATTTATAAAACCTTGAATATCCATAGGGGAAAGATCGGCTACAACACCAACTACCATACATACATCTACTATACCAGAAAGAATTAGCTGAGAACCTTTAATTACTCCCACATTTCCAGTGGCAGAAGCTCCTCCTACAACAAACCCCTCTCCTTTTATATCAAACAATTCACTTAAAACTCCTACTTGATTGGTTTCTAAAAACTCAAGTGCGTAACGAGGAGAAAGATATTCAGGATTTTTTTTAAATTTTGAAGTCAAGTCATATTGATAATTTTGAGTACTATTTTGCCCTGCAACAATAACTCCTATTCGTTCTGGCAAAATCTTACCGTCGTGTAATCTAGCATTACACCAAGCTTCTAAAGCTGAAAGGATAGATGTTTGAATAACAAAAGGAGCTCTTCTTCCTAACCTCTTGGCTAAATGATATTTTTCATCCGACACATTTTGAAAACGATCTATAGAATCTGAAAAAGAAAAGTTTTCTATTTTAGCCGCGATATCCACAGATACCTTTGGCTCTTTTAGGGTTGTTACTTGCTTAATTCCAGATGTACCGTTCTTTAAAGAATTACTAAATGTGGAAATATTGTTACCTATTGAAGAAATGATTCCCATACCAGTAATTCCAACTTTATTAGTTGTAACCATTATTTATTTCATTTTAATCCCAAATCAAAATAATTAGCTCATTTTTTTGTTAGTTTATTCGCATTACTCTATACTAGTCTAATTACTTTCGACAGATGTCACATAATTATCTGTTAATACGTCGACCATGCCTTCAATATTACCAACTTGGGCAAAACTCATTAATGGTATTTTAAGATCTAATTCCTCCATCGACATGGTAACAATCTCCATCCTATCAATCGAGTTAGCTCCAAGATCTTTCAAACTTTTTTCTATGGAAATCTGATCTAATTCTACATCAGGAAGCACTTCCACTATGATATTTTTTACTACTTCAAAAACATGTTCTTTTGACATAATTTCTCTTATTTTAATTTATATTATTATATGTACTAATTTTTGCCTTTTATACCCTTTCTTATTTAAAATCAAAAAAGCTTACTTTATTCTGCCCTTTTCGTAATCGATAGGCAGTAAAATCATTTTTGTTATTAAATTGCAGGTATATATTATTTTTCAACACGTATGAAAATGTTTGTCCTGGTGGTCTTCCATAACTATGCCCCGGAAAAATGAGAGTTTCTGGCTTTAATCTATTTTTTAAATATTCAATACTTTCAAACATATCGTGTGCAGATTCTATATCTGGACATAAACCACAACCTTCTATAAATAATGTATCACCTGTAAACAGACTATTTCCTATTAGGTAACACATTCCTCCAGGTGTATGACCTGGTGTAAATATAGGTTCGATTTGTATTTGTCCAACAGACCATGGTGTTTTATCTATACCAACTAATTGCGGAGCACTAAACCCAGAGTCCTCTATTTCTTCATTTGACATCCATACCGGACAATGATATTTTTCTGCCAATGGTCTGGCTAAATGTATATGATCAGGATGAGAATGTGTAAGTAAAATACCGCTCAGAACTGTTTCTGTATCTTCTAATGTTTGCTCTATTTTTTCTATATCCCAGGCAGGATCTACAATAATTGCTTTATTATTAATATAATCTAACACCATATAGCTATAGTTTACCATAGACATATATGTCATTCTAAGTATAACAACTTGTATTACACCGCTATACCCAACATCTATATGTTTAACATTCATTCTTTAATTATCAATTTTTTATGTATTTATAAATTTTTTACCTTATTATGATTTATTAGAGGCGCCGAGTGGATTCGAACCACTGAAATAAAGGCTTTGCAGGCCTTCCCCTTAGACCTCTTGGGTACAGCGCCGTTTTTCATAATTATTCTGTACAGATTTTCGTGTTTACAGCAGTTAATTCTACTAGCACAAACAGGTTTTCAATTTTTCAATAGCATTCAAATCTCTTCCAAATTGATTTATCATCTGTAAAGAAACGGAAGAAGAATTTGGAGATAGTATATATTTAACAAAAGTCGACAAGGTTCCACTTGGTCCAATATCAATAAAAATATAATTGCCTGTTTGTTCTATTTTTTTAACTGTTTCTTCAAAATTAACTGAGTATCGGATAGCTTTCCATAGATAATCACCATCTAACTCCTCAACTACTCCTTCTGTTAGTGAAGATATCATAGGGATTCTGGTTGGTGATATATGTATGCTTTTAACCAGTTTTTTAAAGTCCTCTTCTATTGGATCTATGAGCTCTGTATGAAACCCATAGTTAACTGGTAATATTTGAGACATTATATTCTTTTTCTTCAAAATCTCATGAAGATCTTTTATAGCATTCGGTACCCCACTTACCACAAAATTATCCTGAAAATTCTCTGCGGTAAGCCAGCAATTATGAAAAATATTCGAAAAATCCGTTATTATTGATTTTGACCCCATAATGGCTAGCATATTCGCAGGTTTGGTTTTTTCATTAGTAAGCTTACCTATATCAAATGCTAACCTGATTCCATCCTCTAAGCAAATAGCCCCCGAAACAACGGCTGCATTAAGCTCACCTATACTGTAACCCATTAAGAAATCTGGTTGAATATCCATTTCTTTAAGTACATTAAACATACTATATTGGATACACAATAATGCAGGGTTCGTATAAAGAATGTTATCAAAGGGTTCACTTTTTCCCTTTCCTCGATAAAGAATATCAATTAAAGAAGTTTTTATTAATGGTGAAACCATTTCATTACAATGATCCATCCAATATCTAAATTGTTTATGCTGTTCGTAGAGTTCTTTACCCATTTGGTAGTATTGAGACCCTTGCCCAGAAAACATAAATATATTCTGTTTATTCATTTAATCATTTTTGTTTTATAAAACGGCTATTTGTAATTCCGTTTGAACGTTTAACCTAACTTTCTTTATAAGAGTTATAAAAATTCTGCGGTTATCTGATAAGAAAATACTTTTCTATTTTTATTTGAATTTTTCCAGACTAGACTATATATAATATCTAAAGAGTATTATAAGTAGACTAGATCTAATCTGGCTAAAGCTGGTATAAGATCCTAAAAGCAAATTGTTTTTGATCCCGATACGGATAAAAGCCGCTTTTAACATCATCGGTGATGGGAATAAGTACATCACAATTTAATGTAATATGATCATTCCAATTATAGGAAGCGGATAATATATTAAAAAAGTTGGTATAAGGACCATTATACATAGAAGCCCAGCTAAGAGCTAAATCATTTTTCATTAATTGTTTACTCAAGGCTAACAACAATATGTGATTATTTCTGGGAATGCCCTGAATTTCATCTGTCCAATTCATTATATGGTAGTTTACGGCTTCCATACTTAATGTAAAGGTACTGTTGGGCGAATAATCAATCCCGAGTGATGCATCTAGCGCATCTTTTTTTACCATCTGAAACGATGCATCATTATATGTTTTTTGTGATTTTATTGCCACTTCTCCTTTAACCAGGAAATTATTTATTGCACGATTGAAGGTCGCACCAGTCATAAAAAAACGTTCTTTACTTCTAGATATCAGACTAGGAGCAACCATCGTTAAAGCATATTGATTGTCTATTAAACTAGCTGCCATAATACTAATATCACTTTTCCCAAAAGTTTCTCTCCATCTTAAACCATATTCAAAAAAGTTTTCATCCTGTTTTTTCTTTTCGTATTCAACATTTCCACCAAAAGGATCATAATAATATCCCGTTCCCTTTCTTGGTTGCTCGTTAAATTGTGGATAAGGAACAAAAAACGCACTCCAATCCCCGAAGGATGTATACTGATCAACAGTAAGCATTGGTTGTCCAATCCTTAAATCATCTATATTAAGACTTAAAGGTTCTCTGTAATCTAAACGACCTATTTCATTTGTAACAATCGCATAATCTGATTCTCCCCATACAATTATCTGGATTCCTGCTTTTATACTTGTTTTTTTAAAACTAGCCTGTAAATAAGCTTCCCTTGTCCTTCCTTCAAACGACATTATATCCTCTTCACTTTTAATCCTATGATCTTTTTTGAAAAAAGTAAATACCTTAGTATCTACATGAAGTGAAAAATAATCTAAAAAAGCTCGAGAATATTCTAACCGATAGGAAAGCCTATTGTTCATTATTTTATCTGGTTCTTCAAATTTATAAGCTATATCATATTGGATTCCCAAACGCGTACCTTTAAACATTTTCGAACTCCATGAGGAAGACTTGTTTTTATCTTCATTTATAGAAGGTTCTATATCGATCATATTAAAATCCTCCCAACCTACTATAGAATCCTTTTCAACAGGAACTTGACCATAAGCAAATGAAAAACAAAAAAATAAGATACTAATACTATATGCACTATTGTTGACGAAGTTGGAGTTACCCTTCATACTTTTCTTAAAAGTAAATTATAATGATTTATATTTTTTATACCTGCCTCTAAAATCTATCAGAAAATAATCGACGACAGAATCTGTTAAACTATATGGGTTTGACTTTTTATAGAAATATAAAGCATTAGTCAAACCCAGTTTATAGAGTATTTTATCTGGTTAAATTAGTGTCCAGATGTATTATTTGTATTCATTCCCAAGGAAATTGACCTGTTTTTACAAACCTTGCTATTTTATCCAAGTTATTTTGATCAGAAAACACTTCAATATTAGCAGCTAAAGCATGTTCTTTAGAAGCCCCATGAAAATTATTTAGTTTGTTTATGTACCCTTTATAACGAATAACTCCTTGTTTTGATAGTAATCGTAGTCGTAACAAATGTTTTCTTAACAAATTCTCGCTATTCTCTTCATATGCATCGACCAAGCCCCATTCGTGCGCTTGCTTTGCTAATACAGGCTGCGTCATTAATGTCATATAATTTGCTTTAGAAAATCCAACCCTACGGATCAAAAATGGGAGAACACAGGCAGGCATCAACCCAAAAAGAAGTTCTGATAGACTAAATACTGCTTTTTCTTCGCAAAGTACTATATCACACGCAGCTACAAAACCAATTCCTCCAGCATTAGTTTTTCCTCTTACGTGTGCAATAGTAATGTAGGGCCCAGAGGATAGTTTCGACCACAGATCATACATTAATTCTGGGTTTTGTTCCTGATGCAGAACACCGTTTTCAAGACTTTCCTGAATACTTTTAAAATCTGCCCCAAAACAAAACACTTCCCTAGAACCTTCAATAACTACTATCTTAATCTCCTCTTCACATAAACTAAGTACATTAGTAAATTCTTCGACTAAACTATTATTAATTGCATTATTAGCCTCTGGGCGATCGATTTGAATAAAACATATATCTTCTTCAAATCTCACTTTTATGGTTTCGTAAGATGTTGTGTTACTTATGACCTCCATTCGTATATTCTTTTAAATTCCTTAATCTCCTTCAAAAACAGTGTCTCTTTACCAAGTGCTTTTTTGGACTGGGGAATAAAATCAGCATCCAGAGTTACGTTACGTGTACCAAATTTTACTGCATTACTACCAACTAGCAGATTTTCGTACTCATCCATCGTTAGTTCATATCTTTTATCAAATTGTTCCTTGATATGAAATTTTTGCATACTTTTCTGACTTTCTGGGCTAACTATGCCACTAAAAAATTCGGAGCAACAGCCAGATCCGTATGAAAAACATCCTACTCGTTGTGGTCCATCAAAACTACCGTTCTCTATCGTACTTGCCAGAGACATCATAGCAGTAGCTCCCATAATATTACCAATTCGTTGGCAATAAATCAATCCAGGAACTACACGGTTTTCAAAATCGATTTCAATATCCTTAGTTTTTGCTTTTACTGTTTTACGCATTAAATTACGATGAGCTCCCTTGACCATTCCTCCAAAAGGAGTGTGAAATGCCAGATAACTAAAAGTTTTGGCATAATCTGCCTCAGGAACACGTTTTTGATATTCATAAAAAGCATTCTCACTACAATCTAAATAAGAGAGTAATGATAAATCTGAATCTCCAGCTTCGCCATCTGTAGTTGGTCTACAAGTATCCATAACCTGATAACCATAATACCCATTAGCTCCTATATCTACCTGAAATACGTGAGGTTTTTGGCTAACCAACATTGCGACAGCACCTGCACCGCCGCTGGGTTCTGCAAATGACCATTCCATAGTAAGGGCATCTCCTCCTTCTTCAATCATAAAACGGGATACATCGGTTGCGATCACCAAAGCTTTTGCTCCAGGAGAAGTTTGAGACAGAATAAAATTAACTGCCATTTGAAACCCGGCTACTCCAGAATAACATGCGTTTTTTACTTCAAATAGTCGACAGTTGCGACTTAAATCTAAAATTTCATGAAAATAAGTACTCATCGATTTACCAAAATCAAAGGACGATTCTGTGCATGAAATTACCAGCTCGATACGATCTTTTTCTTCTGGGCTAAGAGCATCAATAATGGGTTTCGCTGCATTTACTCCAAAAGTAACTGGATCTTCATAAGGTAATGCTACGGTTTTTTCCTTCATAAGAAGGTTTTTAAATCGAGATGTATCTAATTTACGGTGTTCTGCAAGCTTTTCTACATCCAAAAATGTTGTGCCTGCAAAGACATTCATCGCTTCAATTCCTGCTATTCGCATATATTTTTCTATTATTAATTGATTAAAAATTAAATTCTCCTTATTTGACGCTACTTGTTTTTTAGTCAAAGTATTTACCGTAGCTTAAAAACATAAGGAATTATCACTAAAATGTAATTTGCTACAATTCGTGATTAAATCTAAATTCGCTCAACAAAGCATTGAACCAGATTTAGTTTTATACCATTTTTACTTTAAATCTACTGGATTAAAATGTTCTTTTTTCATCCCAGCTTCAGAATAAAAATAAACCGTAGCCCTGCTATGCTTAATTTTTCTTCTTTACTGAAACAAAAAAATCTTAATTTTCTTTGCCAGTAAATTCAAAATACAAATGGTATGATCAATACTTAATTGACTTTAAAATTGGTCTAATTACCATATTCAATAATGTCTTTACTGATGTATTCATTTTAACAATGTTATACAGCTATAAAGTTCTATTTAAGAGTATTTTTTATGGTAATGAATAAGTAAAATCTCTTTTTACTTGATAAAGATCACGCAAAAAGTTTAAGCTAAAAACGCTTCTCGACATTATAATTATAATATGAGGTAAGTCTTTTGTCCTTTAATAAGCGCCTGTATACTACAATATTATTTTAAATAACTATGCATATACTCGTTGGATTGCTTCCTTAGAAAATTTATCCAATTGTTTTTTGAAATCAGACTCTGTTTGGGCAATCGCTTTCTTTTGATCACCACTTACTTTTTCTTTGGATTGATTAGTAAGCTTATTTAATACCTCGATTAAAGTATCAATATCTTCTTCTGTATTTTCTATACCAAGGCTAACTCTTACAACACCTGGAAGTTGAGTCTTAGGAGAGACCGTTAGCACAGCACGTTGAACCTGTTCAAGTACAGGGTGAGTTTTAAGTAAGTTCTTGATCAGTAAATGAGAACAATGACAGCCATATCGTACGCCGATACCTCCTTTATGAAACATTTCTTTAGCAAGCTTGTTGTGCAGAATTTCTCTTGTTTCAAAGACTATAACCCCAATTTTTTGATCAAATTTAGGAGAATTCTGATCCTTCATACCAAAAACCCTAAGACTAGGTATTGTTGCCAATCCTTTTAATATTCGTTTAGTTAGTGCTTGTTCTTCTTCATGAATAACATCCAATCCAATGCGCTTTAGAAGCACAAGTGCCTTTCCTAATGAGGCAATACCTCCTATATTTTCTTCTCCAGAAGATTCGATTTGTTTTATTTCATCAGAATTATAATTAAGTAATCCTTTTTTAACAACCAATACTCCTGTACCAAATGGAGCATATACTTTATGAGCTGAGAAAGCCATGTAATCAATCTCGTCTTTTTCCATTTCTACTTTGCGATGTGCAACCAACTGTGCTCCATCTACCAAAAGTTGTGCTCCATATTTATGAGTAATAGCACTGATTTTATCTATGTCATTACATGTTCCTAATACGTTAGAGGCACCACTTATAGCTACAATTTTAATTCGTTTTTTTCCGTACTTGTGTTCTTGGTTATGTTCCCGTAGGTTTGTTTCCAACTCCGCTAAATCAATAAAACCGTCAGCATCTATTCCCAATCGAATTAGTGACATTTTAGATGCCATACGCCATGGCAAATCATTAGAAGAGTGTTCTAATATTGATATTAGCACTGCAGGATCAATATCCTTTTCAGATTCATTAGCCAAACTTTCTGAGACAAGATTGATCGATTCTGTAGTATTTTTAGTAAAAATAATATCATATGTATCCAATGGTGCTCCAAGGATTTCACTACAAATAGTTTTTACTTCTCGAACCAAATCTTGTTTTCTTTGTTCTGGTAAACGAATTGCATGACGAAAAGCGTTCCATATCGGAATAAATGTAGGAGTACTTGCACTATTATCTAGGTTGACAAATTGCTTTTCACCTTCCATTGTTGGAACAATAAAGCCACGACCTATTAGTGTCTGTCTTAGTTGCTTCATAAGCTCTACTCCAGAATATTTCTCCAATTCATCTTTGTAAAGCAATTCTTTTACGTCATAATCTATATTAGATAATTTTTTGAATATATCTTTTCCATATTGTTTTAACAGTATAAGTGCCTTACTAAATGCAATTACATTAACTATGGCAGGAGTACCCGCTTCAAATTTATCTGGTCCGTTGTTCCAGATTACCCAGCCTGCTGCAACAAGTCTTGCTGTTCCTCCACCACATTCTGATGGTGTACCTTTTGGTAATGCTTTTTTATCTATAGCAACTGCCGTTATACCCAATGGAACTCCAACTTCATGACTTGTGAGACATTTATACGTTCCTGGTTTAAGTTGAGACTTTAGATTATTTGTTCGTTTTGAAGAGCAAAAAACAACCATATATTTGTCTTCTTTCAAACCCATATAATCTAAGGCAATA
This sequence comes from uncultured Flavobacteriaceae bacterium, assembly GCA_964353005.1. Taxonomy (GTDB): domain Bacteria; phylum Bacteroidota; class Bacteroidia; order Flavobacteriales; family Flavobacteriaceae; genus Aquimarina. Next base: position 23,826 of record CAYGUC010000014.1, on the reverse strand, counting down.
TCTCTTGCTTGATCATATAAACACGAAGACACCATAGAGTTATGTCCACTACCTCGATGCACGTTGGAATACGTTTCTAGTGCGGCATACACTCCTCGCTCCAACTCAGCAAATGCTATTTCTGATTTATCACTTTTTTGCTTACCTTTTTCTTCTTGTTTGGGTTGGCTTATACCTAGTGCCCCATCTTCATTATTATACATAGTTGTTTCCATTTTAATCTCTTTTAATTAATTTTTTGTGTGGTTTATTTTCAATAATCTTTATATCGTTAGGTCTTTCAATTTTTCTTTGCTACAATAAAGTATTGTTGTCCTCTTTTTTGCAAACATTGACTTTCAATAATTTTAAATTCCTTATTGGTAATGGAATCCTCTAACTCAGCAACACTATATGTTTTCAGACTCGGAATTAATCCTATTTTACTCAAAAGGGATAACGATATGCCAGTAAATGTCCTTTTCCCTAAGCAAGGCGTTACAGAAATAAACAATCCTCCTGGCTTTAACAATTTGTGAATTCTACCCAATACCTTAGGCATATCCTCTAACAGATGAAGTACATAAACCCCCAAAATAACATCAAAGGTTCCTTCCTTATAATTTTCATCAAATATCGTTGTATGCGAATAACTTACATTTTGAATATTAAGTTCACTAGCTTTGTTTTGTGCAATCTGGATCATTTTAGACGATATATCCATTCCGTAAACCATCTCAACGTTATCTGCAATTTCGTTTGCTAATATTCCTGTTGCACACCCATAATCTAAAACACTATCTTTTTTTTTGAGATATCTTTTAGTTCTTTCAAGGATTTTAATTCGCACATCTTTATCTTTCATTTCTTCCTTATCATATCCATTTGCGCTCTTATCCCAAAATTTTTCGGATTTATCCATTTTTACACATTTAATTTTTAGTAATTGTTTAATATCTCTCTAATTATAAAATCAAGAACGGGAATAAATACTTCGCTCCAGAATTAAATTTATTGATATTTGTTTTAGTTTTAATCATTTTTTACTTGAGCAATTATATTCTACCATCTAAACTCTAGATCCATTGAGCTTCACAACTGGGTTTAATTCTTTACCTTTTTTTTCCTCCAGAAGATATTGTTTCATCACTTTTAAGGCGTATTTGATATGCTTATCTTTTGTCTCTATACCAAAACTTATTCTAATAGATTCCTGCGCTTCATCATCTGTTAAACCTATTGCTTTTAACACATGCGAAGGTTTGTTTGAAGAAGCACTACATGCAGATCCTGAAGAAACTGCAATACCATTATAGTCGAGCATTTTCATCAATTCACCGCTGCTAATGCCAGGAAAAGTCAAACTAATGGTGTTTACTAAACAATTGTCTACTGGAGAATTAACTATCAAGTCTTTTTTTATTTTTTTTAGTTCTGAAATAAACATCTTCTTAAGAGGCTCATTTTTCACAGAAAGGGGAACAAGCTTATTTACACGTTTACAAGCTTCTCCAAAACCTGCTATATTATGAATAGATTCGGTACCTGCCCTCATTCCTTCTTCCTGACTTCCTCCATGTATATATGGTTCTAAGGGGCAACTAATTTTGGCATACCAAGCGCCGACACCTTTAGGACCATATAATTTATGAGCAGAAAAAGTTGCATAATCAACTCCTAATTCCTTTACGTTTATTGGGATCTTACCTAATGCCTGAACACAGTCTGAAAAAACTAATGCATTTTTAGCTTTTGCCATTGCAGATATCTTTTTGATATCCTGAATTGTACCAATTTCGTTATTTGCCAACATACAACAGACAAGAGAAGTCCTGTCATCGATCATTGCTTCAAGTTCTTTAAGCACTACACGTCCAGAACTATCTACCGGGCAATATTGAACATCTATTCCTTTTGTTTTTAAATACTCTAATGTATTAATAACTGATGGATGCTCTATTGGTGTAGAAATGATTTTGTTTTTCTCAGGATAGAAATGATTACTAACCGTTTTCAATAAAGCATTATTAGATTCTGTTGCACAACTCGAAAAATATACCTCATGTGAATGCGCCCCTATTGCAGCAGCAACATTTTCACGGGCCTTTTCGATAATTTGCGCAGACATTTTTCCTTTTGCGTAACCAGAGGAAGGATTCCCCCAATAAGATTTCAAAACCCTATTCATTACTCTTCTTACGTGAGGTGCTATATAGGTTGTTGCGTTATGATCGAAATAAACATTTCGTTTGCTCAATAACTGTTTTAACATGATACTTGTATTTTAAATTATAATGCAGCCAATGCATCAATGATCTTCTTGCAGCCGCCACTTTTTATATAATCAGAATGATCATCTATATCTTTAAATTCTTTGTTGGTAATCTTACTACATAATACCTCAGAATCGGTTTGAACATAAAAAGCTCTTAGCATTTTTTTAGTCTCTTGGCTATCAAATGAGGATATTGATTTACCTGGGTTCTTTTTAATCCAATCCACCATTTTATACCAGATCGCGGCACTTAATGCTCCACATTCTTTTCCGCTTAAACCAAGGCCTCCAGCATATCCAGCCACCATAAGCATTTCTTCATCTGTAGCTCCCATTTTTTTCACAACTTCTGAAGCACAACTTACAGATCCCGGACAAAAACTTACAGTCTCGTCAGACAAACCTTCATCTGCAGACTTAATAGCATCGGGTGCCCATTTTCCTGCGAGTTTCATGCAAGTAAACGCCTTACCCGTCACCAATACTTTCAGGGGAGCTAATTTGCCTGACAGATCCATTTCGGTTATATCTCTACAACTTATAGTATTTGTCTTTTTTTTAAAAGATTCCATAAGATGTTGTGTAGCTGTTATAGCCATTGCTATAGCGTCTCCCGTATCTTCATTTCTGCGATATGATTCTGCTCCAGCAGCCAAAACAGCTCCTCCTATCATTCCGCATTGAAATCCTCTATTAAGCAACCCTCCCGCAAAAGGAGACGCTGCAATCTCTGCTATTTCGTTTGGCACACCGTATTCACTGTTTAATAGTGAACAAAATGCTGTACCACAAGTTCCTCTGGATAATACCTTTAAGCCTTCTTTAATTGCTTTCATAAATGAAAATTTTAGTGAGTTTTTTAAATTAAGTATAGTCCACAATCCTCTCCATTTTTTTTCTATCAAAATAGTTGAATTATGTGTGTTGAAAGAAACCCTTTATTACTGGTTGAGTACTTTCATTGGTTTCTTTTCAGAACCATTATTATTTTTTTGAAATATGACTTATGTTGTTACCTGAGCTCCTGATTTCGCTAAATTTTAAGCCACTCTTCTTACAAGCTCACAGCGAAAGCCATATTGTTTGTTTCTATCGCTAAATCATCAAGCTTATCCACCTTACCAAATGCTCTTACATAAAAGTTTTTAATCTCAACTAAAACATCTCCTGCTTCATTAATAATTTTTATAGTAAACTTTTTGATATCTGATGGAGAACGAGCTTCTGAATTAACCGCTTGCACATATGCATAGCATGTTTGAGGTAAAGAACGGAATATCTCAATTTCATCAATCGCAAACGGTACATGTGGAACTGTAGATTCTGTCTGACCAATTAGTCCCGCAACAGTTTGTAAGGCGCCATCAACAATAGAAGGATGAAGAGTAAAACGATCAAAATCAACCTTTAAATGATCTGGCAGTTTTAGCTTTGACAATGCAAAAGATTCATTGACATAAAATTCCTGAATGGTCTTAAATGCTAATCCATAATTAAAACCTGCCTGATTAAAAACATTATAATAATAAGAACTCTCCAGAGGCTCAGGACATTGTTCTTTTAGTTTTTGAACCGAAATGTTTTCAACACTTGTTGAAGGATTATTATTATTTTGAAAAAACAACTTCCCTTCAGAATGCAGTATTTGCTCGTTTTCATCATCATGAGAAGTAATCTTAAATTCAGTACCACTACCATTGGGTTTAAGAGATGTCTGAATAAATTGTGGCCCTTTCTTAAAACTTAATGGATGAGCCCAAACAATATCTCTGATTTTGCAAACTTTTTGCTCCCCTGCCAGATTTCCTGAAATGTTTGCAATTTCTATGAATCCAGAACCTGGAAAAATCTTCTCTCCATTTACTTTATGATCTGTTGCATAAAACTCGCTGTCTGATAATACCGAAGTAAAACGAACTTCTCTTAATGTAGATGAATTATATGAAATCAAAGGATGTAATTGACTTCTTATTGGTTCTGCTACTGTCCTTTTTTCTTGGGTTACTTTATCTGAAACCCAATACCTCTCTTGAGCAAAAGGATAGGTTGGTAGTGAAATTCGACTGGGTTTATTTCGAGTATATAAACTCTCCCAATTTACTTCTATGCCTGTGACCCAAAGTTGGGCTAATTTATCCAGATTTCCTGTATTAAAAAAGGTCTGAAGTTCTTGTTCCTTATCTGGAGATTTCTTTCTCCTCATACCAGGATCAAGTTTACCTTGATAAATATGTTTATCTGTATTATGCTTCTGCCAATCTTTCAATCGCTGAATTAGTTCTGTTTTATCTGAAAAAATAATTGCCAATCTATCTAACATAGCCTCTCGACCCACCTGTAATGTGAAAGACAAGTTTGCTAGATTTATATCCTGTTCTTTTTCTAAATACGTGAGTATATGATTCGCGTATTCTATAAGGAGTTCTTCCTTTTTTGCAGAAAGTACAAACAGATATGGGTCAGATTCCTGATACTCTTGTATTATTTTTGATTTTTTATATTCTTCCAGTACTAAACATGCATTAACTCCTCCTGCTCCAAATGAATTTATAAGAGCTCTTCTGGGGTGACCTGTTGAAGGTTCCCAAGGAGTAAGCTGATGCTGGAGATAAAATGGGGATTCTTTAAATTCGATATTAGGGTTTACCTCATCAGAATTAATAGATGGTGCTAACTGTTGTTGTTTCATTTGCAAAAGTACCTTTGCAACACCTGCGATTCCTGCTGCGGACTCTGGATGTCCAATATTAGCCTTAACAGATCCAATAGGAATAAATTGTTTTTTCTTAGTATATTTTTGAAATGCATTCGTTAAAGCTACAATTTCTAGACTATCTCCTAATTGTGTTCCTGTGCCGTGACCTTCTACATAACTAATAGTTTCAGGATGAATCTTAGCTTTTTGAAGGGTTTGTTCAATTAAATTTGCTTGAGCATTGGGGTTAGGGGCAGAATATCCATTAGATCTACCACTATGATCAAACGAACTTCCTACTAGCGTGCCATATATGTGATCCCCATCCTCTATAGCTTTACTAAGTGGTTTTAATAAAACAGATCCGATTCCTTCACCAGGAACAAAACCATCATCCCCTGCTCCATAACTATAACATTTCCCGCCAAGGGATATCATTCTATTTTTGCATAAGGAATGGTACTTAGATGGATGCAAATATAAATTTACTCCACCTGCTACAGCAACCTGACACTCTTGTTTTCTAAGACTTTCGCAGGCAAGATGCATCGCTACTGAAGAGGATGAGCAAGCTGTATCGATAGGCATACTAGGTCCGTTAAAATCGAATAAATAGGAAACACGATTCGCTATTGACCAAGGGTGTGCGCTGGGGACTGTATTTCCTTTGCTCCAGTTTTCTGATGCTAACAGATTATACGTGTTTGTTGTAACCCCAACAAATACGCCTACATCAGCACTTTTGGCTTTTGGGTGATGTTTTTTTAAACTATCTTTTGTATACCCTGCATCTTCGATGGTAGCCCATACAGATTGTAAAAAAAGTCGTTCCTGAGGGTCCATTATTATGGCCTCTTCTGCAGTAATATTAAAAAACTGAGGATCAAATTTATCAACATTGCTGATAAATCCCCCTGACTTACAATAAATTTTTCCTTCGGCTGCCTTTGCCGGATCTTTATCATAAAATTCCTCATAATCCCATCGGCTTTTGGGAACCATATCTGTTACATCTTTTCCTTCTTTTAGGTTTTCCCAATAGGCATTTAAATCTTTTGATTTAGGATAGCTTCCATGCACTCCAATAATTGCGATAGGCTCAGAATCCTCATATTTAAAAGGTTCACTAATTTTATCTCGGGACTCTACCTTACGCTCTCTTATAGATGTATCTGGAGCTCCTACTTTATAATTTTGCAGATCGTGATTACTTGAATTATTTACGGAATACTCTATGTTTAAGAACCCAATCAACGCTTCTTTTTCTTTCTGTATCAGATAGTTCGCTAATTCTTCTATCGTTGAATATTCGTAGAATAAAGTTTTAGGTAAAGTACCTAAATCTCTCTCCAGATTCATATTTATCTGACTTATAATTATAGAATCAATACCAAAAGACTCAAACAGTTCTGTGGTATCCATCCGCTCTGGATCAAGTTTAATCTCATTTCCGATCAGAGTTTTGAGATATGTTTCTGTTTTTTCAAGAAGAATTTCTGTATCTATAGAATTAGAATTAATCCACTGGTTTTTATCCAATTCTTTAGCAACTTGAGTTATGTAAGGTCGGATTTTGGATGAAACCCCATAAAGAGGAATACCTTGTGATAGATCAGACGACAAAAACTCTTCCATGAATTTTATACCTTCCTTAATTGGTATGGGACAAAGACCAGTCTGCTTTTCAATTAGAGTAATTTCTTCATTAGAAATATGCATCCCACCTTCTTCCCAATAAGGCCAGTTAATAGATAATGTTTTACCAAAACGTTTTTGTTCTTTCACTAAACCATCTCTGATTTCTGCAAATGAATCAAGAAAATGATTACCATAAGCATAATCACATTGCCCTATATTACCCATTATTCCTGCAATTGAAGAAAACAGAATAAAGACATCTAAATTTTCTCCTCTTGTTGCCAGATCCAAATTAACTGTTCCATAAACTTTTGGGGCAAGTACCTTATTCATCTCTTCTGGTGATTTCTTGAAAATAAATGAATCTTGATTAATACCTGCACTATGAATAACACCATTGATTTGTGAGAAATTGGTTTTTGCAGCTTTAACAACTGCCTCCATATCTTCTAACTTTGAAACATCGGCTTGTAAATAAATAATTTGAGTGCCATAAGTTTTGAGTTTATCGAGTTTTTCTTGTTGTACTGGTTTAATTACTGACCGTCCAAAAAGGATTAAATTACACTGGTAATTTTTCACCAAATATTCACTAAAAACAAGACCTAATCCACCTAAGCCTCCCGATACTATATAAACTCCATTCTGTTTTAATGGTAAACGGTTTTTATTACCTTCAACATGAGGCAACTGTGTTAATTCTTTAATTTTACGGACATAGGTTTGATTTTCCTTTTGAAATTTGTACCGAATTTCATTTTTCTTCCAGTTTATATCATTGAATTCATCCTGAATGATACGGACTTTCTCTTTTATAGATAGTTGCTTATTATCCAAACCATCCTGAATCTCTATAACTTTTGCTTGGTAGTATGGGTTCTCCAGAGTCAGAGTTTTAAAAAATCCTCCCAATGCGGCGTTTAGTGAATTGGGTAAACTCATATCCCCTAAGAAAACAGATAATATCTGAAGGGATATATGTTCTTTTTGTTCCATCAAAGCTTTACATAGATGGAATAGCATATAGATGCCATAATTTAACTGACGGGTTATGTCTTCCTTTTTATCAAAATTGCCTGCTTCTAATCCACTATGAATAATTCGATAAGGAAGCTGTCCTTTTATACTAAGGTTTTCTACTAATTGTTTAAAATGTTCTTTTTGTTGAGGATCAATAGTGAAAATTGAGGATTCTACTTCTTCATAAACATGCCCTGGTTTTACCAAAATATACGAATTCCCTTCTGTATCTTGTTTTGATTCTTCCTGTAACGTAAGAAACAACTCATCTGTGGTATCAAAAATCAAAATGTAACCACTTGTAGATTTTTCTTCTGAAAAACTTAAATTACCCTCTACCCATTTAGGATAGTAATGTAACTTTTGTTTTTCTTCTATAGATACCTCCTCTGTATAAAATTCTTGTCTAGCTACATTATCTGTAGTTACAGAAATTTTTGGTGTATTAAACCAATATCTCTCCTTAGCAAAAGGATATGTAGGAAGAGAAATACGCATTGGATAAACATCCTGATAGAGCATAGACCAATTAATATCTGCTCCAGAGATCCATAGTTTTGCTAATTTTTCCAGATTTCGGGTATTCATTATTACTTTTAGATAAGCATTACCTTCTTCTCCTTCTAATAAAGCTCTGGTATTAGATGGAGCATCTTTAATGTTAGCATAATAAATCCCTTCCGACTCGTCTGTATTTCTTTCTAATACTTTAGAATCTTTTATCTTATGAATGTGTAACCACTGCTCTAGTTTTTCCTCAAGTTCGTCAGTACTAGTGGCAACTATTACAAGACGTTCATTCATTGGTGTTCTACCCACTTGTGAAGTATACACTACATCTGTTAGTGAAATATCTTTATTACTTCTAAGAAAATCTATCATCTTTTCTGCGTACTTTAAAAGTACACTTTGATTTTTAGAAGAAAGAACAAACGCTTGTGGCGTCTTATTAGTGGATTCGCTTACTGGTCTATTTATTACATTATATTCTTCTATAATAAGATGTGCGTTAGAGCCTCCAGCGCCAAAAGAACTAATACTTGCTCGTCTTGGATGTGTGTTAGAAGATGCCCAAGGTGTTAATTTTTGCTGTACATAAAATGGGGATTCTTTAAAATCTATATTTGGATTTAATGTTGTTGAATGTAATGAAGGAACCAATTGTTTATGCTTTAACTGGAGTAACACTTTTGTAACTGCCGCTATTCCTGCTGCTGATTCCAAGTGCCCTATATTTGATTTAACAGAACCTATAGGACAAAATTGTTTTTGTGATACAGACTCTCCAAAAGCTTTCTTTAATCCTGTAATTTCAATTGGATCTCCCAAAGCAGTACCTGTACCATGAGTTTCAATATAGCTTAATGTTGAAGGATCAATTTTAGCTTTTTTAAGAGATTCAAAAATTAAATCTCCTTGAGCATTGGGGTTCGGCACAGAATATCCATTGGTTTTTCCTCCGTGATTAATTACATTGGATTTAACTACTCCATAAATATGATCTCCATCCTCTATTGCTTTATCAAGCGACTTTAGTAAAACGGCACCTACACCTTCGCCAGCTACATATCCATCACCACCTTCTCCAAAACTTCGGCATCTGCCATCACTCGCTGCAAAATTCCCCTGACTTAGCATAAGATATTTATGAGGATGTATAGAAACGTTAACTCCACCAGCAATGGCCGCCTCTATTTCGCCTTTTCGTATTTCTTCGCATGCTTGATGAATAGCTGTAAGAGATGAAGAACACATAGTATCTAAAGCAATACTAGGCCCATGCAGATCTAAATAATAAGAAACTCTGTTCGCTATGGAAGCATAAGATGAACCAGGAACAATTGCATTGCCTGCCAACATAGCCTCAGCTCCGTAAAGTTGATATTGCCCATACATAACCCCTACATATACTCCTACCTTACCTATTGCTGAAATACTGTCTTTACTATATCCTGCATCCTCAATAGTTTGCCAGACCGTTTCTATAAAAAGTCGCTCTTGCGGATCCATTAATTCCGCCTCTTTGGGAGATATGTTAAAAAATAACGGATCAAATTTATCTACATCGCTGATAAATCCTCCCCACTTACTGTAGCTTTTTCCTGTTTGATTACTCTTAGAGTTAAAAAACTGCTTGGTATCCCAACGCTCTTCAGGAATTTCTGTAATACAATCCCGACCATTTTTAAGATTTTCCCAAAATTCTTGCAAATTCTCTGCTTGTGGGTATTTACCACTCAAACCTATAATAGCTACTTCTCGTTGCGTATTTACCTCTCCACTAAAAAAACGTTTGCTCGAATGTAACGCAGAAATCAATGGTTGTTTCTTGGTATTATTCTCTGGTAATTCTACTACTGAAGATACTGTGTGTTTGATCCCAGATTGCTTTTGAATAATTTGAGGGTATGTTTTTGCAAAGAACCCAGCCAGGCTTTTTATCGTTTGGTATTCAAAAAATAGTGTTTTAGAAAGAGATCCAAAGGTTTCCTCGAGTATATTGGTCAATTTCATGGCCAGAATGGAGTCTATACCATAATTTTCTAAAGGAGCTTTTGGATCAAGCTCCTGAACAGAAAGTTTTAATGTTCCTGCAAATAATTTACGTAAATAAACTACCGTTTGATCTAGAAGCGTATTTGAATCTATTTTAGAATCTGGTGAAGATGTTGCCTCCATTTCATCTATAATTGGTGATGAAGATTCTGTGTGACTAGTCTGGTTTGGAAGCAGAATATGACGCATTTTCTCCATATCGCCTTCCATAATCAATGTTTGGCTATTTTGTAAAGCCATACTGCTATAAAATGCCTGAATACCAGATGTTGTTTGCATAGGCTCTATACCTGTTGCCTGTCGTAGTATATCTATATTCTTCTCAGAAATGCTCAAATTACCTTCACTCCATAAAGGCCAATTGAGAGAAATGGTTCTCCCTTGTCTTAATTTTTGATCTACCAACTGATTACGATACATAGCAAACTGATCCATAAACGCATTTGCTGTTGCATAATCTGCTTGCCCTAGATTACCCATTGCTCCTGATAAGGAAGAAAACAATACTATAAAGTCAAGGTTAACATCTTTGCTTGCCTGATCCAGATGATAGGTTCCATTTACTTTTGGAGTCAGAACCTTACTAAATTCAACGCTAGTTTTCTTAAGGATAAAATTATCTAATATCATACCTGCACTATGAATAATGCCGTTTAGCTGCTTTTCTTCCTTTATAATTGTACCTATAAGAGCATTTACCTGATTAAGATCACTGAGATCAAGTTGTTTATACACAACCTGATTAGTATTTACCGACAGTTCGTTTATAATTGCCTGTTTTTCTTCCGTTAGTTCCGAGCGTCCTGTTAATATTACTTTTGCCTCCTTGGTTTGTTGTAAAATTTCCTTAGTAAACAAAATTCCTAAAGCACCGAGTCCTCCTGTTATTAGATAAACCCCTTGGTCTTTAAATATATTTTTATCTGTATCTTCTTCTGGCTGCACTTCCTTCCAACGTAAAACATAGGATATATCTTTTTCGTATCTAATGAAAGATTCTTCAGGTCTGGTTTCTGCTTTCTTCAGTTGTTCGGCAAGTTCCTCTGTTTTTACATCTGATTTTGTGATAACGATTTGACCTGTTAATTTAGGGTTTTCCTGAGCGGCAGTTTTTAATAATCCTGATAATCCAGAAAAAAGTGCTTGTTCCTTAATGTCACCAATAACAATTTGAATAAGGATCTTTTCTTCGGGTTTACTCTTTATTATCTCCTGAACCCTTTCAAAACATGCCAATGCATTTTCTTTATACCGTTCTGCTATATTTTTTTGTGATGCTTCAAGCGGTATACAATGACTATTATGAATTAATGCTTCTAACTGGCTGGCATCTGCTCCAGGTATTTCACATAGTATAATGTTTTTCTGTACGAATTCATCTTGTCTGCTTTCTGATTCCTGAACCATTTCGCATATTTCCCAAAAAGGATTCGCTAATATCGTTCCGATGCTCCTATTTTGTACTTCAACGATATCTATACTTAATTGCCTAGAGGATAATCCTCTCATCTGCACAGATATATTTCCTTCCTGATCACATAAATCAATATCCAGTTTGGTAATTAAATCCGTAGGTTCACTTCCTTTTGAGTAACGAACCCAAGCAAACATGGTTTCTGTACTGGCAGATATTATGCGTATCATATCCAACGCAAAAGGTACTGAGGGTTGTGAAGGAAGATTAGAGAGATCTTCAATCAAGCCAAAAGCAGCTTGTAATGAACTATCCATCATACTAGGATGTAACAGGTAGTCATTTTTATCTCTTTCCTCCACAGATGGTAAACTCAATTGTGCAATAAGTTGTTTTTCGCCTTGATAAACTTTAGTGATTCCTTGATAAGCAGGACCATAAAAAAGCCCCATAGAGTTAAAAATAGAATACAAACTGGCAGCTTCTATACTACCCTTATTCATTTTTCCTTTAAGTTGCTCTACATCTAGTTTTTCTGGTAAAGGAAGTGTACTATAACTTGCTGTTCCTTGGCAATGAATAGTATCCTGCTCCTTATCTTTACTGTAAATTTCATAATTAATCTGGTCATTATTCTTAACAGATAAGGCTATTTCTACTTGCTTTTCTTCTGCTACTACAAGCGGCTGAGCCCAAGCGGTATTATGCAATTCTAATATACCTGATCCTGCTGTAACAGAGGTAGCTTTTTCTACTGCTACTCGTGCCATTTCAAGATAAGCCACTGCTGGTAGTACCTTGCTAAAATATCCTTCTTTAATTTTTACTTGATGATCTTTGAGAAAAAATTCTTCGCCACTAAAGATAGAACTATAACTCTGTTTGCTGAGGTCTGAAGTATTACTGTGAAGTAAGGGATGAAGTATCGATGTCATCTTTTCATTACCCTTATTTTGTTCGCTTATTTTAATATCAATCCAATACCGATCTTTGGCAAAAGGATATACAGGAAGACTTATACGTTTGGGTTTATGGTCCCCGTAGAACTTATCCCAATCCAGATTCAAGCCTTTAACCCATAGATCCAAAAGTTTAGATATTTTTTTTCTAGCTATCCATTTATGAACCGTTTGCTCAAAATCTGCATCTGCATTAAACCAAGACAAAGTATCTTCCTCCTGATCTATTCTTCCTTGGTAGATATCTTCGATATACTCTTCCCCATTAATATACTTTTTAAGTTTTTCAATTAAATCATCCAAAGATTTAACCACAAATGCAAGTCGTACATCCATAGCTTCCCTACCTACCTGAAGAGTATATGCCATCTCTTCCAAATCTAAAGAGCTACCTGCTTTTTCTCCTTTTTTCAATTTTAATTTCTTAAGAAAATCAAAAAGATCATGGGTTTTTTGGTGAAGCTGTTCTAGTGTTCTTGCGGATAAAGGAATGATTATTTTTGAATCTAAATCCTTAGAAACTATAGGTTTACTTACTTTTATTGAAGGCTCATATTCCTGAACAATAATATGTGCATTCGACCCACCAGCTCCAAAAGAAGAAACACCTGCTAATCTAGGTTGTGAAATCCCATCAACCATAGGTTGTTCCCAAGGTTTTAAAGTTTGGTTCACTATAAATGGAGTTTTCTCAAAATCGATATTAGGATTTAAACTTTTTGAATGTAAGGACGGAACGATTTGTTTATGTTTTAATTGCAGCAATACTTTGGTTAAACCAGCTATTCCTGCAGCAGACTCACAATGACCTATATTAGATTTTGCAGAGCCAATCAAGCAAGGTCCCACATCAGATGTATTCTTTTGAAATGCCTGACTTAATGCTACAATCTCTATAGGATCTCCCAATTTAGTTCCCGTACCGTGCGCTTCTATATAACTTATATGACGAGGGTCTACATTTGTTTCTTTTAGTACGTTACTAATAAGGTTTGATTGTGCTTGTGGATTAGGCACACTATAACCATTAGTCTTACCTCCATGGTTTAGCGCACTACCTTTAATAACTCCATATATATGATCCCCGTCCCGCTCTGCATCGGATAGTCTTTTTAATATAACTACTCCCACTCCTTCTCCAGGAATATATCCTTCACCTCCTTCGCCAAAACTTTGACAATGACCATCGCTTGAGATATATTGCCCTGCACTGATCACTAAATATTTATTAGGATGAATACTAACATTTACTCCTCCTGCAATTCCCAAGCTCGTTCGCCCTTGTTGTAGATCTTGGCAAGCTAAATGAATAGCTGTTAATGAGGAAGAACACATGGAGTCTACCGTCATGCTGGGGCCGTGTAAATTTAACACATAGGAAACCCGATTGGCAATACTGGCATAACTACCAGGAACTCCCATTCGCTGACCTTTTTTACTAGCCTCAATACCAAAAAGTTGATATTCACTATACATGACTCCTGCATAAACTCCAACTTGTCCTGCCAGTCCTTGTTCGTGAGGTATTTGTAATCTGGATCTTGTATAACCAGCATCTTCTATGGCCATCCAGGTATGTTGTAAAAATAACCGTTCCTGAGGATCGAGTATCTCTGCTTCGAGTGGTGAAATATTAAAAAATAAAGGATCAAACTCATCTACTCCTTCAATAAAACCACCCCATTTACTATAATGATATCCACTTTTACTACGGTCTTCATTATAATATTCTCGCCAGTCCCATCGGTTTTTTGGCACCTCGGTAATACAATCTTTACCATCCCGAAGATTATTCCAATATGCTTCAATATTAGCAGACTCTGGATAGCGACCACTCAAACCGATGATTGCAATAGGATCTGTATCCATTTTATTTTTTCTTTCCGTAGAAATCTCGATGTGCCGTTGGCGCTTAATAGTTCTTGAATGAACTTGCTTGGTTTGAGTTTTAATAGGTGGAGCTATCGACATCTCCTCCATTTTTTCTTTACCATTTTTTATAGGCACAACAGTAAAAAGCGAAGTCAATTTAGCTACATGTGATTTTATAAAATATCCCGTAAGCTCATGAATCGTTTGATATTCAAAAAAGAGTGTTTTTGGCAAAGAACCAAATGTTTTTTCTAATTGATTGATTAGATTCATTGCCAGAATAGAATCGATACCATATTTTTCTAAAGGAGCATACGGGTCAATCTTATGGGATGGAAGTTTAAACAATTCTGAAAGTTGTTTTTTAATATAGTCCTGAGTTTTATCTTCAAGACTTCCTGCATCCATTTCAACAACAGATTCTTTTTCCTGTTCAGTAGTAACTAAAGGAAGAGATACCTCTGCTATATCGGTAGCAAATAGTGTATGATGTAATTGTTCTAAATCACCTTCCATCACAAACAACTGATTTTGAGCCCCCTCTAAACTACTATAAAATGCATACATCCCTGTCTTTGTCTGCATGGGATGCATACCTGTGCTCTGGCTTATTATTTCTTGCTTTGCTGGATCGACTTTCATCCCTCCTTCTTGCCATAAAGGCCAATTAACTGCAATTGTTTTCCCTGTTCTTTGTTTTGCTTTAACCAATTGATTTCGGTAAGCCGAAAACTGATCCATAAAACTATTAGCTGTAGCATAATCTGCCTGACCACTATTTCCTGTTACAGATGAAACAGATGAAAATAATGCCATAAAATCAAGATCAATATCTTTAGTGGCTTCATCTAAGTTATAAGTTCCCGTAACTTTAGGGGCAAGAACTTCTGTAAACTCTTTAGAAGTTTTTTTCAATATAAAACTGTCTGAAATCATTCCTGCACTATGAATAATTCCATGAAGATGTTTATATTTCTTTTTTATCGAAGTAATCGTTTGTTTTACCTTATCCAGATTGGCAATATCCAATTGCTGATACATAAGCTGGCCCGTATTTACTTCCATTTCGTTAATTAAAGCTTGCTTTTCCTTAGTCAACTCTGATCGTCCCGTTAAAATAATTGTAGCATTCTGAGTTTGTTGCAAAATTTCTTTAGTAAACAATCTACCCAGTTTTCCTAGTCCTGCCGTAATGAGATAAACTCCATTATCTTTAAAAGCAATTTTAGGTTCGTTACCTTCTACCTTTATTTCTTTTAGACCTAATGTCTGCCTAGTGCCTTGCTCGTATTTTATGATTACATCTTGTGTTCTAGTTTGGTTTTCTTGCAGTTGCACTGCGAGTTCTTCTACTGTTATTTTCTGACTTGTAATGATAACCTGCCCAGCCAACTCAGGATTTTCAAGAGTTGCTGTCTTTAATAATGCAGAAAGTCCTGTAAAAATGGTTTGTTCATAATCATTAGTCATAACGATCTGAACACCTATTTTTCCTTGGGGTTTATCAGAAAGTATTGCTTGGATCTGCTCAAAACAAGTCAAAGCATATTCGTTAAATCGTTCTGCAATATTCTTGTGTTGTTTTGCTTGTAAATGAACTACTTGACTTTGTGCAAGTAAAGCTTCCAATTGTTTCCCTTTTATCTTGGGCATCTCACATAAAAACACATATCGTTGCTGCAAATGATCTGCTGTATTGGTATTAAATTGCTCTTTACTTATAGTGTCTTGCCATTCGGGAGTTGCAAATACAGCTCCTGTTTCTTTACTAGGTTTTTTAATAGTTTCCTTATCTGTATGAAGTAAACGTGAGGAAAATCCTCTCATTTGCACAGCAACCATGCCCTGTTCGTTACACAAATCTATATCTAGCTTGATAACCTTATCTGTAGACTTACTTCCCTCAGCATACCTTACCCAAGCATACATTTCTTTAGTACAACCTGAAAAAACTTTTAATGATTCTAAAGCAAATGGAAGTGAAGGTTTATCTGGTATTTGATCCAGCCCACCAAACAAACCAATGGCAGATTGCAAAGCACTATCCAACATGCCTGGATGTAAAACATACTCCTCTGCCTCTGTTATTGCTGGTAAATTTAATTGTGCTAGTAATTGTTCATTACCTTGAAATATTGTTTTTACACCTTGGTGCGTTGGTCCATAGTTCAAACCCAACTTAGAGTAAACTTTATAGATATCTTGTGATTCCAGCTTTCCTTGCTGCATTTCTTCCTTGAGCTTATCTATATCCAGTTTTATGGGTGTTGATATATTATTAAAGACAGCCTGACCCTGACAATGGATTATTTCTTGAATGTTATCTTCTGTACCTATGCTGTATACTTCATAATGTATCTGCCCCTGATCTATTTCAGTTTCATCTGCAAACAAGGCAATGGTTATTTCTTTCTCCTCATTAACTATAATGGGTTTTGCCCATATAACATTGCGTAATTCTATGACAGATTCTTTCTGAAAAGGCATCGCTTTTCTAACAGCAGCCTGAGCCATTTCTAAATAAGCAACCCCTGGCAGAACCTTCTGTTCTTTAATTTCATGATCCTTAAGAAAGAACTCATTACCATTAAATGTAGAAGTAAAACTTTGCTGACTCAAATCCGACGTGTTTATATGTAACAAAGGATGTATAACTGCTGGATTAGAATGAGCTTTTGAGCGATTACTAAATTGCTTTATAAGGTTTAGAGCATTCGCTTTTGATAGTCTCTTACTCTTTAATTCTAAAACTACATATTCTATGAAATCTATCATTATAGTACTGTGCTATTGGGATTATTGGTTTTAAGATAATATGGAAGTAAAGCTGTTAGATTACTTTTTATTGAAAAATTTTTGATGAAATCGTATCACCAATTTCACAATCTGACAGAAATTTTTCTTGTCCTACTGTTTTTGTAAAATACATTACTGCTAATTCATTAGGTCTGGCTTTAAATACTACTGCCGAGTCTAATGGAAATGCTTTTTTTGAATCATACAAAGGAAGATGAAGTAATTGCTGGCATTTTTCTAGATCATGGCTTTCCTGAAAATCACTCCAACTACTAATCAAGCTAAACTTACATTTCATAGCTTCGCGAAATTTAGGAAGAGGTTTAGCAG
Source organism: uncultured Flavobacteriaceae bacterium (assembly GCA_964353005.1). GTDB lineage: Bacteria > Bacteroidota > Bacteroidia > Flavobacteriales > Flavobacteriaceae > Aquimarina. The sequence goes on along the minus strand of CAYGUC010000014.1, from coordinate 6,292 downwards.
TAGAAGGAACTGGTAATCCTGCCTGAAAAGATTTACGGATTTTAGTTGGTTGAGAACTTACCTCATTATCAAATAAAAGCCCACCTGCATAGTTTCCAGCATCATTACTACCAATATCTTTTACCCAACTTCTTAGGTTAACTGCCATAATACAAATACGAGAATCGGTAGCCTTTGCAAAACTTGAGCTTAGAATATCATTCGTTGAAATAAAATCTACCCCAGATGCAGGGCTTTCCTTAACTTGATTTTTAACCTTACTGATCTTTTCTGGATCCACATAAAACCCATGAGATTTAGTCTTTTTACCAAAAATTGCTCCATTTAGTAAGTTTAAAATAAAGGGTGCAGAGTGGAAAAACTTAAACGATTTCTGCCCTACAACATCAATTATCTTATCTGCTGCATCTTGCTTTCGTTTTACTTCCAAATATTCAACAGGTTTATCTGTAAATAATTGGTTGAATATTTTATAATAAGTATATCCATCAGCCACGACGTGAGAAATGGAAAAAATAAGCGCAAATCCTTTTTCTGGGGAATGTATATCTGGAACAATAGTAAGACGAGTAATTGGATCTTGTTTGTTTACTAACTTTACCCCTTTTTTTACTATTGCAGATTGTGCTTCTTTAAACAATTCCTCATATCCCATTTTAGATCCTATTTTAATCGAGGATGGATTATCATGAAAAATAGGTTTCATCTTATCCTCTGACAAGGTTCCGGAAGGATACGCTAATTGTAAACTTTTATGTTTCTTATTTTTAATCAGTCGTCCTGCCAACCATGGATTAACATGAATAATCTCCTTTAATCTGGCTTGTAAAGAAGTAAATGCACTCGACTGGTCCCCTTCATAAAAGGTTATAGTTGTTATCCCGTTTTCTCCTTTTATTATAGTAGATGATTCTTCTTTTAATAAGGGAATTATAGTTTCGTTTATACCTTGCATAATTAATTTATCTTAAGTAAGTATTTATTTAGTTTATGCTATATTTTTTTAATAAATGGATAGCCTGATCTGTTTCAATCGATTCATTTTCAATCTCATTAATAAGATCTTCCAAGATTTCGTGATTTTTATCTGCCTTAACAAAGTCCCTATCCTCCACTTGTTTTGAAATTGGTTTTTGTATCCAATATCGATCTTTGGCAAATGGATATTTTGGTAAACTAATCAACTTAGGCTTGGCTTCTCCATAAAGTTTGTTCCAGTCTAGTTTTAAACCTTTTACCCATAGCTCCAATAATTTTGAAAACTTTTTATTTTCTATCCACTTATCCATAGTTTCTTGTAAATCGGTATCTACATTAAAAATAGATATGGACGTATCGTAGTGTTTCACTTCACCTGTATAAACTCCTTCAAGGTTTCTGTCTGCCTGCAAATAAGCTTTTAGTTTACTTGTCAATTCTTCAACAGAACTTACAATAAGGCCTAAACGAACCTCCATTGTTTCTCTGGTTATTTGTAATGAATACGCCAAAGAAAACAGATCTACAATTTGATTTTTAGTATCTATAAAATCTAACAGGTCGCTTGTCTTTTGTTGTAATTGTTCTGTTGTTTTAGAAGACAAAACAATGATTACTTGCGAACCATCTGAAAGATTGGTAACAGGAGAAGTTTGTACCTCTACTGGTGATATGTATTCTTCTATAACAACGTGAGCATTGGTACCACTTCGACCAAAAGAACTTATGCTTCCCATACGAGGTGTATTGGATTCTTTTTCCCATGTTTTTGTGGTCTTATTGATATAAAACGGGCTGTTATCCCAGTTTATGTAATCATTTTCATCCTCACAATTAATAGTAGCAGGTATTTTATTATACTGCAATCCTTTTAACAAACTAACGACACTCACTAATCCAGAAGCTGCCATGGTATGCCCCAAGTTACTCTTACAACTAGTTATAGCACAACTATTTATTTGTTCTGAACGCGATTGCTCCTTGTTAAGTTTTTTGAAAGCATCATTCAAGGCATTAATTTCGATAGGATCTCCTAATTTTGTTCCTGTGCCATGAGCAACAACATGTGAAATATCCTGAGGATTAATATTGTAATTTGTATACACTTTTTTAATTAATTCTTCCTGGCTTTTACCACTTGGTGCAGTAACTCCATTTGTCTTTCCATCAAAATTAATCCCACTGGCTTTAATAGTTCCGTAAATAGGGTTACCTGCTTCAATAGCTGCTGAAAGTGGTTTAAGCATGAGTACTACAACTGCCTCACTTGCTCCAATACCATTAGCTTGTTTCGCAAAACTATAACATTGTCCATCTTGTGAAAGCATACCTGCCTGGCTCATCTTTACATAAAACTCTGGAGATAAGATTAAAGAAGAAATACCCGCAACTAATGCTGATTCGCATTCTCCGTTTCGTAAACTCATGATTGCCTGATGTAATGCCACTAATCCTGAAGAACAAGCTGTATTAGTTGCAATGGTAGGACCATGTAAATCCAGATAATAGGAAAGCCTAGAAGATATCATGGCATTACCACTATTTCCTACTCCTTGTTCGTCTGAAATAAGCTTATCATACTGGCTTTCTTCCATCCCAACAAAAACACCAACCGATGTTCCTCGTAACGATGATGGAGCGATTTGAGCGTCTTCTATTGCCTTATAGGCTTCCATAAGAAGCATTCTTTGACCAGGGTCTGTAGCTTCTGCTTCTTTGGGAGTAATTTCAAAAAACAAAGGGTCAAACTCATCTACATTATTAATAAAACCGCCTTTATTCGTGTTAATTTTATTATCAGGATCGCCAGCTGCTTTAAAATAATCTCGCCAATCCCAACGGGATAAAGGAACTTCACTAATACCGCTCTCTCCTTTTTCTAGTAACGACCATAATTGATCTACCGTATCCGCTTTTGGAAAACGTCCTGACATACCTATTACTGCAATAGGTTCCTGCACCACGCCTTTAGTATATAACTTACTATTGGGTCTGGTTTGTAAGAAACGTTTACGCAATGATGTTGGATTAATAATCGATTTGGTAACTGTTGTTGTTTCTTTATCCTTCACATCACTTTGAAGCTTACTATAAAATTCCTCTATGTGCTTAAGATAATCCTGAGTAAAGTAATCGCTTAATTTTTCAATTGTTGGATAACTATATAATAAAGCAGGAGTTATAGTAATTAAAAAATGTTCTGCCAATTCTTTAGAAAACGCAGTTAAACTAATCGAATCAAATCCATAATCTACCAGATTTGTTATTCCATCTAGTTTCTCAGATGGTATTTTTAAACTTTTAGATACTAGCTTGATAAGATCTGAATACACACAATCTTTTAAAGAAAGATCTTGATATTGTATCTTCCAACCTTTACTTATATGAGAAGGTAGTTTTTGAGTATTTGATTCCAATTGATCTGGCTTTTCTACTTCATAAATCCTACGTAAAAATTGTTCAGTGCGAGTTGGTTTTCCTTTGATTACCAATGTTTGTTTCTGATCTGACTTAATAATATCGTTCCATATCTCTATTCCTTCTGATGTTTCAAGAACTTCTTGACCACTGCTTTTTAAATAAAATTCAGCCTGCTCAGAGTTCCCTCTACCCATGCCGCCATCTTTCCAAAACGGCCAGTTAATAACTATGGTTTTTCCTTTATTACTACTTTTCTGCTCACGGTAATGGGTATACCCCATTAGAAAACGATTAGCAATGGCATAATCACAAGATCCAAAATCTCCCAAAATAGCTGCCGATGATGAAAAATAACAAACAAAATCCAAAGGATGCCCCTCTAGTATTTCATCTAATAAAATAGTTCCTGTAGATTTAGACTGAAGAACCTCTTTGATACTTTTTGTAGTTTTTTCATGAAAAACCTGAGTAGCTTCCACTCCTGCTGCATGAATTATCCCCGACAATTCAAAAGGAAGATTTTTCGCCCAAGATGTTATTGATTTTTTATCACTAATATCTACAGACTCATAATATACTTCCTGCGCCCCTGCATCTTTCAATTGTTTAATCTTTTCCTCAATATCAGCAGTGTTTGGGCTTCTACCAAGCAATACTAATTTTGCCTTATATTCCTTAGCTAAATAGTGCGCAAACTTAAAGCCTAATTTTCCAATACCTCCCGTAATTAAGTAGCTTCCATTCGTTTTTAATATGGGTTCTTGGGCTACACTATTCAAATCATAAGACTCAAACGATAGTATAAATCTGCGTTCACCTTTATACCAAATTATTTCAGGATTTTGTATCGCATCTAATAATTGATGAGGAGTATAAACAGACTCATTCGTATAAAGTAGGGATATCTTTACATTAGGTAGTACTAGTTTTAAAGATCGCTCAAATCCAATCCAAGAATGATCCCAACAAGTATCTACAGATGAAGGCTCATAATGGCCCATCAACGTAACATCGATAGGTTGATTAAATTCTTTAATCGCTTTGAACAAATTAAACAAGGCAAGAATGCCTGTTTCTTTACGATCTTTTGCCCAAGAATACATTAATGCTATAGATTTATTGGATTTGTTGGCTGCACTATGAAGTAATTTTTGAATATCAGACGCATTATTGAAACGACAGTGGTAAATACTATCAGATACTTCTTTATATTTCTGCCCTTGGAATACATAAATTGCTTTAGTTAACTGCTTAGCATCATCACTAGTCATTATTTTTTCTCGAAATTCTTCATCTGCAAAAATTATAATTTGCTTGTTTTCTGATATCAGATTATTGGAATCAAATGGCTTGTCTTTCCAGTATTCCTTAAAAAATAATTGTTGAGATTCTTCTTTTGATTGTGGGGTTATATTATCATAAGTTACATCAAACGAAGTCGTGTCTTTTTCGATGTTTTCAAGAATATCTGTATCTATATTAAATTCTTGTAAACACAACCCTTTTATTTGTATGCATATATTGCCTTCTTTATCTACAAGATCAATATCCAATGAATGGTTAATTGATTGCTTTTTATTACTACGTACCCATACGATCATATTCTTGGTACAAGCAGATATTATGTGTATAGAATCCAACGAAGCAGGAAATACTGGTTGATTCAACGAATCCAAATCATTAATTAAAGTTATGGCTGCCTGTAAAGCTCCTTCCATCATTACAGAGTAGAGTATCAGTTCCTCTTGATCCTTTTCTTCAGAAAGTGTCGTGCTTAATTCAGCTAATAATTGATTATGTCCTCTATAAACAGTTTTGATTCCTTGAAAAATCGAACCGTACGTATATCCCATTCGGGTTAAAACCTTATAAATATCTTTGGATTCCAGAGCAACTTCTTTCATCTGCTCTTTGAGCAATTCAACATTGATTTTAGCTGTTTCCTGTTGTTGTCTATAAATGGCTTGCCCTTGTAAATATGTTATCTCCTGATCTGTTTCCGTTGTGTATATTTCAAAATCTATTTGTTCCTCAATACTATTATCTGCATCCCTTGCAAATAATACTATTTCTATTTCTTTGTTTTCTGTTACCGTAAGTGGTTGTATCCAGAAAACATTGTTTAATTCAATAACTGTAGATTCTTCATGAGCTGAACTAGCCAAAATTACAGCAACACGAGCCATTTCCAGACAAGTCATTGCTGGTATAATCTTATCTTCTTTAACCTCGTAATTTTTTAAGAAAAATTCTTCTCCGCTAAAAGTACTGCTATAGCGCTGTTGGCGAAGATCAGAGGTGTTTTTATGAACTAAAGGATGAAGCATCTCTATCGTCCTTAGCGTCTCTTTAGTAGTCTGTTTATCCGAAGTTGCTTCAATCCAATATCGTTCTTTTGCAAATGGATACAGAGGCAGACTTATACGTTTAGGTTTATGGTTACCATAGAGTTTGTTCCAATCCAACTCCAGACCTTTTACCCATAAATCCAGTAATTTTGATAATTTCTTTTGACCTATATATTTCTCAACAATGGTCTCTTTCATATCATCATCACTAATAATACTAATACCTTCTTTACTGTGTTTTACATGTCCATGGTAAAGATCCTCAATATAATTTTCTCCTTTAATATATGCCTGAAGCTTTTCTTCTATTTGTTTAATACTAGCTGCCATTAGACCTAGACGAACATCCATAGCTTCCCTACCTACTTGTAACGTATACGCCATTTCTACCAGATTAATACTATCGCCTTCTTTTTCAATAAATCTCAGCAAATCTGAAGCTTTTACTCTTAGTCGTTCCTCCGATTTTGCCGATAATGGAATCATTAGCTCTGAGTTTTGGGTAATCCCCTGAACAGGGGTTTTAATGGTTCTCTGAGCAGTAT
>CAYGUC010000013.1:0-133494 GCA_964353005.1 uncultured Flavobacteriaceae bacterium | reverse complement strand
AGACGTAGTCAGCAGATTTACAGTCTGCCCTCGTTGGCCGCTTGAGTATCTCCCCAATTGATAAATTCAATATTTCATGTTTAGACCTATGAATTTTGAGTGCGCAAAAATAGTGATTTTTTTTACAATTCAAAATTAAATCAAAAAAGTTTATTTTTTTTTTCAAAAAACTTACTTTTTAGAGCCGATGGAGGGACTCGAACCCACGACCTGCTGATTACAAATCAGCTGCTCTAGCCAGCTGAGCTACATCGGCTTTTAACATGTTTTAGAACATAAAAAAGTCCGCTATTTCTAACGGACTGCAAATGTATAATAATTTATTTCTTCCACAAAACTATTTTTTAAAAAAATAATTAAAAATGTGCATTTAATTTTTCCTTTCGTTTTTTCAATTGCCTTTCTAACGAACTAACACACTCATCCACACCTTCTTCAAAACTTTTATTGATTTTTTTAGTCATAAACTCATCTCCTGGTACACTCAATAAAATTTCTGTAATTTTATTCTCCTTGCCACTTGTATTCATTACTTTTAAAAAAACATCTGCATGAATTATTCGATTAAAATGAGTTTCCAACTTATCTAATTTAGCTTGGGTGAAATCCACCAACTTTTGATCTGCATTAAAATTTACGGATTGCAAGTTCACTTTCATATTTTATTAGTTTAATTAGTTAGACAAAAATTAAAGCCAAAAAAGACCGATAAGCAAGTAACTTATCTTTTACTTTTTATTCCTAGGATGGGATTGCTCATACACTCTAGCCAATTGAGCAACACTATGATGCGTATACACCTGTGTAGCTGCCAAACTGGAATGACCAAGTAATTCTTTTACAGCATTTAGATTTGCTCCTTCATTTAGTAAATGTGTCGCAAAAGAATGCCTAAGGATATGCGGACTCTTTTTTACTTTTGAAGATGCCTTACTAAAATAACTATTTATGATACGATACACAAGTGTTTCATATATTTTAACTCCTTTTTTTGTCAAAAACAAAAAAGAGGTTTCTTGAGGCATTAAAACCTCTCTTGCTTCCAAATATTTTTTTATTGTTTCTTTAACAGAAGAGAGTAGCGGCAAATATCTTTCTTTATTACGTTTTCCTAAAACTTTTATCTGCCCTTTACTCATATCAAGATCCGAAAGCTTAAGGTCTACCAATTCTATCCTACGTATTCCTGTAGCATAAAAAAGTTCAACAATTAATCTATCTCTTATACTTTCAAAATCCTGATCATCTGTTAAAGCCAATAAAACATCCTCCACCTCTTGTGAAGAGAAAGGTATTTGAAGTTTTCTTGACACTTTTAACGCCTGATGCTTTACCAAAGGATTTTTATCTATCTCTTCTATTTTAAGCAAAAACTTATAATAGGTCTTAAGAGAAGATATTTTCCTATTAATAGTTCGATTAGAAACACCTGCATTAACAAGTTTTACAATCCAGAAACGAATTTGCGAGTAATTAGCCTCTTGCATTGTTAAAACAGCATACTCCTCTTGATAAAATTCTAAAAAAGATTTCAAATCGGCTTCATACGCTATTACCGTATGCTTTGAATATTGTTTTTCAAAAAGTAAATACTCGGAAAACTCAGAAATAAACATAAAAAAAACCGTTAGAAAACAAAAATATAAAACTTTTGTTTTTCTAACGGTTAAAATTTATATTAAAAACGGCATCTAGTTTCTTTGACAAGAAACATATATAATAGATATCGTTACTTACCTTTAAATTTCTTCTTGATCTCTTAAATGTTGAATGTATTGCGCTTTTTGAACTTGCGCTCTTCTCTCAACAGAAGGCTTTAAAAAAGCTTGACGTTTACGAAGCTGACGCATCGTTCCTGTTCGATCAAATTTTCTTTTAAAACGTTTTAACGCTCTATCTATATTTTCTCCGTCTTTAACTGGTATAATTAACATAATAGCACCTCCTTTCTTTAGAAATAATTAGGGTGCAAAGATACTATAAAACTAATACCTACAAAGTTTTTTTTAAATATTATTTTAGCGACCATATTGAATACCCTTTTGGTGGCGCTTGAATTTTAACCCATTTACCTCCTTGAGTAGTTGGTTCCCAACCAGAATTACCTGTGTAATCCTTTATTTTTTGGTTCGACCAATTGGTCTGAATCCATCTTTCTTGCCAAACATCAGAGTTATTTATATACACGATTAAACCATTTTTATGTATCCCCCCATTTCTTCTGGCAATATATTCATCATTATCTGTCCAAAGATTTGTAGTAGTTCCTGCGGCAAGATTATTATGAATCCAAATTAAGTTATTCATTTTATTTTTATTCAACCATTCTTCATAATCTTTATAAAATATAGATGGATATCCTTCATGTGTTAGTATATAAGCATAAGCTAAAATCTTATTATTAATAATTTCATCTGTATCATGATTAGCAACAAAGGTTACTGCTCTTGATGCATTTCTTTTCCACAACATATCGCCATTTAATGCATTTAAATCATTACCTATAAATGCATCTCTCATTTTATAATAGCATCCAAAATCAAACGCAGACATCTGTGCTTGATCTGTCCACCATTTTAACGTTTCTACATTTCCGTCCCAATACTCTCCTACTGCAAACCCTCCAACCGCATCTCTAAATTGTCTTGGCACCCATGGCTCAAATCCTTTTACGTAATCAAATCTCCACCCATCAAACTTCATTGTATTTTTATAGTATTTGGCCACAGAATTTGATCTTTTCCACAGCCAATCTTGTACATAAGGTTTCTTATGGCTTAAATCAGGAAATCCTCCAAAAAAACCACTATCAGAGTTATATTTATCATTTGGATGAAAATCATATTTAGTTCTATTAAATTTACCTGATAATGGCATAAAATCGGTATACGTATCTTTTCCTGCAAATTCATTAGATTCTAGATTACCACCACTATTATGATTAATCACCATATCTGCTATTACACTTAATCCATTATTATGTGCTGCTGTAATCAGACTAGTTAGTTCTGAGCGAGAACCAAATCTGGTTTCTGTGCTTCCCATTTGATTATACTCTCCAAAATCATAGTAATCAAAAGGATCATACCCCATAGAAAATGGTCCGTTTTGAGCTTTACTAACTGGTGGCAACCAAATTGCATCAATACCCGCATTACTCCAATCATTAACCTTTCCCCTAATAACATTCCACCAAGTTCCTCCTGCTGGCACATCCCAATAAAACGCTTGCATCATCACCCCTGATCCGATTTTTCTTAGTGCTTTTGAAGATACTTTCTCTTGTACAACATTAGAGTCTGTTTCTATCCAATCTATAGTTTCTTCATTACTACAACTTATTACCAAAAACGTTATAGTAAATAGTCTTAAAAAAAGTTTACTTATTTTCATAATTAATCCATATTTGTGTTAATTTATTATGAAAATAAACATTTTGAAAGCCTTGAAAACGTTTGAATTTTAACGAAAACGTTTGCGTGTTGATAACACTTTAATTTATGTTATTTTTTACAAGTAAATAAAGGAAAATGCTTTTTTTGATATTATAGTAAAAAAAGATAACCCATCAATATTAGTTGATGGGTTATAAATAATACTAAAATGCCTTGTAATTAAATCAGCTCTTTTAGAAGAACTCGAATTAATTTTATCATTTATTAAGTTGCTGGTTTATATTCTTTTTTATCAATAACCATCTTAGCTATTATTTCTCTAAGTATTTCTGAAGTACCTCCTCCTATAGGGCCTAATCTACTGTCTCTAAACAGTCTTGCCATTGGATACTCTTCCATATATCCATATCCCCCCAACAACTGTAGACATTTATATATTGCCTCGTCTGCTATTTTTGTAGAGAGCAACTTTGACATACTTGCTTCTTTTACTACATATTGACCTTTATCAAGCCTCTTAGTAATAGAATAATTAAACTCTTTACACATTTCTACCTCACTTGCTATATCTGCCACTGTATGTCGTAATGCCTGAAACTTATCTATTGTTCTTCCAAATGCTTCTCTTTGCGACATATACTCTATTACATAATCTAAAGCGTATTCTGCACGTGCATGAGCATTTACCCCCATAATTAATCTTTCTAAGGCAAAATGCTGCATAATGTATGAAAAACCTTTATTTTCTTCTCCCATAAGATTATGAAGAGGAATTTTTACATTATCAAAAGCTATTTCTCCCGTATCCGAAGCTTTCCACCCTAATTTATCTAGCTTGGTAGCGGATATACCTTGAGTGTCTCTGTCCATAACAAAAATACTTATACCCTTGTTACCTAGTTCTGGGTTTGTTTTTGCCGCAATCACCAAATAGTCGCTATACACACCATTCGTAATAAAAGTTTTTGATCCATTAATTATATAGTGATCTCCATCTTTAACCGCTGTAGTTCTCATACCTGCAACATCAGATCCTCCAAATGGTTCTGTTATACACAAACAACCTATTTTCTCTCCAGATATACTAGGTCTTAAATATGTTTCTTTTATTCTATGATCTCCTTCTTTATTAATATGAGTCATTGCCAAATATGCATGCGCCCACATTGCAGCTGCGAAACCTCCTGAATTAATTTTTTGTAATTCTTCTAAGAAAATGACAGTATAGAAAAGATCAAGTTCTAATCCTCCATACTCTTCTGGGTATGCAATCCCAAAATACCCCATCTCTCCAAATTTTTCCCAGATAAAACGGTCAATATCTCCCGTTTTCTCCCACTTCTCTATATGCGGTGTAACTTCTTTTTTGAGAAATTCTTTAAGACTTTGTCTAAATAATTCGTGTTCTTCTGTAAAATACATACTATTCATATGATAACTTGAGTTTATTTTTAGCTAACATATTACTGTGTTTTATCCCAATTTAGATAAGCGATAAATCTAAATCAATTACATATCCTTATTAAAAATTTATCAAAATTCACAGCAATTTTTTTCCGATTATTAATCTATTGTCAAATATAACTTTATTCTATCTATTTTTTCTATAGAAAACCCCTTGATTTTTACCAATTCATCAAAACGAGAAATGTCACCATTATTCTTAATAAAATCTTTGATATCTAATGCCAGCTCAAAATCAAAGTACGGTATTTCTATTAATTCTTTAACAGATGCTCTATTAATATTTACTTTTTCAACTTTTTTTGGTGTTTTAACGGTAAATAAAGAAAGTATGTTATTTCTTTGAGTATCGTACAATCCAGAAATATCTTCAAGCTGAATATTATGTATAAAGCCACCAATTTTATCACGATATTTAATTATTCTTACTGCTATAAAATCGGGAACCTTAGCTTCTTCTTGAAGATCTTTAGCAATAATTGTATTTAAATCTTTTTTTTGAGAGTAAGGTTTCTCTTTATATTTCCTTTTTGAAAATGTTTTCATTCTCGTTTTATTCTTTTTCCACTCTGGGAATTTAAATAATGGAGAAATAATCGTTAATAGAGAATCTGAAATTTTAGTAACTTTTTTAAATTCTGATACAGAGTTTATCCATTTACCTTGGTTTCGATAAGAATAAAGTCTATCTAATTCTGCTGGAGAAAGCCCTAACACATACCCTTTGTATTCTGAAATAAAATTGGGATTAAACATCCCTAATCTATACTCCTTTTTATATTTTTCATTATATTCTTTTATAGAATCTATTTGAGACTGAAACTCTTTTAACTCTGTTAAATTATATTTTGGAATTTTCGTTTTTGAATAAAAAAAACATCCAATTATGATAGTAAACAGTAGTATTGACAAAAGAAAAATCCCATTTCGAAAACGTGAGTGTATTTCGAAATAGGATTTCATAGTATTCATATAAAATTATCTCTCTATTCTTTAGATACTTTAATTGCATCAAAATATCGTTTTAGTTCTTTCTTAACTACAGGAAATAAGAACAACAATCCTATCATATTAGGAAACACCATTGCAAATATCATTGCATCAGAGAAAGCCCAGATAGAACTCATACTTGCTGCTGCTCCAATTATTACAAAAGTTAAAAACAACAATTTGTAAGTTAAGTCTGCTGCTTTACCTCTTCCGAATAAAAATTTCCAAGATTGCAATCCATAATAGGACCAAGATATCATTGTAGATACTGCAAAAAGTACTACTGCAATCGTTAAAAACACATTAGAATATGGTATATATTGTGCAAATGCCATAGAGGTTATTCCTGCTCCTTCATAAGAAATTCCATCAATAAGAACAGCTCCAGAACCATCTCCTCCGTATTCAAAAGCTCCTCCAAAGTTAAAAATCACAATTACTAAAGCTGTCATTGTACATATTACTACTGTATCAATAAAAGGTTCTAATAAAGCAACAAGCCCTTCACTAGCAGAATATTTCGTTTTTACTGCAGAATGCGCAATCGATGCAGATCCTGCACCAGCTTCGTTAGAGAATGCTGCTCTTTTAAATCCAACTAATAAAACCCCAATAATGCTCCCTACTCCTATTGCTGTAGGGTTAAATGCTTCATTAATAATTAAACTAACTGCATCATCTACCAAAGAAAAATTACTAAATATGATGTATATACATGCTAATAAATACATTATAGCCATAAAAGGAACTACTTTTTCTGTTACAGATGCTATACGCTTAATTCCTCCGATAATAATTACACCTACAAGAAAAGCTAACGAAACTCCTATCCAGAATCCTGCTCCTGTGCTCTCAAATCCCATTAATTCTTTCAAAACAATTGTCGCTTGGTTAGACTGTGCTGCATTACCTCCACCAAAAGAACCTCCTATACAAAATATCGCAAATATAACAGCTGCAATTTTGCCAAGAGTTTTAAAACCTCTATCCTTAAGTCCTTTGCTTAAATAATACATTGGCCCACCATACACGGTACCATCTTCTCCTACATCTCTATACTGTACTCCAAGTGTACATTCTACAAATTTGGTTGACATTCCTAATAATCCACAAATGATCATCCAAAATGTTGCTCCTGGTCCTCCTAGCGCAATTGCCAATGCTACTCCTGCTATATTACCATTACCAACGGTTCCCGAAACAGCGGTAGCAAGCGCCTGAAAATGAGAAACCTCTCCTTCCTTGGATTCATCTCTTATCGTATCTCTTACATCACCATCTACTACACTAACTTGCGGATTACCTTCAACACCATGTCCTTCAACGTCATCATATTTTCCGCGTACTACATTAATTGCTCTTCCAAAATATCTAACATTTGGAAAACCAAAATAAAGAGTAAAAAACAATGCACTTAAAACTAATAGAATTATAACGAATGGAGCACCTTTAAATACTTCGAAAAAGATTATACTTGAGAAAAAATCTGAAACTGGTTTAAATGCTTCATCGATTTTTTGATCGAGTCCTTTTTCTGTAGTCTCTTGTGCAAATGTTAAAAATGGAATTGTAAGTGCTAAAATTGAAAGAAGAATTCTCTTCATAATTTTGTGAGTTAATTGAATTTGATTATTAAGATGGAGCAAGATGCTAAAAAAAACCCTTGTTTACAATTTTTTAAAGGTTAAATGTTTTCTAACTTTCAAATATCAAATTCTTTATTTAATAGATTAATCTGCTCTGGACGACCAAGAACTACTACTTTAGAGCCAGGTCTTAATAGAGTATTAGCTTCTGGATTCACAATATATTCACCATCTGGAGATTTATACCCTATAATAGTACATCCTGTTCTTGATCTCATATCTATATTAAGAATAGTTCTCTCTTTTTGATCATCAAACATATCCTCAAAAGAAATTTCTTCGATATTAATAGATTTTTTACCTACTATTGAGAGGTTATCTAAAAACTCTATTAGATCAGGAACTACAACCAAAGAAGCCATATGATCCCCACCTATGCGGTCTGGCATAATTACATTATCTGCTCCTGCCAATCGTATTTTTTTGTAAGAAGTATCTTGTGAAGCCCTACTTATTATCTTAAGTTCTTTATTAATTTGTCTTGCAGACAACACTATAAACAGATTATCTGCATCTTCTGGTAATGTACAGATTAAACAAGCTGCATTTTTGATTCCTGCTTGTATCAAAACTTCATCTTCAGTAGCATTACCATTAAGAAACAATAATTCATCGCTTTGATGTTTTTCTATGACATCAATATCTTTTTCTATAATAATAAAAGGTTTATCATATGCTAATAGTTTAACTGCCGATTGCTTACCATTACGACCATATCCAACTATGATTATATGATTTTCAAGTTTGTTTATCATTTTTTGTATTTTTCGATATTGTGCTTTTTTAGGATCATTTTTACTTATAATATATTCTGTAATAACAGATACGGAGTATGCAAATATAGATACGCTTGTAGCAATTAAAAATACAGTAAACAATTTAGCATTATCATCTAAGGGCTGCACTTCGCTAAAACCAACTGTAGACATGGTAATAACTGTCATATATAGTGCATTAATCCATGAGTAATCCGAAAAAAACCGGAAACCCATTACCCCAATACTGATTACTAAAATCAATAAAATTATGGCAATATATACTTTTTGTCTACCTTGAGTAAAAATTTTTATCATAAGTCAAATACCGAAGTTCGTTTTGTATATATCAAATCTTTTATTTTTAACCAAAATGCCATATTAAGATATAACACAAAACCTAAACCTACGGTTGCAAATGTTAAATAAATAAAAAATAAACGTACATTTTTTGCTCGCATTCCAAGCCGATCTGCTAGTCTGGAAGAAACATAAAAACCATTACGTTCTAAAAATTGTCTCAGATTATAAAACATATTGCAAAATAATTATAAAAACTAAACTTTAATCTTCATTTAATAATTTATTTCCTATTGCACATTTTAGACATGCTTTTTTATCGCAATACTTATTTTTAAGCTGTATTAAAGCCTGGGAGTGCATTGCGCTTTCAACAGGTACTTTTAAATTTTTAAATTTATCAATAATAGTATTCTTTTCATACGATATTTGTGAAATTAAATCCAGCATCTCTTCTTCTGTATTTTTTCCTATACTTCGTGCATACATAAATTTTAACGGGATAATTGTGTTAATCAACAATAAATCCATAAATGATTTTGTTATTTTCTTTTTTCTGGCTTTCGATTCTTTCTCAAAAGTATAATGGTTTTCCCAAAAATTACTTGTATTTACTCCAAAAAGATTATAAAGCTCTCCAATATCCTTAGCTCTAACAACCTCATTAAACAATTGAGGTGTTTTAAAGTATAACATAGCGAATTGCGACAACCTTATTGTCGGAAAATTAGAAGGCCTTAGCCTAAAAAAATAGAAAGGTAGAACTCCTTTATTATCTAATTGAAATTTATTTTTCAAAAAAGAATATTCATTTTTTAAATTAGAAGCATACAGAGTTTCCATATCATTTTCTAAAAACCCTGCCTGACCAAAAAGCAATGCTTCTAATTTAATTGGATCTTTACTACATTTTCTTATTATTGAAAAATCTATAGAGTTGGTAAGGCTCAAAAAAGCATCTCCGTTTACTTTTAATCCAAAATTTTTACCCAGTAATTTAAACAAAGTAGCTTCCCAATCATTCGAAGAATCTTTTACTATTTTTTGTATAAAAATTGATTTCTGTTCTAATCTTTCCAGATATAATCTTTCCTGCCAATTAGAGAGTATGAATCTTGAAATTTCTGGTATTTTTTTTTCACATCTAATCCATTTTTGTCTATTATCGAGAAACAGTTTTTTATACCTAACTAATAAATCTTCATCTATATAATCCTTAATTTGCAACGTGGGTATAATAGAGTTATCTTTTCTGAAAACATCTACATCATCCTCCCAAACCACATGTAGAATCACATTATCATACGCTGAGTCATTTTCATGATTATGTGCGTACCAATCGCTAGATTTATTATGTACTTCGACATTTCCTGCCCACTTTTGACAATCGATAATTAACAAAGCATTAAAAAAATCTGGACCAGGATTATCTGTATTATGAATTCCTACATTTTGAAGCACTAGGTCTTCTTTTCTTGTGGTTTTAAGTTTGGTAAAATCAAATTTTTTATGTTTCCATAAATACTGAAGGAAATCTTCGGTCATTTGTAAATATATTATTTGATTGTTATTTTAGGTCTACCTATTATATTAAACAGGTGCTTAGTTTTGGGTAGGATAAAAAAACTGTAATGACCATTATGCTTAATTGTCTATGAAAATACTAAATTTATTTGTATTCTGTAAGTTCTTATTAGAAACGTTGACCAAATTCAAAACAATCTGCATTTAAATGAAAGCAATTTTAAAGTCTGTTTTTATATCTGTTTTTCCAATACTCTCCTTGTATTATACGTTGGATAGTATAATACATTTGCTAAATCACGATATCTCTTACAGATACATAGGGCGATTAATCATTTCTTTTACAATTGTCACCTTTTTTATTTCTCTTTTTGTAAGACAAGTTGCCAGAACAGATACTAATTTAAAAGCATTTAGTTTTCCTATTGCAATTGGTTTTCTACTAAGTATAATTTTTGGTGGGATTATAGAACAAGATATAAATGGGTCTCTACCTAGTATTGGTTTGTTTTTAGGCTGGATATTATATATTAAATGGTACTCCTTTTTTGATAACAGAAATATCAATCCTATTATAAAAATCGGAAATACATTACCTAATCTTGAATTACAAGATCCTGAAAAAAATAAAGTAAACACATCTGATTTTTTAGGAAACCCCTCTATTTTTTTATTTTATCGTGGAAATTGGTGCCCTTTATGCATAGCACAAATACAAGAAATTGTTTCTCAATATAAAGAACTTGAAAAAAGAAATGTAAATGTAGTTCTTATAAGTCCACAACCACATAACCAAACTAAATCTTTAACAAAAAAATTTGAAGTAAATTTTAATTATTTAGTAGATAAAGGAAATAAAGCAGCTAGACAATTACAAATCTTTTCTAGCAATGGACTACCAATGGGATTGCAAATACTGGGTTATGATAGTGACACTGTAATGCCCACAGTAATAATAACGGATAAAAAAGGGAAAATCATCTTTGCAGATCTTACCAATAATTACAGGGTAAGACCAGAGCCTGAAATATTTCTGCAAATTTTAGACAAAAACAACCTTTAACATAAGATTCACATAGTAGTCTGGTTATACCATATCAAAATAAATAAATAGCAACTGTAACCGTAAAAAACTAAAACTATTACCGTATAAATAGTATGATTTTGCAGTAAATCTATTAAAATAAAGTTAATTACATGTAAAAATGTACTATTGGTAATGTTTTATGTATTAATGGAACAGTAAACAACAATTTCATTTCATTACTTTGCAACTAGAATTAATGGGGAAAAATTAATTCATTAAAAAATATTAAGATTAAAACCCTAAGCTAAGTTGAGTTTGTGTTAGGTTATTGATGGTTGTCATTTTTTGATAACCATCTTTATTTTAAATTCAAATTATATGTCCAGCGATAGCTTAATCTTACAAACAATTAACTCACATCTGGGTAGATATCAAACTTATTGAAAAAAGCTTTTCTAAATTTTGAAGAGTTAGAATAATTTAGAGCATCCATTACTTCTCTTATAGATAACCCATCTCCAATTATCATATTATATGAAATTTCGAGGCGTTTATTATTAAAAAATTCCAGTGGAGTCTGATTATGAATTTCTTTAAACATAGTAAAAAAATTAGTTCGACTCATATTTGCCATTGCTGCTAACTGATCTACTCCTAAAAAAGGTTTTTTTAAATTATCCTTAAGATAATCACTTACTTTATATATACTCCCAACTTGACCACAATTTATATTAAAAGGATTACTGTCTGATTTCCAACGTAATACATCTTTCCAAAAAGTTTCTAATAAGCGAATACCTCTAGCTACATAATATAGATAGTTTTCTATTTTACTAGTATCTGGTTGTACAATCTGATCAAATAGGTTAGACTGCTTATAAGAAAGATAAAACTTATTAATATCTTGATGTGAGTATCTAATATAACTATCTAATCTTTCTGCTAAATTGTTATTTTTGAGAAAATAAGGTTTTGTATACGATTTTTTTAGCACGATCATGGTTGATTTTACTTCTGCTCCTTTTGGTATAAAAACCTGCTCCCCTTGCCTAGCATCCATACATCTCATATTACCAGGTGTATAACTACTAGAATATCTACTTACAATATGATTTTTTTCTAATTGATGATCTAGTGCATACTTCCTGAAATGCAGTATAATATCTTTTTCTTTGCATGGTCGTCTTATATATTCAATATCTGCATTAGCTTTATAATTATTTATAAAAAGAAATACCTCTGGTGATATTTTATAATATAACAAATATCCTTCTCCAATTTCTGGAGGAAAATAAATTTTGTCTGAAGAGCTATTTGGATCTAGTTGTGCTCTAAAATAATCCCTTAATCCATCTATATCTGAAAAATCAAATAAATATCTATACATATTTGGTATCATTTTTCACTTTCTTTTATATTCATGGTAGTAAATTCTATAAAAAAACAACCCCTTTATTGGCAAAAACCAATAGAGGGGTTAACTATTATTTAAATATAAGAATTTATTTTATATGACTAATCACATCATACTTAGTAATAATGTGATGCGTTCCATTTTCTAAGGCCACTAAAACTGCTGGGTTCCCATTTTTAATAAGCTTAGAGATCTCATCTAAAGAAGTTTTAGCAGTTACAATTGGATACGGATCTTTCATAACATCTTTAATTGGTGTACTATCCATATTCTTATCTTCTAAAAAAGCACTAAATAAAGCACTTTCATCTACAGATCCAACAAAACCTTCACTATCTACTACTGGTATTTGTGAGATCTGAAACTTACGCATATGTTCGATTGCATGAGACACAAGCTCTTCTGTTTTTACAGTGATCAGAGGTTTTTCTATATGGCTTTTTACTAAATCATCTGCCGTATATACTTCTTCATCCAGAAAGCCTCTTTCACGCATCCAATCATCATTAAACATTTTACCCACATATCTGCTACCGTGATCATGAAATAAAATTACCACAACATCGTCTTTGGTAAAGTGTTCTTTTAGTTGTAACAATCCTTTTATTGCTGCTCCTGCACTATTACCCAGAAACATTCCTTCTTCTTTTGCTAACCTTTGTGTATATACAGCAGCATCTTTATCTGTTACTTTGGTAAACCCATCTATAACTGAAAAATCTACATTTTTCGGCAAAATATCTTCCCCAATACCCTCTGTGATATAAGAATATATTTCGTTTTCATCAAAAATCCCTGTTTCATGATATTTTTTAAAAACAGAACCATACGTATCTATTCCCCAGATTTTCACATTAGGGTTTTGTTCTTTTAAATATTTTCCTACTCCAGATATGGTTCCTCCTGTTCCTACTCCAACAATAAAATGAGTTACTTTTCCATCTGTTTGCTCCCAGATCTCTGGACCTGTACTTTCGTAATGTGCTTGTGCATTAGAAGGGTTATCGTATTGATTTACATACCATGAATTTGGTGTTTCTTCTGCCAATCTTTTAGAAACAGAATAATAGGATCTGGGATCATCTGGTTCTACATTTGTTGGGCAAACCATTACTTTTGCACCTACTGCTCTAAGGATATCCATTTTTTCTTTAGATTGCTTATCTGCCATTACACAAATCAGCTTATATCCTTTTACAATGGCTACCAATGCTAACCCCATACCTGTATTACCAGAGGTACCTTCTATAATTGTACCTCCTGGTTGTAATTTACCATCTGCTTCTGCATCTTCGATCATCCGCAAAGCCATACGATCTTTTACAGAGTTTCCTGGGTTAAATGTTTCATACTTTGCTAGGACCAAAGCATCAACATCTTTTACCATTGTATTCATCTTTACCAAAGGAGTATTCCCTATGGTTTCTAATATATTTTCAGCGTATTTCACTATTTCGATTTTAAGAATCCTTTAAAAAGGAGGTTACAGCTATACAAAGATACAATCTAGATTATCGTTTGACAATTTTTAACAAACAATAACAGATCATTGAAATCGTATGGATTTTGTAGGAGAAATTTTAGCAATAATATAGGAAGGTATAAGCAACATTAACAGACATAAAATCATGGTCCCCAAGTTAAGTAATAAAATATATCCTACATTTATATAAGTAGGTGCAGTACTTACATAATACGTTTCTGGGTTAAGATTTACAACACCATAATGTTCTTGAATTAATAGCAAACCAACTCCTATTAAATTACCCCAAAACAATCCGATACATATTAAATAAGCGGCATTGTACAAAAAAACTTTTCTTATACTCCAATCATTAGATCCTAACGCTTTTAAAATACCAATCATAGGGGTTCTTTCTAATATCAAAACTAACAAAGCTGTTATCATATTAATACCAGCTACCAAAATAATTATACCTATTATACCTATTATATTAAGATCAAATAATTTTAGCCATTCAAAAATAGTAGCATATTTAAGAGTAATTGTTTGGCTATCTAAAGTAGAAGGGATATTCTCATAAATCTCTTGCCCTTTTTGATCAATTTCATCAAAATTATCCAAAAAAACTTCAAAATTACCTACCTCATCTGGTTGCCACTTGTTCATTTTTATGATATGTCTAATATCTGCAAAAACAAACGTTTCATCAAAATCTTGAAATCCGGATTTATAAATCCCAACAATATGAAAAGCTCTAATAAAAGGTTTTGAATTAGATTTTGCATTCTTTTTCAAAAAATAGGTAATTGCTTTATCCCCAATGCGCAGACCCAAACGATTTGCAATATGTGAAGATAATAATATCTCGTCATTAAGTTGCGTTGTAAAATCTGGTATTCTTCCTTCTATAAGGTATTCTTTAAACAGTTTCCAATCATAATCTTTACCAACCCCTTTAACCACAACACCATCAAAATCGGTTTCTGTGCGTATAAGCCCCATCTTAGTAGCAACCCCTTGTACATGAACAACACCTTCTACACTTGAAAATTCTGGGTAAAAATCTTGTTTAGAAGATATCGGGATTAAAGATTCTACACTACTATTATTGTCAAAACTAGAAATTAGGACATGACCATTAAATGCAGCAACTTTTTCTCTTATTTTGCGTTGTAATCCTACACCTGTTGCAACCGTAATAAGCATCATAATCATACCTATGGCTATAGCAAAAATTGCAATTTTTATGATTGGAGTAGAAATACTACTCTTATGTTCCTTACCTTTGATAAGGCGTTTGGCTATAAAATACTCGAAATTCAAGCTTATCTATGATTTTTATTAGAAATGCATTCAAAAATACATTTTTATTCCTTTTCCTGATTTTTATTTCATGTGTAAATGGAATAAAAAGTAATTCTCCTACTTCTTCTTTAGAAATAAAGAAACCTATATCTGCTACTTATATTGTTCAAGATACTATAAAAACACTAAAACCTGTTATAGTCGGAGCTAATCTAACAAGTACCTATATTCCTTTTTTAGAAAATAAAAATGTAGCAATTGTAAGTAATCAAACCTCTGTTATTTTTAAAGATAGTATAACGAATCAAAACTATGTTCATTTGGTAGATTCTTTAGTATCCAGAAATATTAAAATCAAAAAAGTTTTTTCGCCAGAGCATGGTTTTAGAGGCAATGCAGATGCAGGAGAGCTGGTTGCAAATGGAAAGGACATTAAAACGGGGCTTCCTATTATTTCTTTACATGGAAAAGATAAAAAACCATCTAAAGAAACTTTATCAGACATAGACATCGTTGTTTTTGATATACAAGATGTAGGAGTACGTTTTTATACGTATATATCTACATTACATTATGTAATGCAAGCTTGTGCAGAAAATAATATTCCTGTTTTAATACTGGATCGCCCTAATCCTAATGCTCACTATATTGATGGCCCTACTTTAGAGCCTGAACATTCGAGTTTTGTGGGAATGCACCCCATACCTTTAGTACACGCTATGACTATAGCCGAATATGCAAAAATGATAAATGGTGAGGGTTGGTTAGGAGAAAAATTAAATTGCGAAATACAAATTATTCCTATTCAAAATTATTCGCACAATATATCTTATAGCCTACCCATTAGACCGTCTCCTAATTTACCTAATGACACTTCTATTAACTTATACCCAAGTCTTGGTTTTTTTGAAGGCACTACTATAAATGCGGGTCGAGGCACAGAAATGCAGTTTCAAATTTTTGGTTCTCCAGATTTAGATATAAAAAAATATGACTATATATATACTCCTAAACCAAATTTTGGTTCTAAATCTCCTAAACACCAAAAAGAAATTTGTTACGGAAAAGATCTAAGAGCTACACAAGTCTTAGATTCTATAAATTTAGATTGGTTAGTTAATGCATATAATAACTCTAACGCTAAGAAAACATTCTTCAATACAGAATCCTTTACCATTCATGCTGGCTCAAAAAAACTAGAACAACAAATAAAACAAGGGTTAACTTCTTCAGAAATTAAACGTACCTGGTCTAAAGATCTTCAAAATTTTAAAATCATAAGAAACAAATATGTAATCTATAAGTAGTAAAAACCATACTTCTTAAACCCCAGTTTTCAGGGATATTGTTATCTATAAGAATTAATACATTTGCTTATGTTACGGTTTTTACAAAATATCATAGTATGTAGTATATTCCTTTTGCCTTTTGTAATAAAAGCGCAAATTGATGGTAATAAACTAGTATCTATTCCTCAAAAAAGTAAAGTAGAAGAGGAAAAAAAATTAATAGATACCGCTTTTTATCTTTATAACAACAATGAAGACAAAAAGGCCTATACAATGGCACATCGGCTTTTAAAAACTGTAAAAACAAACCAATCTAAGTTTAATGCGAATTTGCTTCTGGCATTTTATTTTAACAAAAGAACACGCATTGATTCTTCTTTATATTATACAAATCAATCTTTAAAATACGATAAAAACATATCTGATTCCTTAAAAAGCAGAGGACATACTTTAGCCTATAGCCTTTTTGGAAAAAATTATAGAAATAAAGGATTACTCGAAGAAAGTAAAAAATGGCATTTAAAAGGAATTGAGGCTTCACAAAAATTCAATGAACAAGACTTATATTACTCCCACATACATAGTCTTGCACTAACCTATAGTGAAATGGGGGATTACAAAAATGCTCTAAATATGTTTCAGGAATGTTTAACTTATAAAAATGATCCCGAAATTATTTATGGTAGTTATATAAATATAGGTGGGATCTACACACATTTAGAAGACTATAACACCTCTAATGAATATTTAAAAAAGGCTATAGAGTTAGCAAAAAAACATAAAAAACCTCTCGCAAAGGCTATAATAACTCTAAATATGGCTGAAAATTACGAGAAAAAAAATGATATCGACACCTCTCTTTCTTTATATGAGGAAAGTATTAAAATAGCAGATGAAAATGGATTTAAACGAATTGCTCTAACTGCTCGCCTTGGTATAGGAAATATTTTTTTTAATTTAAAACAATATGAAAACGCAAAAATAATTTATTCTACTGGCCTTCACGATGCTATAGAACTTGGTTTTTTAAACGAACAACAAATTATTTATGAAAAGCTAAAAAACATTTTTATAGCACAAAATGATTATAAAAATGCTTTTGGGTTTATATCGAGATCTTTTCAAATTAAAGATTCTATAATTAAACTACAAAAAGATAAAGAAATTAACGAGTTAGAAGTAAAATATAAAACATTACAAAAAGAAAAGGAAATAACATTTCTTCAAGTAGAAAATGCTAACCGCGAATTAGAACTTAAAAATCAAGAAGAAGCTATTACCAATCTAAGGTTGCTTCAAGAGGTTCAAAAAAAAGAAAACGAAAACAAAATTTTATCTTTCCAGAACGCGTCTGAAAAAAGATTAAGTGAAATTGCTTTACTAAAAAAAGATCAAGAAATTCAGGAAACAAAGCTAGAACGCCAGAAGAGTATAAAAAATAATATTCTATATTCTTTTTTAATACTTCTTATACCTGTTATTGGCTTGCTTATAATTTATTATCAAAAACTGCAAACCCAAAGTGAATTAAATAAAAAACAAGAAGAGATCAGTAAACAAAAAATTTCTTCCTTGATAAAAGATCAAGAATTAAAACTGATTAGAGCTTCTATAGAAGGGCAGGATAAAGAAAGAAAACGTATTGCTCAAGAGTTACATGATAGTATTGGCGGTAATCTGGCAGCAATAAAATTACAACTCAACAATACCGTTGTTAATGGAACCAAAAAAAGTCTTAAAATTATTAATAGTCAATTAGATGACACATATGAACAGGTTAGAAATTTATCTCATACACTTGTTCCTAAAAAATTTAGTAAAAATAATTTTTGCGATGTTTTAGAAGAATATTTTAATAATATTGGTGGAGCTACCAATCTTCAAACTACATTTGTTGTATACCCAAGAACAGAGATGGAACATATTGATGAGACTGTACAGATGGAAATATTTAAGATCATTCAGGAATTAATTACAAATACCATTAAACATGCAAAAGCCTCTTCTGTAGAGCTACAGCTAAACCTGGTTGAAAATTCAATAAATATATTATTTGAAGATAATGGAATCGGTTTCGATACTAAAAACAACTATTCAGGAATCGGTTTTGAAAATATAAAAAGTAGATTAAAAAACATATCCGGTACTTTTCATATTGATTCCAGAATCCATAGAGGAACCATTATCGATATAGAAATACCAATATTAAAAAAACACACCAATGGCCTATAATTTAATCATAGTAGATGATCACAAAATGTTTTTAGATGGTTTGTTAAGCATTCTTAATTCTGAAAAAGAATATAACATATTGCTAACTGCTAAAGACGGAAAGCACATAGAAAAATATCTAAAAATAAATACCGATGAAAAAATAGATCTTATCATAACCGATATTTCTATGCCAGAACTAGATGGTATTTCTCTTAATAAAATTATTAAAGAGCACAATCGAAACATAAAAACGTTAGTGGTTAGCATGCATAACAATGCTGATAAAATTGACAATCTTATTGAACATGATG
Source organism: uncultured Flavobacteriaceae bacterium (assembly GCA_964353005.1). GTDB lineage: Bacteria > Bacteroidota > Bacteroidia > Flavobacteriales > Flavobacteriaceae > Aquimarina. The sequence goes on along the minus strand of CAYGUC010000013.1, from coordinate 114,395 downwards.
TAGATGGGTACGTGCCAAAAAATGCAGAAAAAGAAGAACTATTAAGAGCAATAAAAACAATATTGAGTGGAGAAAAATACTTTTCGAAAGAAATAAAAGATATTTATCTGGAAAATAAATTCTCTAAGAAAAAACAAGAAGAAATTAAATTAACACAGCGAGAAATTGATGTAATTACATTAATCGCTCAAGAATTTACTACTCAAGAAATAGCAGATAAATTGTTCTTAAGTAAACATACTATTGAGAGTTATAGAAAAAATCTAATTGCAAAGCTTAATGTTAGAAACCTTGCCGGTTTGACAAAGTATGCTTTAAAAATGAAATATATAAAGTATTAAAATCTTAGCATACAAATAAACCTCATCAAAAATTGATAAATCATTAAGTTGAATTTTTTAAATCATATATAATAGATATTAATTCATCGTAAAAATTATTTAATTCATTGTAAAATAAACACTATTCATTATATAATATATTTAAACTATTACAATGAATATATATTCATTGTAAATTATACTTTATTCATTAGTACAAGTCCTTATTTCATTAATAGGAATACTTAAATCATAAGTAGGAACACATTTTTCATTGGTAGGAACCCTTCTTTCATTAGTAGAAGCACCTAATTCATTGGTAGGAACTCATAATTCATTGTCAAAAAGGCATATAAATCATTTTTTAGTATTATATTAGTTTTTGTTAATCATATCACGATACCAATGTTACGCTATAAATTTGAGGAAGTCTTTAAAATTCGAGGGATAACCAGACCCTATACCTATCTAATTCAACAAGGTATTCAAAACCAAATGGCTAGTCGTATAGTAAAAAATGAACTAGGAAGTATTCGATTAAAAACGTTAGAAAAAATTTGTATTGCACTTAATTGTACTCCTAATGACTTATTAGAGTGGCACCCTTCTGAAGGGTTTATAAATGATAAAAGACTTGCATTGCACGCTATTAAAGCAAAAGACCCCGAGCATACTACAAAAATTACACGACTATTGCATGACATTCCTTTAGATAAATTAGAAGAAGTAGAAGCTTTTATTGAAGGTCGAATAAAACCAGACAACACTAATCCATAAAAACCTTCAAGGTTTACATATCCTTTTTAGAACTTAGCCATTATCTTTTATCCCCAAACCCATCTCCCATACGATAGCTCAATACAATCCCATGCGTATTATTAACAGGCGTATTGCGCAATGCATGGTTATAATTGTACAATACCCTAAAGTGATTGGATATATGAAACCCTGCCAAAAAATTTAAAGAAGAATTGGTTCTGTATCCCGCTCCCACTTCAACTTTATTTTTATAATTTATAGTAGTATTAAAATCTGCCTGAATTGGAGCTCCGGATACATATTTAATTAAAATACTGGGAGTGATTAAAACCTCCTCAAAACGAGTCGCAAAAAAACGATACCCAGAATATGCGTAAACAGGGTTTACTATATTAATATTATTTTCTGACGACAATGAGCTTCCTAAAACATTAGGTGATGAAACCCCAAGATAAATACGGTCTCGATTATACAAAACACCAACGCCCAAAGTAGGAACAAGCGTATTTATATTACTAGCAAAATTAGGGTCATCAGGAATTCCTAAGGATAATAAATCTTCGTTATAAAAAGTTACTCCTGCGGTAATACCAAAAGATAAAACGTTTGGGTTATACGACCACCACCTGGCTCGGCTATAATTATGATCAAAAACCAATTTATAAGCATACGCTCCAAATATACTGGTTGTTGTGGTCACCCCAACCTGATCACTTAAAACCCCAGCCCCTAAGCCCATGTTTTTAGACCCTATGGGGGAATTAAATGTCAATCCTATATTTCGTGGGCTACCCTCTACTGAGTTCAAATACCCTCTGTTCGTAATGGTAATATCAGAATCAGGATAAAAACCTGCATGCGCTGGATTAATTATAACCGTATTGTAATTATAATTTGCAAAAACCGGGGTCTGTTGCCCAAATATTGGACATAAAAATCCTTTAGACAGTATTGCAACCATCCATATTATATATGCTTTTTTCATAAATTAACGCTTTAACACAAGGAAACCGGTTTGCTTTTTTAAATTATGAGAACCTTCTATTTTGATATTGAAAAAATAGGTTCCCTCGGGTAATTTATCGCCTCCCAAACTTCTCTTTCGATTGGCAATCCCTCTAAAAACTCTTGAAGTATTGTTATATCCTTCTACTTCAAAAACTATATCCCCCCATCGATTATAGACAGACACTTTATTGTTTGGGTAATTTTCAATGTTATGGATCTCCCAATATTCATTGATCCCATCCCCGTCTGGCGAAAAACCATATCGGGTTTCGTCTTCTTCTTGTGGTTCTACATAAACTGTAACTGTATCTTCTGCAACACATCCTTGGTCGCCAGTAAAAACAACCGTATAGGTTGTCGTTTGATCTGGATTTGCTATAGGGTTAGTAATAGTAGCATTGGTAAGACCAGTTGATGGTGTCCAAACAAATGTACCACTGCTTAAAGCAGTCGCATTTAATTCAACCTGCTCTCCTGCTATAATTTCTTGATCTTCTCCCGCCTGCACCGATACCTCTTCTTGATAAATTAAAAATTCACAACTTGAACTATTGGTACTAGAATCTGTAGCTGTAATAGTAATCGACATCCCATTCACAACAGGAGTTCCTGCTATTGGATTTTGAGTGATAACAGGATTAGAATCCCGATTATCTGTAACAGTAATTAACCCTGTATAATCAGGAATTATAGTAGTACCACATATCAATTCCTGATTAGAAGGACATGTAATCACAGGAGCTTCGCTATCTGTATTCTCATTTACAACAAAACTACAATCCTTACTATTACCATTTGCATCTGTTGCAATAAGTGTAATTGTCATTCCTGGAGTATAAGCACTTCCAGCAACAGGGTTTTGAGTAATTACAGGTGTTGCATTACAATTATCTGTTACCGTAGCCAAGGTTGTATAATCTGGCAATGTACTACCAGATGCCAAAACCTGGTCTGCAGGGCAAGTGATTACAGGGGCTTCGGTATCATTTATAGTTATTATTTGTGTAACATTAATAGAATTACCTGCACTATCTGCTATATTATAGGTTCTTGTAATTATATTAGAACTTGTAGTTACGTCTCCTACATAAGTAACTATTGGATTTGCTGCACAATTATCTGCTTCGTCAATAACTACTTCTATATCGGCTACAGGAACATCTTCTATACAAGCAACAGTAATTCCTGCCGGGTTACTTGCTGTAGGGTCTATAGTATCCTCAAAAACAAAATAATGTGTAATTCCACTTATAGAATTACCTGCGCTATCTGTTATTGTATACAATCTAGAATAACTATTGGATCCCGTAAGCCCCTCTCCATAAGAGGTAATTGTAAGATCTCCGCTACAGTTATCTGTTGCATCCGTTATTACACTTGGATCTATTGGTGGAACATCATCTAAACAACCTACAGTAGTTACAGGAGGATTACTCGCTGTAGGCTTAATATTATCAAAAACTACAATTTCTTGAGTTACATTTATACTATTTCCAGAACCATCAGTTACACTATAGGTCCTAACAATTGATTCTGGATTAGAAAGACCATTACTTACATCTTGTACAAAAGCTACTGTTGGCAAAACACCACTGTTATCTGCTTCGTCTGTAACAACTAACGGATCAGGAGCAGGAACATCATCTTTACATACTACATTAATTCTTGGTGGGTTACTTGCGGTTGGATCTTCTGTATCCCCACTTGGTTCATTTACAACAAAAGTACAATCCTTACTATTACCATTTGCATCTGTTGCGATAAGTGTAATTGTCATCCCGGGAGTATAAACCCCTCCTGCAACAGGATTTTGAGTAATTACAGGTGCTGCATCGCAATTATCTGTTACCGTGGCTAAAGTTGTATAATCTGGTAATACATTTCCTGATCCTAAAATCTGATCCCCAGGGCAAGTGATTACAGGGGCTTCGGTATCTGAAACAGAAAATCCATATATTACATGAGCATGACCAGGATCTAAACTAGAACTACTATCATAATACAACCTTTCTTTCTCTCCTATGATTACATCTGTAAAACCATCCCCATTTATATCTCCCAAATCAGATACAGAATAATCTCCTGAATTAGATCTGTTTACAACAAAAGCTTCCGATGATGGTAATGAAAAAGGATTTAGAGTTGCACTCCAAGGAGTACTTTTTCCGTAAACAATAGCTATAGAGCTGGATCGCCCTATTATTAAGTCCCCGATTCCATCGTTATTAAAATCTCCTCCGGCACTAGAGGTTCTATAGTTTCCTGTAAATTCAATCCCATTTGTACCATCTAAGCTTGTAATATCTTCTACTACAGAAAAGCCCGTATTCTTTCCAAAAAGAAGCCTTTGGTTTCCAAATAATATATCCTTTATTCCATCATTATTAACATCCCCAATTCCTGTTATATTTTTAGAAGAAAAAGAAGAGACATCTACATAAAACCCTGTAGTTCCATTTATAGTTGCAGTTGCAACAATGCTTGAAAAATTACCAGTCTTTCCAAAAAGAACATAGGTTTTATTTGTACTTCCACCTTCAAACCCTACATCATCAATTCCATCTCCATTTACATCTCCTAAACCCGCGACACCATTACCGATTCCTTCTCCATCAGCATCTCCTTTGATTACAAATCCATTGGTTCCATTTAGATCATTTCCTCTTATTAGCGCAGGAAACGTTGTAGATCTTCCATAAACAACATAACATTTTCCAGAATTATTTGTAAATCTGGCTGCTCTTGCTCCTATTATAATATCATTGATTCCATCGTTATTAATATCTCCTGCCGAGTCCAAAGAAAGTGCAGACTGGTCATAGGCATCTGCTCCCATAAAAACAAAACCATTAGTACCATCTATTTCAGACACCTTAAAAACAGCAGGAAAACCACTTGTTTTTCCAAAAACCACATACACCGTTCCCAGTTCTGCTCCTAATCCATCGTTACGAAACGGATCACTAAACATCAAATCATCGATTCCGTCATTATTAATATCTCCTGCCGTACTTACTTGATAGCCTGAAAACTGAAAAACACCTCCAGGGATATCATTTGCTATTCTAAATCCATTGGTACCATCTAATAATGCCGTATCCAGATTTGGCAGAAAATTATTTCCTTTTCCAAAAATCACAAAAACATCCCCAGGAAAATTACCTCTTTCTCTTCCACGCAAAAGATTCATATTATATGCTTTTCCAGGCGCTCCTACCAAAAAGTCTTCCATTCCGTCTCCATTAACATCTCCTGCTCCCCTTACATCATACCCTGCTTCTCCTTTTATTTTATTTCCATCTATTTGAAACCCGTTACTACCATCCAAATTATTTATATTTATTGAAGTAGTAGTGCAATTTACTAGAGCTACGGGAGGTCGAACGGTAACCAAAAAGGAACAACTCTCTGTATTTCCGTTTTCGTCTATCACGGTAACGGTTACATTTGTATCTGTTGTAAATGTGGTTCCTTGTGCAGGGGTTTGTGTATAGGTAAGATCAAAAATTGATGTGCAATTATCAGATACTCCTAACTTAAAAAAATAATTAGGTAGTGTAGAATTAACAAATAATGTTTCTGAAGTTAAGCAAGTAAGTACTGGTTTATCGGTATCTGTTCCTTGATTTATAATAAATGTACAGCTATCACTATTAGAACTTGCATCGGTAGCAGTCATAGTAATTGTCATACCATCTACAAAAACGGATCCTGGTGCTGGACTTTGAGTAACAACCGGAGTAGGACCTGTATTATCTGTCGCGATAACTACCCCCGTATAATCAGGGATTACAGAAGCACATACCAACTCTTGATTTCCTGGACATATAATTACAGGAGGAGCGGTATCTACACTCGATATTGTAGTAACATCAAATTTTGAAGAATCTAAGTGCTTTGCAATACTACTACCAGGTTGTAGATTAAAAAATGTAAATACTATTACCAGTTTAAGAGCACAAATATTTTTCTTTATGTTTTTCATATTTAAAAAAATTAATCTACAACAAAAGTATCCCTTGATTTATTTTAATATATACCCATAAATAGGGTTTTACCACATATAGTTCCCCCCAGTTTTCAGGGTAATCTTTTTCACTATAAAAGGTGTTCCCCTACCCACAGATATCCCACATCTTTGCAGTGTAATTTTTTTGATAATCCTACCAGCATAAGCTGTTATTATAAATCAGAAAAAAAATAAACAAAAGAAAAAATAAGTACTAACCCTTTAAATTTAGAAACTATGACCTGGGGAATCACATTAATTTTATTAAGTATTATCGCAGTACCATCTTTATTACTGTCAAAAAAACCAAATGCTAAAGAACTTTTAGAGAAAATCGAACCATATCAAGGGTGGATTGGACTTGTATTTTGTTTTTGGGGAGTTTGGGGTGTTATCACTGCAATTTTAAACCTTGGTTGGTTAACCTCATACCCTATCTGGTGGGTTACATTATTAGCAGGAAACATTATCGAAGCTGTATTAGGATTTATGTTAGGTTTTGGTCTTATAAACAAATTCTTTTTATCTAAAAACGAAGCTGCAAAAGAAAAAGCAAACCAACTAAGAGAAAAATTAGCTCCAAAACTAGGGAAATTAGGAGTTTTAGGAATCATCGTAGGATGTTGGATGATTGTAGCTTCTTTCTTGTTCTTTGTGTAAAATGATGGTATAAAAAAGTATCTAACAAAAAACAAAATATATGATCATATTTGGAACTAGTTCTTCGACTATTCATCCTAAAAAATTAGGAGAAGGGAATTGCCCATATTGTAAAACTGAAAACAATATGTGGATACAGGGATATCAAAAATATGTTCATATATTTTGGATACCATTCTTTCCTATAGGAAAAAAAGTATACATGGTTTGCGGTCACTGTAAAGGTGCTTTTGAGAAAAAAGAAATTCAAGATCAAAATTTGATACAGAGTTTTCAAGATGGCAAAGACAATCAAATAAAAACACCTTGGTATCATTTTACTGGACTAATATTGTTATCCATAATTATCGTATTGGTTTCTATTCTTCCGTATATAACAAGTACAACGTAAACAAATCCAAAAACCTTTATACATGAAAAAAATAATTTTTATAATACTTCTATGTATGTCTATACAAACAGTAGTTTCACAAGAAAAAGCTAAAACACTAACCATAGTGGGGGAGGCTAAAAAGAAAGCCGAAGTAGATAGCTATAATCTTACCATCTCGTTAAAACAAATTGTAACAGATGGATATCAGCAACACGAGCCTAAAAGTCTTTCTCAGGTAAAACAAATGTATGCAGATAGGTTAAAAGCTATAGGTATTGATTTTAGTGCCTTTCATAAAAACTTTATATATCAGTTCTATTCTTCCTATTCTGAAGTTAATGACGTAGAGTATTTTTACTTTAACTCTACTTCTCAAGAAGAAATCCATAAAGTTATCGATATAAAAATGAATGGCTTAAGCATCGTGCAAGTAGAAGTAATAGCTAAGGATAAAACAAATGAAGAGCTCGCAGATTTAACCCATATAGCAATAGAAGATGCCAAAATAAAAGCATCAAAAATCACAAAAAATCTTCACCAAAAATTGGGAAGTATACTAAAGGTTGAAAATACTAGTACCAAGGAGCAATACATAGATATGTATAAGCCTGAACAAGATCAAAAACACTATGTAACAGTAACTTTTACTATAGAATAATAATCGCAATCTATTTAATTAATTAATACTTAAACTTTAAAAATGAAAACAAAAATTTTAATTGTAATCGCAATCTTAGCTTTCGGAACTACTTTTAACACTAGCGCTCAAAAACTAAAAAAGTTTGGAAGCTCTATAGAAAAAAAGATTGGGCCTAAAACCATAAAAGTACCATACACAGATGTTGTATCGTATCTTGGGTATGCTGCATCTGGTAATGAAGATGAAGTAAAAGACGGAAAAAAGTTTTACTACACCTATCTTTGGGTACCAGCAGTAGCTCCAGAACTTGGAGTACGAATGATGTCTCCGGTTGGTAAAACAAAAATCAAAAATGCTACAAAATCTGCTGCTTATACAGAGAATGCTAGCTCTGAAGAATATTTTGACACCTACATTACATTAGAACGTTCTGATATCATCAGCAAAGATAACATTAGCCAAGATGCTGTAAATAGCGCAAACTGGGTTACATTAGAGCGTAATGATGATAGTAGTGAAATGCCAAAGCAACCAAGTGGTAGCAGTTATAACTCTTTATTAAGATATAAAAGTGAAGCTGGTAACCCTACCAAAGCTCTTACTGTGGGACTATACCGTATTGGATTTACAACCTACAAAACTGGGGAAGTAAAAGGTACTTTCTTAGCAGAAGTTGCTGCTCCTATCAAATTACCAGGAGTAGTAATGGCAAAAACTATCGAAGATCTTAAAAAAGGTTTATAAAATTGCCCTAAATTTTAAAACTAAACTTATAAATATCCCTAGGTATTCTTTTCGTAGAATACCTAGGGATACTTATTTTTATAAAACCTATAAAGACATTTTTGACTTCATTTTTTCTACAATATTATATGCTGCAGGACAGATAGCAACATTTTTTATCGTTAAATTAGAGATTTGCTGAAATTTTTTGCGATCTGTATGTGGGTACTCTCTACAAGCTTTTGGTCGCACTTCATAAATAGAACAATAATTATCACTACCCAAAAAAGTACATGGAGTTTGCTGCAATATCAAGTCTCCATCCTCATCTGTTCGCAGGTATTGCTCCTCAAACTGTCTGGGTTTTATTCTAAAAAACTTTGCAATACGATCTACATCTTTATCGGTAAACAACGGCCCTGTTGTCTTACAACAGTTGGCACACTGTAAACAATCTGTAGTACTAAACTCTTCCTCATGCAAATCCTGCATGATTTGATCCAGCTTTTTAGGTGGCTTTTTTTTAAGTTTAGCAAAGAACTTTTTGTTCTCGTTATGTTTATCTTTGGCCAGTTTTGGTAATTGATCTATAAATTCCTGCATATTGCAAAAATAGAATTTTTAAAAATTATCCTTGGCTATTTTAGACATACGATTAAGTAATAATTTTCTAGATATGCCTGTGGGAGTTTATCTCTCTATAAGACATTAAACAGGTGCTATAAAAACCAAATATAATACGCATGAATACAGATATTTTTGGAGAAGCTATTAAAGATTATTTTAATAACCAGTATACAGAGGATATTTTGGTGCAGGCAGATGATTTTGACGATGACCACATACCTATTCCTTATCTTTTTAGATCGTATCCAGAAATGCCAAAAGTAGAGCAAAAAGCATTAGATGTAGCATTTGGAAAGGTGCTGGATGTAGGTTGCGGAGCCGGAAGTCATGGTTTGTACCTTCAAAAAGAAAAAAAATTAGCGGTTACCGCCATAGATATTTCTGAAGGGGCTATAGAAATATGTAAAAAAAGAGGTTTAGAAAACACTTATACTCAAGATATTTTTAAACACGATTTGGGCACCTATGATACTATTCTTTTTTTAATGAATGGTAGTGGTATTATTGGTACTTTAGATCGTATCGATAGATTTTTTAATCATATAAAAACACTTTTAGCTCCCGGAGGACAAGTTTTAATGGATTCTTCAGACATATCCTATCTTTATCAAGAAGAGGATGGTAGTTTTTGGATAGATGCTTCTGCAAGATATTATGGCGAAATGCGTTATATACTGAAATATAAAAAACAAAAATCAGAAGCTTTTGATTGGTTATACATCGATTATAATACTTTACAAAATGCCGCCAATGCCAATGGTTTTTTATCAGAGTTGTTGATAGAAGGAGAAAATAATGATTATCTAGCAAGACTCACTTTGGTAGATTAAACTAAAAAACAACATGGTATAATCTTTGTGACTACAAAACATTTAAAATAAACCCTGTGCATACCATAAAACTTTTAAGTTACTTATTTATCTGTTCGTTTATCCTGATAGGATGTTCTGAAGATGATAATGCTACTTTAGATGCATTACAAGCAAATAACAAAAAGCCTTTAGGCAATTCTGCTAATGATTTATTAAGTGAAATTAACTTTACCAGTTTAAATATAGAAATAGTATCTGTACAAGGTTTTGAACCCACAACAACTGCGATAAATGGGTTTAAGCAATTTTTACAAGAGCGTTTATTTAAACCCGATGGAATAACTATTACACAACGTATTATACCCTCTTCTAAAAAAACACCTTTTACTATCGAAGAAATCATAGAAATAGAAAATAACAACAGAACAGTATTTAATCAAACAGATGACGTTACCGTTTTTATATATTTTGCCGATGGTAGTAAAGAACAAGATACCGAAGAAAAAATCACATTAGGTTCTGCCTATCTAAATACCTCTATTGTAATTTATGAAAATACTATTCGTAAATTAAGTTCTCGTCCTAATGCCCCGCTACTATCTACTATAGAAACAGCTACTTTAAATCATGAGTTTTCTCATTTATTAGGTCTGGTCGATATAGGCTCTCCCAAACAGACCAATCATGTAGATACAGATTCGCAAGGCCATTGTAATATTGCCAGTTGTTTAATGAGTGCCGCTATAGAGTTTGGAAACGGTGCTATGGGCTTAGGAGACGATGTTCCTAAATTAGATGCCCAGTGCATAGCCGACCTAAGAGCTAACGGTGGTAAATAATAAACTATATCTACTTTCTTTACTTGTTCATATTTTTAAATTTGGCTTTCAAAAATGAATACGATATTTTATCCATATACTAGATTATTTTTTCCTTTAACAGGTTTTAGCAACAGAGAAAAAATAATTATCTATATTTATCAAATATAGATAATTGTAAATTTTAGAATATGAATATCAGTTTCACAAAACAACAGGAAGATTATATTTCTAAGCAAGTTGCTACAGGAGAATATCAAAATAATAGCGAGGTAATACGTGATGCGTTAAGGCTTCATAGTATCTATCGTGAAAAAGTAATCAAAGATTTAAGAAAAGAAATTGAAGATGGGTGGAATGCTCCTGATAGTGACAGAACCATTGACGATATTATTGCTTCAAAGAAAAAAAGGTAATGCAAAAACTAGTATTATCTCAAAAAGCAGATGAAGATATCGAAGAAATATATGATGATGGAGTCTATAAATTTGGCAAGGTGCAGGCTATAAAATATTTAGAAGAGTTAAATTTGATGTTCCTTTTTCTTTGTAATAATCCAGAAGCTGGTAAAAATAGAAACGAGATAAAAGAAGGACTTATCAGCTTTTCTTTCGGTTCTCATGTTATTTTTTATAGAGTGTTTAAAACCCATATTCGGATTATTAGAGTACTATATGGAGGAAAAGATCTAGTGAAATTTTTAAAATAAGAAATTCAATAAACTTATACTATCTAATACACCTTCTCTCCGTTTACATAGGTTGCTTTTACTTTACTATTTGGTATCTTATCTTCATCGATTTCCATAATATTATCTTCCAGAATTATAAAGTCGGCAAACTTATCTGTGGTTATACTCCCTTTTTCTTGCTCTTCAAAATTACTATAAGCAGCCCATAGGGTCATGCCTTTTAAGGTTTCTTCTCTGGTTAATGCATTTTCTTTTTGAAAACCACCTTCTGGATATTGTTTTAAATCTTTACGAGCTACTGCTGCATAAAAGGTATAAAAAGGGCTTACATGTTCTACAGGGTAATCTGTTCCTAAAGCTAGTTTACCTGTTTTTTCTAGTAGTTTTTTATAAGCATATGCTCCTTTAATACGTTCCTCCCCCAGTCGCTCATCTGCCCAATACATATCGCTTGTTGCATGCGTTGGTTGTACGCTCATTACCAAATTATTATTCAGGATATCAAACTCTTCTGCAGCAACTACCTGAGCGTGTTCTACACGCCACCTTCTGTTGGATTTATTTTGCAATACCTCATAATACGTTTTCATTACTACAGCATTTGCAGAATCTCCAATTGCATGTGTATTCATCTGAAAAGGAGAACTTGCTATTTTTTTTGCAAGGTTTTTAAAATCTTCGACACCAATTACCATAGCACCAAAATGATTTTCTTTATCGGTATACGGTTGTTTTAAGGTAGCCCCTCTGGATCCCAAAGCTCCATCTGCATATACTTTAAAAGAAGAAACATTAAGTTTATCTGTTTTGTGTACTCCATTCTTTAAATAATATTCTACATACTCTGGCACATTACTTACCATAGCATACATCCTTATCTTTAATTCTCCTGCCTTTTGCAAGCTATCAATTAATTTTATTACACTTGGACTTAAACCTGCATCATCTACCGTAGTTAATCCATAACTAAAGTTAATTTTTTCGGCATCTTTTAATGCCTGTATTTTTTCTACTATTGAAGGAGCAGGAATTATAGCTTCTATCCACTCCATAGGATTATCAATAAGCACCCCTGTTAGTTTTCCATCTTTTTGAAGAATCTCCCCTCCTGTTACTTTAGTATTTATAGTAATATTAGCCATATCCAATGCTTTTTGATTTACCAGCATTGCATGGCCATCTACACGAGTAATTGCAACTGGTGTATTAGGAAACAAACTATCTAACACATTTTTTTCAGGAAACTCTTTTATCTCCCAATCATTTTGATCCCAACCACGTCCTGTAATAAAAGAAACATTTTTTTCTTTTTGAAAAGCAATAATGCGTTCTACTACTTCTGTATAACTTTTAGTCCCTGTTAAATCTACTTTTTGTTGCTGTAATCCTAATCCATAAAAATGGCAATGTGCATCTATAAAACCTGGCAGGATAGTTTTACCTTGGGCATCTAAGGTATCTGTAGCAGTATACTTTTTTAAAATCTCTATCGTACTACCAACTTCAATAAATTTACCGTCTTTTACGGCAAAAGCTTCTGCTTTAGGATTAGAATCCTCAACAGTGTAAATAGTACCATTAATAACCAACAGGTCTGCTTCTACAGGTTTTTGGCAAGAAACAAATACTAGTGCAGATAGTACTATTATCGATATGCTTTTCATAAAAATATGTTTTTAGAGCTCTAAATGTAAATATATCTAACTAGGTACATCGTTAAGATTTTCTTAATATAAACTGTTTTGAGTTTTTATCCGGTTTTCCGTAAAAATATAATTTAAGTATCCTGTATCTTAGAATTGAAAATAGTATTTAACCAACATAGAGTAATCTGTTTAAAGCTGCTCGCTCTACACAATTTCTAAATTAAATATATTATGGATTCTGCAAATCAACTTACAAAAAACAATTCTAAAGAACACTGTGTTCTCTTAAATCATAAAGGGTTAAAAGATTTTACCATACAGGCTTGGTTAAAAACCAATCATCATGGGCCATTATTTCAATATTATTCTCAAAAAAATAACATCTATTTTTTTACAGAGGTTCTAAGTAATGGAAAAATTAATTTTAGGGTACAATCCAACGATTTTCAAAATACTGTTCAATCTAACCAAGGGGGTATTAATGATGGAGAATGGCAACATGTATCTCTTGTTAAAAAAGAAAATGAAATGTGTATTATAGTAAACGGAGAAGCTGTTTCTACCAAACAAATTAAAGAAACCTGTGATTTACCGATACAAAATATCGAAGAAATACTTATTGGTAAAAATAGTATAGATACGAAGGAAGAATTCTTTAAAGGAGAATTAGGAGGAATTGTGATCTGGGATCGCGCCTTATCCCAAAAAGAAATTATTCAATATCAAAAAGAACCAATAACAGATAATGAAAAAGGAGTACTAATTAGTCATCCTTTTGCGATCAAAAAAGATAAAAATACCATACTATCCAATAATTGTATCGAGGATCAATTTGCTTTTATAAACATTATTAACGATTCTCCGTTCGATTTAAAAAAAGCAGATCCACATCTCGACAAGATATCGGTACAGTTTCCAGAAACCATACCTGCAAATAGTACTTTAAAAGTTGTTCTTAAAAACTTAATGGGTTTACCAGAGTTTTATGCCGAAGCAAAATATAGAAACAGAGATATTTCAGAAATTGAATTAGTAATTGAAGTAAAAAAATCTCTCACCCCGTATAAATCGTATCTAAAAGCTCCTGTGTCTTCTATTTTAGAAAGAGGGATTACTGTAAAATCCAGTAGTAAAGAAATCTTTGATGCCGAGTTAAGAATAAGCGAAAACCTGGTAATCCTAAATGCAAAAAACCTCAACAAATTTATTAACGAAGTAAAGTCTCAACAATTTAAAGGAGATATCGTTACTAGTATGAATTATGATGAGACTACAAAAAAAGCCAGTAGTACAAGTAGTCAGATAATCGAGTACAACCAGGCTTCTCAATTATTTAACCGCAGAATACAAGAAAAACCCCTGGCTATATTGTATTGTACCTGTACTAAGGATGTTCAAATCGCATATAAGGCAGCTATTCAATACAATCTTCCTGTAAGTGTACGATCAGGGGGGCATGATCACGAAGGAGAATGTAGTGGAACTAATACTATTTTGATTGATCTAATTGAACTAAGTGAAGTTATTGTAGACGAAAAAACAAAAATAGCAGAAATTGGTCCGGGTAACCGTTTTATAAAGCTTACTACAGAATTAGCTAAAAACGGGGTGATGATCCCTCACGGAACTTGTGCAACGGTGGCTATCCCCGGATTTATCATGGGAGGAGGATGGGGTCCCTGGACCCGAAGCAAAGGTATGTGCTGTGAATACCTGGTTAAAGCCGAAATCATACTGGGAGACGGAAGCATAGAGGTCGTATCTGAAACCAATAAACCAGAATTACTTTGGGCTTTAAAAGGTGGCGGAGGAATGAGTTATGGCATTGTCACCAAACTATTTATACAGACTTTTGATCTACCAGAAACACTTGTTAAGTTTGAGTTAGAGTGGAATGTATATGACAAACATACGCAAGAAATAAAAGAATCTATTCCTACTATAAAAGTTTTAACCCAATGGGAAAAGATCATAACCTCTAAAAATACTTCCAATTTAATAGGTACCAACCTTAAAATTAATGGTAAACCACTTAAAATCATTGGCTATAAAGACGAAAAAAATAACGAACCTATCTATGAAACTTTTGACCCCGATACTGTAGTACATAATTGTGTGATATATGGGTATTGGCAAGGAACACAAGAGCAATTGATCATTTTTATTACTGAACAATTTACAGTTAATAAAATCAAACCAGAAGACATTCGTATAGATGGTGTTGGAGGAATTGGAAAAGAGTATGGAAACAATCTAATGGGGTCCTGGGACAGGGAATCCCATCACAACATCAAACTATTGGCAGCAGGTAAAGAAGGTACCCCGCTACCCGCAGATTTAGATGAGCCGGCTCCTCATAAAATCACCTCTCGTTTAGTAGACAAACAAGGATTAGGGGCTAATGGGCACGAAGGATTGCTGCGTAGTCTTACTTCTCCTTTGATATTACAAGAAAACCGCTTGTTAGGACTGTTTACTTATGTTACCCTTGGTGCTATCGCTGGGGATTTTTATAAAGCAATGCCTTTAACCGATATGGGCAAAAGCGCATTCCCGTACAAGGATAAACTATACACCATTCAATACCAAACATGGTGGAACAATGACCTTAAACAAAAAGAAGAATTAGAGAACAACAAAGTATACACTCGTACCAACAGGGCGCTAGATTGGATAGAGATGTCCAGAGATTTTGATATCCCAAACACATCGGGGGCATTTATTAGTTTTAAAGATAACTCGATACCAACCAAGACCTATTTTGCTCAAAATTATGAAGCCCTAAAACGTATCAAAGAAAAATATACAGAAGATCAATATAACCATCTTAGAAAACGAAAAACCATTATTTAGTAATCAATATAGAAGCTACTTACTATTTAGATTGCTCTGTGATTAGTTCTAAAAAAACCAACTACAAAAATGTGGTTGGTTTTTAGTATTTATTTGTTTTGCCCACTTATTTGCGTGCTGTACAGATTGTAAGTATACACTATCCTATCCACGATATCGGGTAGAAATCTAAGAGATTATACTTCTGAAAATATATTTTGTTTTAGAAGTAAGTCCTGAAGAGTTAAATCCTCGATGAGAATTAGAAATATAATTTACCCTTACCGACAAGGGGGTACCCCATGTGTTGATAGGTTTAACCCCAACCAGAGGTGGTTAGAATAGATAGTTTATCGTCTCGAGCTGATAATTGAATTCTTCGAGTAGATACATTATCGGTTTTAACTGATAATTTGACTCTTCGATTTGATAATTTATCGCTTTGAATGGATGTTTTGACCATTTGATTTGATAAATTATCTGCTCGAACCACCTTTGTAGGTACGTCAAAGCGTCTCAATGATCCTTAGAAACATCATTTTATCTATTCGAAATACCTAAGCAGGTAATTAGAACCTTTATCGTATCGACTAGAACCACCCATGAATCGTATCCAATCACTTTTTTATCAAAAATTAAGTAAACAGGAATACGTATATAAAAACCCAGCTACATCCCTGTAACTGGTTCTTGTCTTTTTTCTTACTCTTACCCGCCAAGCTTTACTGCCACCAGAAAAATTCTAGCGGTAGCCCATACTATGGAACAGCGGGGGATTATTTAATCAATGGAACTCTTGAAGATAAAGCAAACGTGAATATTACGGATGAAAAACTATTGCTACAGTTCAAAAAGATTGAAAAAATGCCAGAGGATAAGAAGAAACTTTTAATGGAGTTCCTTGACGGTTTTATTTTTAAAACAACGGTACAAGATTTAGCTTCATAACACAAAAAAAACCAGCTACATCAAAAATGTAACTGGTTCTTAACATTTGTTTTTCTTACTCTTACCCGCCAAGCCTTACCGCCACAAGTTACAAACTTGCGGTAGCACATACTAGGGAACAGCGGGGTTTACCAGTCGTGATTGCTTTCATTCACTTGTAAATCATCTTTATATATGTTACTTAATTTTTTCCCACAGAAAGGACAATATTCTATAAAAAGTAACTTAGATTCATCAGATGATAGTTTATTAGAGTAACCATCACTAAAAACATATCTATATTTATTTGATGGAATAGGAACACCTCTTTTTATTCCTTTTTCAATAAAATTTTCAGAAATTTTGATAACTCTAAAATTTATTCCTAATTGAGAATCTACATCGTATAAACCTTTCATTTTTACACAACAGGTTTGTTCTTTTTTTTTCTTAAACATTTTACTTAGCTAATTGATTTATTGCTTTTACAAGTTCTTTTCCTATGAATTGATATTCAGTACTTATCTGTCCTGTTGTATTATGAATACCTTTTAATAAATTCAAAGCTCCTGATTGTTCTAATTGTTTTATAGCAAATTGACTTACCCTATACGAAGCTACCTGTCCTCCATTTTTAATGTATGTTGCAGCTACAGCTGCATTATCCGTCAAAAATATTGAAGCAGAACTTGCTTCTGATCCTGTAGTACCTCTGAAAAGAGTAACTGCTTCATCAAACTCATCAAGAGGCTTAAGTAATTTCAAAAAATTAGATGATGATTTAGCAGTAACAGTAGTTCCTCTTGCAGCCCAAGCTGCCCAAATTCCTTTAATTCCTCTAAGAGCCCAAGCAAATACCGCTTCACTTGAAAGTATTAAAACAGCGTTATCAAAAGCCCCCATGCCTACACCTTCGATATCTCTAATAGAATATCCTTCAGATTCTAAACGTGATCTTGTTTTTCCATTAGGAGAATAACTTAATACACCATCTGTTTCTATAGTGTCATAATCATTATCATCTGCAAAAACTTCTGCTTTTTTAGTTTTAGTATTGATCTTTATATGATCATTTGGACTGCTAACACTTGCTAAAGCTGTTTCAAAAGAAACTTCATTACCTTGGTCATCTTCATATCTTCCAGTATCCCAATTGTAATGTTCTCCATCAGCTCCACTAGGGTCAGACCAAAAAACAGGGTTATTATCAAAAGCGTTGTAAGTGGAAAATTCATAATGTGTAACGGGGTCTATTCCATTAAACCTAGCAATAGCAGGATCATATTTACGCAAATCCATTTCATAAAGGTCTAATCCTAAATTTTCCTCCAATTCAACACCATTAAACCCATAGTTATGCTTTCTACCATTGACCCTAGAGTTGGGATGGTCTGCTCCGTAGTTGAGTTGCATCCCAAAAGGGTAGTAATCTTTAACTTCTACGATTTCAGAAGTAGTGATTGTGCCATCTTTATCAGCATCTTTGTATGATAATCTGATATTCCCTAAGTGGTCTTTAAACTGGTATACATACTTATACCCATCTGCTTCATGCTCCACAATCCCCTCTGGGTGGTTAAAAAACTCAAGATTTCCGTTTTTATAGACGTAATTGCCCGCATATTCTGTATGTATTAAAGAACTTCCCTCTGTAGCAACCTTTTTTATTTTTGCCCCAGTGGCGTCGTAAATATAAGAAATAGTTCCTGTTCCATATCTATTCTAGCCACCTATAGCAATATCCAAATACTGTAGGTTAACTTTTCCAAAAAGAATACGCATAAAAAAACCAGCTACATCAATGTAACTGGTTCTTTGCTTTTATTTTTCTTACTCTTACCCGCCAAGCTTTACCGCCACTAGAAAAATTCTAGCGGTAGCACATACTATGCCCGAGCGGGGGTAACAAAATCTTCCATTAATTCTAGAACCATTTTACCTGCTTTTTCCTCATCACTATTACATAATTCATTAAGAATATAGCTAGACCAATGTAAACTGAAAGATTTTCCTTCTTTTACTTGAAGCCAAGCATCAAACTCATTAAGAATATTTTTATCTCCTTCAACAGCACCAATACTAAAACCAATTAAGAAAGATATTAAAGTAGAGTAAGAATCATTACCAAACAAATACATTTCCTTTCTTTCTTTCAAGTGCTTAATAATATTTTTTAACTTAGATTTCATATTTTTTATTTAAAATTCAAATATTTCCCATATTCAAATAGTTTTTTGTAATTATCTACATTCATACCACTTGGCCCCGTTACTCTATCAAAAATCATATCTCCTTTTCTAACTGCGTGATGAATTTTAAAATCTCTCGAAATTAATTTTCCGGCCTTGTTGTACATAGGTCCAATTCCTGGAGCCCCAAAATTATCTACTATATTTATTATTCTTCCGCCAATAGCTTCTTGAATTTTTCTTGCACAAGCTAGACAATTTCCTCCACCAGCAGTAAGTTCAGCAATACTCGCCGTTGTTCTCTTCCAAGGCCATTTACCCGCATTACCACCCAAAATACTTAATTGCTCTGATCTTTGTAATACAATTCCTGAAACATTATCTAATTTACTAGTTCCTCTTGCTGCCCAAGCTGCCCAAACTCCTTTAATCCCTCTAAGAGTCCAAGCAAATACCGCTTCACTTGAAAGAATTAAAATAGAATTATCAACAGCTCCCATACCTACACCTTCAAGATCTTTGACTGTATAACCCTCAGATTCTAGATATGATTTACTACTTCCCTTAGGAGCATAACTAATTTCACCATCTGTTACTACAGTATCATAATCATCATCATTTTCTGAAATCTCCGCTTTTTTAGTTTTGCTATTGACCGTTACATTATTATCTGGGCTATAATCATCTGCACTATAAACAGTAATCAAATCATCATCTGTTATCCCATTAGACGCCATCCATTCTGCTGTAGAATTAGCTCCACTAGGATCCGCCCAATACACAGGATTGTTATCAAAAGCATTATAGGGCGATAAGGAATAATGGGTAACAGGATCAATTCCCGTCCATCTTGCAATAGCTGGATCATATTTACGAAAATCCATTTCATAAAGGTCTAATCCTAAATTTTCCTCCAATTCAACACCATTAAACCCATAGTTATGCTTTCTACCATTGACCCTAGAGTTGGGATGGTCTGCTCCGTAGTTGAGTTGCATCCCAAAAGGGTAGTAATCTTTAACTTCTACGATTTCAGAAGTAGTGATTGTGCCATCTTTATCAGCATCTTTGTATGATAATCTGATATTCCCTAAGTGGTCTTTAAACTGGTATACATACTTATACCCATCTGCTTCATGCTCCACAATCCCCTCTGGGTGGTTAAAAAACTCAAGATTTCCGTTTTTATAGACGTAATTGCCCGCATATTCTGTATGTATTAAAGAACTTCCCTCTGTAGCAACCTTTTTTATTTTTGCCCCAGTGGCGTCGTAAATATAAGAAATAGTTCCCGTATGTCCTGCATTATTTATCGTTACTGTTTCTGGCAGGTTTAAATGGTTGTATGTTATACCGATAATCCCTTTATTAGCATCGCTAATCATATTGCCATTTGCATCATATACATATTCTATAGCGGTTTCTGCTCCATCTACAAACCCAGTTACTGCGCTTGCTGTTGGAGCATCATCTACTGCCAAAAGTTGATTTCCTTGGTACGAATATGCTAGTTTATCCATAAGACCAAAACTGGTTACATTTATATCTCTATACCCATTACGCTCTAACTCTTTTATATTTCCATTTTTATCATACGTTACTAAACCCAGATTATAGTTGGTATTATCAGAAATCCCAGAAGTGATTCTGTTTAAAGCATCATACGAATATTTGTACCATCGTTGGGTATTATCATTGGCTGTTTTCCATTCGGTTTCACTAATGTTTCCATTAAATAATGGGGTAGCTCCGTGTTGTGGGGTATTATAATGAATATTAAAAACAAAGAGTTTTTGAAGAGAAGAACCTAAACCAGATGGTTGAAAAGAAAAGCTATATTTATTTTTGTTAATCCCTGTAAGCCATCCTCGCACATTATAATCATACTCTACTGTTTGTAGATTGTTTCCTACTTTTTTAGATGTTAATTGCCCCAGATCTCCATATATGTTGGATACTAACTGCACAGGGGTCTGGGTTTAAAGACTTCTTTGATAAAAATATAGCTTCACTTTAATGCTAAAGCATAAAAAAACCACCCGAAGGTGGTTTCTTATTTTATCATTCTTGATAATCTTCTATTTCTATTTTAGCTTCTAGATCAAAGCCTGCATCTGCTATCGCTTTTTTAAGATCAGGTTCTATCTTGGTCACATCTTCGGTAATAAAAGATACATCCATATAATTTTCGCCTGTACCTTCATTGATTAACTCGCATAACTCGTGGGCTTCTATGACATCGCTTAATAGATAGCGTTTGTCTACTGTCATTCCTAGTTCTTCGATCTCTGCCTCACTTAGAGGAATGGTAATGTTTACTAACTTCATCATAACTATATCCAATTTTCTAGTCTCCAACCACTTTCTAGGTTTTCAAAAATTTTAGGGATATTCCAATGACCATATGGAGGATATTTTTTTTGTTCTTCGTTAAGCTCTTCAACCACTTCAGAACCACCTCCTTTAAATAAAATTCTCCATCCTGATCCAAACATATTCTTTCTCCTAAAAAGTTTTGGTAAAACTAAATCTTCAGGTAAAGGAACATTACCCACTATATTAATATCATCATCTTCAACTCCATATTTTAAAGGAAAAGTAAGGAATAAAAAATCATCTTTGATTACAGATTCTATATTTTCTGGTCTTTCGGTATATATATCATAAAAAAGCCTAATGCCTTCTAAGGTATTATCATCTTCCGCTTGTTCTAAATATTGGAAGTAAACCTTTTTACCGTCTTGCTTAAGTTCTACTATATCTCCTAGTGTCATATTCTTTTTTTTTTACAAATTTAATCTTATTTGGTTAGAATGAAAGTCCTGCTGCTTCCAATAATTCTTTTCCTCTTTTTATAGACTCTGCATACTTTTTATTCTTTTCAGCAATACTATTGATTCGATTTAATAGCTGTCCTGTTTGTCCTTTTTTACCACCCAAGCCAAAGAACTCGATTAATACTTGTTCTACAGCTCTAGCATCATCTCTAGAAAGATTGGTTAATGAATCATTTATTTTTTCTATATCAATTCCTTTTTTCTTTGCATGTTGTAAACCTCTTCTAGCAAAATTATTAGTAATACCTACATAGATAATTTTTCCTCCTCTAATTGACCAGTATACAATTGATGTTTTTCCTGCTTTTGAGCCCATCATTGCTATACCTTTTTTACCTACTCCTGCAGGAGACATTATTTCCATATAATCCATCATTGGGGGTAACTCGTCTACTTGTTCATAACGATTCCAATAGATTTTGTAAAACTCGTTATCACCCTTTACATAGTACGTATATCCATCATCACCTACCCAATAATTATCACTATGGAAGTCAAAATCTTTGGTAGACTTACCGTAAGCTTTATTCAACACTTCAGTAAAAAACTTCTTTAATCCTTGACAACATTCGCCTTCTCCTTCGCTTTCACTTTCGTTAGATTCTTCATTATCTGAACTCTCTGAGCTACCACCTGTAATGGCTTTAAATGCATCTATGGCATCTTGACCTGTAAATGTGATACTGTCACCACCATCTTTTACAATTACAGAAGCTCCACTCGGATCGTTCCAGAATACAGGGTTATTATCAAAGGCAGTATAAGGTGATAACGTACCGTGCATTATTGGGTCAATACTCGACCATCTGGCAATAGCAGGATCATACTTACGAACATCCATTTCATATAGGTTTAAGCCTAAATCTTCGGTATATTCTTTTCCATTATATCCGTAATTATGCTTTGCTCCTGTAATGAGTGAGTTAGGATGTGTTGAGCCATATTTCCAAGATAACCCATAAGGATAGTAATCCCTAACCTGTCTAATCTCGTGGTGGTTGTCACCATCACCATCAATATCAGTTAGGTTTCGTACTATATCAACTTTACCATCTTTATCACTATCTGCATACGCTAATCGTACATTCTTTAAGTAATCTTTAAACTGGTATACAAAGGTAAATGAGCCATCATTTTCTGGTTCTGCATATCCTTCTGGGTTCATTATCATTTGTAACGTTCCGTTTTTATACTCAATACCGTTATTGTATTCGGTAACAGTAACGGCTGCACCATCAGTAATGGTCTTTTTTAATTGCGTACCTGTAGCATCATATACATAATTTATCCTTTTGTTAGGGTTATTCTGGAAGGTATACGATGTTGGTAGATTCAAGTAATTATAGGTAATTCCTGTAATCTCTTTGTTACGGTCTGTAAGTTGATTACCATTATCATCATAGGTATAATCATTATCTGTATTACTACCATCTTTAAAACCATAGGATTTATTTCCTGTATCAGTAACTTTAAGCAGTTTGTTACCTACATTATACTCATAGTTTAATATATCCATATTGGTATAGCTAGATGTGTTCTGCCATCCGTGACGGGTTAGTGAAGTAATGTTACCATTCGGGTCATAAATAATGTTTGATACATCATAACGACCATCACTACTTTTTGCGTCTGTTAAATAATTAAGAGCATTATACTTATAACCGTATGCACGTTTGGTATTATCACTAGCAGTTTTCCATACCATCTCACTAATGTTACCATTATATAATGGTGATGCTCCTACATTCTCGGTAGTCCTGCCGTAATTCAGGTTATAAGCAAATAAGTCACTCCCTAAATTGTTTACATCATTAATCCCTTTTAACCATCCTCTAACGTGGAATTTGTAATCTAAGGTTTGTAATCCTGAACCTAATATTTTGGATTTTGGTTTACCTAATGCATCAAAACTATTTTCTGTCAATACTTCTTGTTGACCATTGATAGATTGTGTCTGCTTTAACGGTCTACCCATATGATCGTATTCAAAGGTATCTATAGTTACAATAGCTGCATTACTATCTTTTTTGTGGGTCATTTTTGTCTTTTCAACTTTACCAACAAAATCAAGTTTACTCTCTACAATATCAGTACTATTAAGATACTCATTTTGTGTAGCTACATAGATCGGTCGTGCCTTCTTATCATAGTATGTTGCTGTTGTAGTCCAATAAGAAGTACCTAGTATTTTTACTTTTGTACCTGTTGGTAATGATTTGGTACGGTCTGATACTGGTTCATTATATACCGTTGTTGGATTATTAAATACAGCATCTTCGCTAGCTAAAAAACCGTAATCATCATAATAATTAATGGTTAGGACTTCACCAGTATTTACTTTCGGATAACCTCCATCATTATAATACATCGTAACACCTCCTATCATCACAGCATTACCGCGCTCTACCCATAGGTTTCCTGTATAAGTATTCGCTTCATCTTGTATCACTTTTCTATCTCGGCTATCTGTAATAATTCCAGTATATGCTGCTCTACCTAATGCATCATATTTAGTAAGTATCCAGTTATTATCTGCTCTTAGGTTTACATCTTGACGTAAAATTACCTGATCGAGTTTGTTATAAATAGTATATTCCCATTCTCGCCCTGGTCTTTTGTGAGCATATTTACGATTTCGATAATCATATCTAAACTGTTCGCACATTTCATCAAGTTCAGTTTGACTCACCCCATCGTCAACAACCACCTTTGGTGGCACAACGTATGAGAGATTTCCAAAATCATCGTATACATAATAGGTATCGTGGGCTACTGCTGCGTTGTAGGTTCGTTTTAATATAACCCTACCTTGTTTGTCTGTAAACTCTTCTGTAGTGTGATCGGTACCAGATGTCCAATTTTCGTCTTTGGTGATATTTTTGGTTAAACTTGCTATGGGATAATAAGGTACGGGACTACTTAGGGTTGTTTCTCCACTGGTTGTAACGGTAGCGGTAAAAGCCCGTACTTCGTTTATTGTATTGGTAGTATATTCAAATTTGATTTCGTGCCCGTTACCCATTGCCCAATCTTTTCCCGGTGCAGCTTGTTTTTCTATTCTGGCTAAAGGGGAACGTTCCTGCTGGCGTTCTGAGTAGGCATTAACAGATTCCCTTGCCACTCCTTCAAAATCACCCTCGTACCGATTTTTATAATAATGTTGCACTATTCCTTCTATATTTCCTTTTCGGTAACGTCCATTATATTGCTCCCCTTTTTCTGCATACGGTAGATAATCTTTGTCTTGCCTGCCAATACTAGAATACGAAAAATGCTGTATTACATCTTCAAAAGTGTGTTGTGTGTTATCCTTTGCTTGTGCTATTCCTATTTGTTGTATTGGTCTTCCAAACCCATCAAAATAGGTTATTTCTTCCATTACATCTTGTCGCTTTTGGATTTCGGATACATTAGTAATTTCTTTTTGCGGGGTACGGGTGTAGATAAAATTTTGATCGCTAATATAGGGCGGGCTATAGGTATTAGGGTCGTAGCTCCAAACAGCTCCTGGATGGATATCAGGCATTCCATCTTCACAATCCCCAGCTTTGGATACAAATCCTGTGGGTTGGGCACATTGTATTTTGGTAGTATTAGGATCTCCCCAAGTATCCCCATCTGCATCTTGATACCAAACCGTTTCTGGATGTATTTGATCATTATCATCGTTACAATCCCCAGTTTTTAAAACATACAAACCTATAGGTTTTGTACAAGCTATTTTTGCATCGAAGCCAGATATATTATTTAGTTCAAGTATAGAAACATCGACTATTTTCCCCCAGCCATCTTTATCATGATCTAAATACCAAATTTGTGGTATGATGGAAGGGTCATCGTCGTTACAATCTCCTTTTCTTAAAACATAGCCTTCTGGTGGATCACATTGTATTTTTACATCTGAAGTAATACTTTGCCCATTTATTACGTAAGTAGCTTTTCCCCAACCATCCTTATCTTTATCCCGATACCAGTACTTTGGCACTTTATTAGCATCATTGTCATCACAATCAAATCCTTGAGATATATATCCTTCTGGTTGATCACATTGCTGCTTGGTATCGGTGTGTGTACCAAAATTATCTCCGTCGGTATCCCGATACCAAGTTCTAATTTTAATACTGCTATTATTATCATTGCAATCTCCTTTTGTCATAGAATAGGAATATGGCCCACCAGGGCGACATCCTTTATATACTCTTGCGGAAATTGTGGTTGTTAATGGTTTTGGAGTTTGTGAAAACACAGATGGTAAAGGATATCCTCCTAATATAAAGTCACTTTCTGTTAATCCTCTTAATTCTTGATCACTACCTTGTCCATCTTTATCAAAATCCAGATACCAATCTCTAGGATATATTTGATTATTTGTATCATCGCAATCTCCTGATCGTGTAACATATCCGGTAGGTGGATTTGGATTAAATATACTTGGCATATATGATATCTTATCATTTGGATTACCCCAGCCATCCCCATCAGCATCTTTATAATAGGTAACTAATCCATCCCCAATTGGATCAATTGGTCCTATAGGTCCAATTGGATTAATTGGTGTAGGAGTAGGTGTACCCGGTCCTATAGGTCCTACTAATTGCGAATGTCCTGTTATAGTAAATAGTATCGTAAGTATGTATATATATAGTTTTTTCATAATACAGTATCTTAAATAATTAAAATAGTTTGGATATAACAACCTCCTACATTATTAATTTTGTAAGTCAAAAGGAGTTACACTCTCTCTTTCCAAATCTGATGGTGCCAAGCCTTCCTGAAAAGTAGTTACCCCACTTTTAATATCCATAATTTTACTAGGATTTGTAGCGGGACCTATTATAATCCTGCATACTACCTGCCCAGTTTTACCAATAAGGTTTCTTGGTATAAAAAAGATTTCTTTAGTTTCTGGAATAAATACTCCCAGATCATATTTTGCATTTTCGGTTTCTATAAACCATTCTGTAGTATATGGCTCTGTTATTACTTCTAATCCTGTAATACTAAAACGGTACCCACCTCGTTCTGCATACCAACCTGAGGTGTAATAGGAATTAGGATATGATCTCACAAATATAGAATTGAATTGAGAAGCGCTGGGTATGGTAATATTATCTATTAAATGTGGTCTGGGATAATAAAACACAGGGTGTAAACTAGGCCTGTTTCCTTCTCCCCATGGAAACTCTAGTGCCTGATAATCATTAGGAATAGGAATTTGATATAGCCCATAATTTAAATGAACTCTTAATCTATCTAAATCTGTGTTTCGATTGCCTGATCCACCAATTGTAATAGAACTATAATCTGTATCTTGTTCCAAATCAACATCCCAATCACTATAACTCCAAGGGATATTAAAATCAGTTGTGTTAGAACCTATTTCATCTGTATCTACTTCATCAATATAGGTTAGTATTTCACAAACATTTGCAGCTGAATTTGTGAAAGTATAAGGTGTTGATCTGTCTATAGAAGTTAAACCTGACTTAAATAATATAGGTTTACTATAGTATATTTCTGAAAATCCTGAAGCGCTCCTTTCTGTTAGAGGAACTATAGGACTGGTACACCCATCTGAGTCATTTTTACGTATTTTGCAAAATATTTTTCCTGTAACCCCATCCAAACAAGGAACAGAGAATAATACATTCGATAATTCTGGTAAAGTCGCAGACATTGGTATTTCTTTTCCATTTGCCAGCACAATTCCCCATTCTACTGTATCCAATGCATTGGTTATATCTTTACCTATTAA
This sequence comes from uncultured Flavobacteriaceae bacterium, assembly GCA_964353005.1. GTDB lineage: Bacteria > Bacteroidota > Bacteroidia > Flavobacteriales > Flavobacteriaceae > Aquimarina. The sequence goes on along the minus strand of CAYGUC010000013.1, from coordinate 86,769 downwards.
TCTATACGACATTCCTTTTCGTGTAGCTTTCCAACCCGAGCTGTAATACTCATCGGGATAAGGGAGATTGAATCCTTGTAAATTAACAGGATTAGTTGGTAATCCATCACCATGTACCAATCTGGGTCTGGGAAAATATAATACAGGGTGTAAACTTTTATATTTGTACTCGGTATTGTCTATTTCTGGCCAATAATATTCTGCTACATCCAACTTATTAGGGATAGGAATATGATAATCTTTTGGTGTTCCTACTTCAATATAAATCTTAGACGATTCATTCCCTACAATATTATTTATGTCCTGTGTCGATGTATATGGTATAGTTCTGTTACAGGGGCTATCTGTACCCTTATACCCATAGCAATATTCTTTTAATATTTTACCATAATGATCTCTAATGGTTTGTAAACGATTAAAACCATCATACTCATAGTAGGTAGTCATACCCGCTGGATCTGTAACACTAGTTACCCCAATTAATGGATCATACGTATAGGTAGTGATTTGACCTTGTGTAAAAGTAGTACGCAAAGCATCTAATGTATTTTTAAGCGCTTGCTCTGTGGCAGTATTGGTATCTGTATTAGATAATTGCTGTAATTGTGCAATGGTAGCTTGGGGAATATCCTGATACGAAACATTTCTTAACGATGCAATTATCATACTGTTTTTATATCCATAGATATAAGAAGTCTCGACACCATCGGTTTGTAATACCGACAATACGTTACCCGATGCATCATATTGTTTATACTCTACACGATCCTCTAAAGCTTTATTTTCTTTAGCGACTTGCTGTGATACAGGAGCTATGATCGAGTTTTCCCAGGTTTTAAAACGGGTACGCTGGGTATGGATTTTTTTATCCCCAAGATATACTTCATTTTGTACTGGTGTAGTGTACCTTTTATTATTAATTAAGTGATCGATTGCCAGAGATTCTGTAGAACTTAGATTTGACAAGGATACTTTTTCATCAGGATAATAAAAAATATTTTTAACAGGGATTCCTAAACTATTGGTTGCTGTTTGTTCTTTAAGTACAGAAAATGTAGGGTGATATTTTTGACTGGATTGCGTTATTCTGGTTGTGCCATTTTTGTAATAGTCTTTTATACTTTCGGCTACTTTCATATGCCGCTGCGATAGCAAGTCTAATCTTTGTGAATAATAATTTGAGCGAGAAGCTATTTCTCCAAAAGTATCAATGTAATCTCCTTCAATTTGTATCAAATCTGCCGAAAAAGAATCTAAAACATCCTTAGCATAAGTGATATTGGTTCTTTGTACTAATTTACCTGTGGCATCATACAAACGCTGTAACTTTAGTTTACCCCGAAACAAACCTTTATCTACCGTTACATTTTGAAAACCTCCATTTTCATTATAAAAACTAACAGAAGTCTGGTTTACTTGATTTAATTCATTATTAAAAAGTGTACCCACATCATATACAGGCGCTTGTAGATTAGGCTCATCTTTAGAGCTGATATATATGTTTTCGGTTATCCCATGGTTTTCGCGATTTTTGATCAAAACCCGAGAGTACCCCACATAAGCACCATCGGTTAGCTCTGCCTGAAATTGAGAGGAAGAATATACCTCAAAAAGAAGGTCTTCGAGATTGCCTTCTATTGGATCTCCGTAACCAATTTTTACATTCCCATAGGTTGGTATTGCATTTAATCGCCCAGAAGGTTTCCAATCGGTATCTATATATCGATAATCCAATATTTCCTGATGTCCTGTCTCGTCAATAATACGCTGGGACTTGATTCGCAAACCTCCTCCTTGTATTTCTTTAGCATCTACCAAAAAGGAATTTAGCTCATACGAAAACTGTGCAGAAGCCCCTGTTGGGTATTTTATCCCTGTTAAAACTCCTGCTTTTGCATAATCTAGGTTTGGGACCATCGAATAATCCCCTGGTAATTCCCGATAGCTCAACCCTAATGAAACCGGGAAGAAAGAATATTTTCCTTTATTGGCAGAAAAATATAGTTTAGGAAAAGCGGGATAGCCCTGGCGAGGAATTGCCGGCCCATTGGCATACCCCAAAAAGTCCTGATTATATGTACCTCTTGGAGGTAATACAGTTTCATCATAACTAAATATGTATCCTGGTAATTCTCCTCCTGCTTTATTAAAAATACGAATTCGGTCTAGCCGTAAACGTTTACATTGGGCAGTGGTACAGTCTAAACTGGATTTAAAATAACTGTATTCAAACTTAATGGTTTTAATCACGTTTCCATGAAAATCCTTAACTTTAATAAAGGTAAGTGCCTGATCCCCCAACAGATCTTCTCTATTTTTGGCATGAATAAATTCTACAGAACCTTCTTCAAAAGTAATGGTGCGGATTCTATTTAATTGCGGATGCTTTGTTTCTAAGAATTGAGCTTCGTGAGTAAAAGGAGATACAGGTTGTCCTCTGTCAAAATCCTTACCCCAGTAATTTTTAATTTGTGTTAATCTTTCCTCTTTATTTTCTAATCTATATCTATCATATTCAAATTTGATTTCTTTATGAGTAGTACTGCTTTGTATAGAGGATAAATGATATGCATCTACTTGGTTATAAGAGTACACTTCGTATTTTTCTCGTCTATCTTTGGATTTTGAATCAAAGACATCTGTACTTTGAGAAATATCCAGATTACCAAATTGATACGTAATGCCCTGTGGATTAGTTACCTTTATATTAGTAATACATTTTATGGATCTTATACCTCCCCAACCATCATAAAATTCGTAAAGATCAATTGGATTACTCTCTCCAAAAGTAGAAATAATGGTATTGCCTTGATGATGCAACTCCATCACTGTTTTATCCATACGGTGTACAAATGATGTAGATAATCCCGGGGCATTAGCAATAAACATATCGGGTCTGGGATCATCATTTTTTGTTTGTAAATTAAAAGCATTGGCATGCATGTCAGAACCACTATTAGTAGGTAATGCAAATGGCAATGTCGATCCTAAAAGGGTCTGTATAGATTTATGAGAAGCGTAATCTAAACGATGACTCCAACCCAAACTTTTTAAGGTATAATGATTATCTACCTGAGGCGTTTGTTCTGCTTTGTAATAAAAATCTTCAAGGCCTTTTACTGTTTTACCTATACTACCCCCTGCGCTTAGTGACCAGTTACTTCCTACCGATGAAGGGATATCCTCTATTTTTACCCCAGAAGTATTATAAGAAATAGTGATCGGAACACTAAGGTCTCCTGACTTGACCTCGTATAAAGGTATCGTCACATTTGCTCGACCAGTATAAGGGCTCATGGGGATATGTGTTACTTTTTGAAAACTCGCCATATTAGGTGTGCTTACATTATAAACTCCCAAAGCCGAGTTTACATTAAATTGGTTTATAGAAACAGCATCTTGACCAAAAAATGGAATACTGTTTAATCCCAGAACAAACAACCATATTATTTTTTTTCTCATAGAGACACCATGAGAGGATAAGGATACGAATAGCGTATGCATTGTTTAGAAATTTATTGTGATTAATTGATTATTTAGTTTTTCCCGATGCAATATTAAACATTAGTAGTTTCATTTTTCGGAATTCTAAAAAAAAACTAAAATATTTATGTTAAAGTTTTTATTAACCCTTTTGAAAAATTATAATGATTGCAGATACATCTGTTTCGTAACAAAGTCGAGCAATAGCAATTATTCATTCCATCAGCAGTAGGGAACTCGATACCTACCAAGACCTATTTTGCTCAAAATTATGAAGCCCTAAAACGTATCAATACCTATAAAAACCCAGCTACATCTCTGTAACTGGTTATTATTATTTATTTACTCTTACCCGCCAAGCTTTACCGCCACTAGAAAAATTCTAGCGGTAGATCACTCTAGCAGGGTACAGAATCCAAAAAAACTAAACCCCCTGCAAATCCAGATTTGCAGGGGGTTATACAGTATTATAAAAGTTACTACTCTTTTAAAAGAAGATATTGTTTATTTGTTACTTGCTATCCAGGAATTAATTTTATTTTCTAATAATGCCAAAGGCACACAACCTGTTTCTAAAACCTGATTATGAAACTGACGAATATCGAATGTATCTCCCAATTCTTTTTCTGCCTTAGTTCTTAATTCTCTTATTTTTAATTGTCCGATTTTATACGATAATGCTTGCCCTGGATTTGCCATATATCGTTCGATCTCAGAAATTATTCCTGCTTCTGATTCTGCTTCATTATCTAGGGAGTATTGTATTGCCTGCTCTCTGGTCCATCCTTTAGAGTGCAATCCCGTGTCTACAACAAGGCGAATTGCGCGATGCATTTCTGCTCCTAAAGTACCAAAATACTGATAAGGATCGGTATACAACCCCAGTTCTTTTCCTAATGATTCGCTATACAATGCCCAACCTTCGCCATAACCGCTATACCAAAGTGTTTTTCTAAATTTAGGTAGCTCTGTACTTTCTTGGGTTAAGGAGGTCTGATAATGATGTCCTGGTATAGCTTCGTGCAAAAACAAAGATTCATCACTATATACATTATATTTTTTTACATCTGGTATCGGAGTGTAAAAAATACCTGGTCGTGTACCATCTAGTGATCCTGGATTATATTCTGCACTGGCAGAATTTTCTCTAAATGCTTCGGTACGACGAACCTCAAATAATGTCTTTGGTTTTTTATCAAACAGTTTATCTATTTGTGGTTTCATACGATCATGTATCGCATTAAAATTATCGATTACTTGCTGTGGATCTGTAAAAGGCATTAATTCCTTTTTATTACGAACATGATCAAAAAATGATTTTAAGTCTCCTGTATATCCAACTTGTTCTTTTACTTTTTCCATCTCTGCAGAGATTCTGGCTACTTCAGAAAGTCCTAACTCATGTATTTGCTCTGCTGTCATATCTGTTGTGGTATATAACTTTATTTGATATTGATAGAATTCTTTTCCGTTAGGAATACCTTCGATTCCTGAAGTCTCTCTACCAGCATCCATATAATCTGTACTCATAAATTGGTGCAGGCCTTTGTATGCCGGAATGATTTTTTCAGAAATCATTTTGCTATACGCTTCGGTTATCTGCTTTTTATCTTCTTCAGAAAAATCTTCAGGAAAATTCTTTACTGGGGTATAAAAAAGATGTGTATCTAAATTCTCTACCGTTAATGCCTCTAATTGCGGTAGCACTTTTACTATCAAAGATTTTGGCAACACATATCCTGCTGCCATGCCTTCTTTCATTTTTGCTTTGGCAGAGGTCATCCAATCTACATAACCATCCAAACGTTTTAGCCAATTGTTATAATCTTGTACGGTTTTAAAAGGTTGCGCACTAGATCCACTTGCTAATTGTCCTGCTACTAAATTAATCGACCACATTTGATCGATAGGAAAGTACTCTTTTTTAAATTGAAATCCTTCCAGATTTCTATCGCACTCCCAATTAAGGATAGCTTTAGTCATTTTTTCACTATCCGAAAGCGTAGAGTCTTCAAACTGCGCTAATTGTTCTTTATACTTTTTATAATATGCTTTATACTTATTTACGGTTTCTTCTGCTAGAGGATTAGAAAATTGATCGTTAAATCTATTATCTCCTGTAAATGTTGCTTGCACAGGATTAAGCTGTAAGCTCTCTTCATAATAGGTATCCAGCATTTTATTAAATCGATCACTAACAGCAGTATCATCTACAGGTTCTCCTGTTGTTTTTGCGTCATTTTTACAGGCTGTAAAAAGCACAGTAAGACATAGTATCGCTAGCATTTTTTTGATCATAATACGAGTTGTTTTTGATTTAGGGAGGAAAGATAGCGAAATTAGTACTAAAAAAAGATGCTCTTAACATTCTGGAAATAAATTGATTTCAAGCATCAAAAAACCTTACAGGTCTAAAAAGACTTGTAAGGTTTGACAAATTTTTGTACAACTATTACGGTATCAAATACTAAACTTATCTAAAGTAACTTTTTCTTTTTGTGTATATAATTTTATAAATTTTACGGTTTTGGTTTCCTCTGCTAATCCATAATTTCTATATATAGTGTATTTCATAAAAGCGGGATTCTGCATCGACTCTGCTTCAAAAGACTGTACATTAATGATCCACTCCCCTAACATAGATTCGTCTACTACAAATTCTTTGGAAACTACACCATATTTATTTTCTTTTTGAAGCAATTCTTTATTTCCTTCAAAACGGTGTGTCCATTTTTCATATTTTTTTTCTGGATTTACAAATTGAAACTCGAACTCTGCCTGAGGATCGTTCCAATCAAAAACAATACGAACAGGAACACTTTTTACGGTCAAAAACTCTTTAGGCATATCTGTATAAGATACGTGAGAACGATGATGATTTAATAAATGTCTTAGTTCTGATTCTGCTTGTTTTCTTACTTCTACGAATTCTGTTTCTTGTTTATGGTCTTCTAATATTTTTTTATAAATATTAAATGCTTTTTCATATTCTTTGTTTTCTTTATAAATACGAGCCATATCTAGATACGATTGTGCGTATTCTGGTTTTAGTTCTACTAATTTTTCATACACAATAGCAGCTTTACTTATCTCTCTATTTTCTTCTAATAAAAACGCTAGTGTTCTAAGTGCTCCATAATTATCATTTGCTATTTCTGCTACATTAGAAATTATCTGTTGTGAAAACTCTTTATCCCATTGCTTAAAATAGGTTGCACAATACACATAAAAAGGCACCTCATACCCATGACTTTCTCTTAATTTATAGTATGTTTCTTCTGCTTGTGAATAGGTCGTACTATTAAATAAGACATCCAGATATTCTGGTATTTTTTGATTAGGGTCTAGCAAATAAGTAGATTCTTTATAGTCATTGCCCGTTACTAAAAGGTGATTTTTAACTTTTTCATCTTCTGCACCTAATGCTGCTAACTTAGTTTCAATAAGAAAAACTCCGTTTCTTGCCCCTGTACCATATCGCACAGAACCAGCTAATCCTGGTATTAAGGTAATACTTTCTATCTGTGGAGGTGTTATATCGGGAATCCCATCTTGCACAATATCATCTACAACAAACAAAGCAGCGTTTTTTAAAGAAACGGTAGAGCCTATACCTCTAACCGAAATTGCAAGTTTTCCGTTTTCTTTAAATGTCTGAACGCCCGGAAATTGATTTCTTATCAAATCTAACAAACTTATTGCCATAGCAGGAAATTGCTCTTTTGTCTTGGTATAGGTTGCAAATCCAAGTTTTTCTCGATCTATTTTTCTATTTCCTAAGTTTACCTTTTCTTTTTCCCTCTTCTGCTTCTGTTGTACTTCTACTTCTGTTAGACTTTCATATTTAGGTCGAAGTTCAACTTTTAAAACTTTAGAATCATCAACCTGTATTTCTTTGTTTTGCGTACTAAAATGTTGAAAAGATAGTGCTTGATTTACTCTTGCAGGAATCGAGAAATTACCTTCTCCATCGGTTATTGCTTCTGTAAGTGTGCCTTTTACTGTTACTTTACATCCTTGTACTGGTATCTTGTCTGAATATACCGTTCCTGAAACTAATTCTATATTTTGATTTATTGCATAAACAACATTGTCTTTTAAATCATGATTAATTAGTGTAACTGCTTTTTGTGTAGCCGTAGTGGATAAGTTAATATAATGACCTTCACTAGAAAAGCCTCCTTCTTGCAATGCTACATCATTTGCTTTTTCTTTACTATTAACATAAAAAACTGGTGTACCATACATGAACTCATGATTACCATAGGTATCATATCCATCTGTAAAAACGAGATATTGATCTGGTTTATCGGCTTCTTTAAATAAATCAGAAAAATCACTGCCTCCATTGTATTTTAGTCCTGCCAACATTTGGAGTAAATCTTTACTATCTCCATTTTCTATTATAAACTGTTTTCGCTCTCCTACTTTATTAGAAAATGGTACTACATCGATAATCGCGTTTTTTAAAGTAGATATATATTCTTTAAGAAATCCTAGATCTTTATCTATATTTCTGTCTTGCATAGAAAAAGATGTATCCCAATACAATACTATATCTTCTGGTTTTTGTCGTTTTTCTAACTGATCTTCTGCTGGATAGCTAATATCTATTTTAAAGGCTATACCGACCCCTTTACGTTCTTCCCAATTATCCTGACTTATATATCGCAAAAATGAATACCCTCCTTTACCTACATTAACTGCAAATTGCATATCCTCGCCATATACTTTTACTAATTCTATACTAGCAATAAAATCTTCATCTACTTTTATATTATATGGGGATACGTCTATAATTTCTTCTCCTTTTTTATTGGTGATTGTATGATAAATAGCACTTGCCAAAAAATTGTTCCTTGGTCTTTTGCCTTTTATATTATAAAAGTTAACTCGCACTAATATACTATCTGCTGTATTTTCTGCTATATAAAATTTAAGATTATCTAGTTTCGTATTCTTTTTTCTTACTTTTATGAAGGAAGCTATCTCTCCTCCTAGTGTTTTATTATCTTTCCAATATGCTAATAGGTTAGAATGATAGGATGCATATCCTATAGAATCTTTAGTACTGTTTACTGTAGATGTAAATGTTTCTTCTGGATTGTATACCGATTGCTTTAAAGAGATCGTATTACTCTTCTCTAAGGTATCAAATAATTCTTTTTGTGTTAACACCAGGGGTTCATATCCTATACAGGATATCCTAAACTTATCGCTATCTGCAATTTTATTCTCGTCGTATTGTAAGTAAAACCTTCCGCTTTTGTTGGTTACTGTTCCGATTGCTTTGCCTAAAAATCCTACATTAACATACGATATTGGCTCTTGGGTTTCTTTATCTAATATAAAAGCGTTTATTTTAATCTCATACTGTCCAAAAACAGTAGTGAAGCTAAGCAAAGCTAGTAGAAAAAGTAATGGTAATGATTTAGTTCTCATAGTTATTTCCTTTAAAATGAATTGTGTACAATAAAAACTACAGCCACAAATACTTTGCCACAAATAACTATGAAAAACTTATCATACTGTTTTATTTTTTTCTTCTAATAAAACGGTTTCTTTTAAAAAGTGTGCTATTTTATTTTTGAACTAATCTATTTTTTCAAACTTTTTAGACAAAAAACGAAACGCTCAAACGCAAAAGAGTATAGTAGTGCACTAAGGGTTATACCTGCTGTAACACTATATATGTTGTTTGTAAGCCCAGAATACCCCATAATATCTGTTGGAAACTTAAACATCGTATATAATTTCATCAAAAACTCTGTTGTTGGAGTAAAAACAAGTGTTCCTTTATCATTGGCATATCCTATCAAACTGCATATTACTGCTAAAATAAAAAGTAAAAAAAATGTAGTGATGTAGGTAGATATATTAATTTTTTTCATCTGTATATAGTATTAAAAGTGTTTCTTAATACTGCGCAAGATATAGAGCTTGGTTCATTTACAAAACACAGTAAACCATGAAAACTATATACTGAAAACAGGGGTGCAACCCCTATTCAAAGCAGATTACAGATTAAATATACATACCTATTTAGTATAGTATAAAAATTAGTACTCCCGAAGATATTTTTCTTTTTCTATTAGCGAAATTGCTTTTTTCCCTGTATCAGTCAAAAATTTTGTTTTTAAGGTTTCCCGGGTTTTTAACCTTTGAAAAAACACTATAAAATGTAAGTGTGGTCCTGTTGCCCAACCTACATCGCCACTATATCCTATAAACTGCCCTATTTTTACCTTATCTCCTATCTTTACTTCTGCGCCATTTTTTTTAATATGTGTATATTCTGCAAAGGTTCCGTCGGTATGGTATACCAAAATAAAATTATTGTACTTAGCACAATCTCCAGTAGTACAACTTTTACTAAAGCTTTCTTCTACATCTACAACTACGCCACCTCTTGCCGCATATATTTTAGTACCAATTGGCATTTTAAAATCTAAAGCATTTTCATTTTGATGTGAAACAGAACCGTTATACCCTTGTGACACCCAATACTCGGCTCCTTTTTGAAAAGGTAAGTAGTATTTAAAATTAGAATCGTACTTTTTTTGATTATGATCTCCATGATTATAAGTCGATTCGTAACCAAGTTTTATGCGTTTCTTCCTATCTATTACATTTAGATTTGTAATGATATGTCTTTCTGTTTTTGGTGGAACCACAAAAATCTTATCGTTACCGTTACTAGAAGTTAGGTTTTCTAACCTAAAATTTATTTTAGCAGAAACAGGGCTAAACTCCCCGTTATCGGCAAGTATTGTATACCCTGTTTGTGTTTCTTCATAATAAATCTTAAAGTTATCCTGAGAAAATAGGCTACTAGAAAATAACGTAACCATAAGAAGTATGCTGCTCTTCATATCTATGATTTTATTTCATAGTTACAAAAATTATATCATTTAGTCACTAATAAACTTACAAAAACACTAATAATCAAACTTATAGGTAACACCTCCTAAGACTTGTATTCCTTGCACTGGAAAATTAATCCATCGTTCATAATTTTCACCTAACAGGTTGTTTCCTTTAATAAAAAAAGAAAGCTGGTCACTTAGACGATATCCAAGGTTTACATTAGCATCCAAATACGAATCTAAAATAAGGGTAGTTTCAGAAGCTGTTGGTAGCAAAACAAACTGGTTATTTATATCTTTTCGTTCTCCTACATAAAATAATTGTGCTCCAACAAACCATTGGGTATTAATTTGATAATCCATAAAAACGGAAGCTTTTATTTCTGGCAAGTTCCAGGCTTCTTGTTCCTTTTCTAAACTATAGTTAAAATACTCTCCAGAAACTCCTAATTTAAATTTTTTATTGATTTCAAAATTTAATTCTCCATATCCTTTTATAGTATTTACATCATCATATCGATACGCAAACGAGTTTCCATAATCATATCCTTCAAACTGAAGAACGGGTCTGGTATTATTAACAAACAAAGGTTTATTATCTTCTGAAATATAGCTTCCTCTAACATTATAACTTACCACATCCGATACTTTTCCTTTTAATCCTATATAAGCATCATACAGGGTGCTAGTTGGCGTGATGTTTAATGTAGGAGATACAAAAGGATTATTTTGTACTGCATCTCTATATGTATTTTGTTCTAATCCTCCTTCGACACCACCATAGGCAATAACTGTTTCATCTAATAATCTATAGGAAGCAGTAATTTTAGGATAAATAAATAAATCGCTGTCCTTATTTTCTATATCCATACTATAATATAGGGCAGAACCTAAATTTACAGTAAGATCATCTCTTAATATTACCAAACTTGGATTTACTTCTAAATTGAATATAGAATAGGCATTAGGAATTTGTGCCGCGATATCTTTATCTCGTTCAAAATTTCCGGATACATAATCTGCAACAAAATTAGTCGTGACTAAATTGTCGCCCATCTCGAATTCAAAAGTAGGTTTTGCTACTATATGGTGTTCTGCAGAACTAAAAGCATCGCCAAAAAATCGATAGTTTAAAGATGCATTTTTAAAATAAAGGTCATCAAACTGAAGCTTCCCTCCTAATTTTGCGCCAAAATAACTTTGTTGTGGATCTATTGCATCTATTTGCTCCTGAGTTAAAACAGGGGTTTCTGGCAAACCATACCAGTTGTATATTTGGTGCTCTACTCCTGCTTCTATCCCGTATGTATAATCTCTGGTTCTGGAGGTGTAATTAAGATCCAGAAAAGTGTTATAAAACTTATCGTCTAATTTCACTTCTTTTATACCTCCTTGAGAGGAGTTATGGTGTAAATACAATCCTATATTATCCGAACGATTTACTTGAAAATTGCTATAAAACTCTGCAAGAACCGATGTAAAGTTACCAAAACCTAGTGTAGCATAGTTATCATAAATATCTATTGGTTTGGGTCTGTCTATATTTGCAGCTCTTCCTTTTTCTGGTGTATATGTAGATGCCACAGGAACCGAAAAAATACTATACCGCAATTGTTTTTTTTGTTGTGTTACAGAATCATTTAAAACCGGGGTTGACTTTATCTTAAATGCATCGCTAATTGTTGGTGTGTATGTCTTAACAATAACTACTCGTTCTGTATCCAGAGTTTCTTTTTCTTGTCCTGTTGCAACAGTGCATACGAAACCACTAAACAGGAATGCTATTATAGATTCGTAAGGTTTGTTTGAAGAAAATGGATTAATCTTTTTAAAATATGTAAACATATACTATAGCTTGTTTGATATCGAAATACTATTGTTCGGTTTGGATAGATGAATTTGTTTTTGCTTCTTGAGCTTTAATAGCTTTGAGCTCTATTTCTGCTTCTAAAACTACATCGGGATAATCGGTAAAGTTTTTAATCACACTCTCTAAAATATAGGTTGCCTGATATGCATCTTTAAGTCCGTAAAAGTTTTTTGCCATTAGCACTAATCCTTTAGAACCATATAATCGATACCCTGGGAAGTTTTTAGATAGTTTTTGTATGGTTTCATTAGAAATTGTATAATCCCCTTCTTCACTTTTAAAATAGGCGTCATAATATAAAGCTTCTGCTGCTAACTCTCCTGTTGCTATTTTCTGTACTTCTGCATATGCTTTTTTAGCACGCTGCATATCTGAGGTTTGAAAAGCTGCTCTTGCTGTAAAAATTTTAGCATCGCTTTTTACATCTTTTTGGATTTTAGGATTTGCCAAAACTTTATCTGCATATTCTATCGTTTTTTGATAATTTACTAGTTGGTAATAGGATTTCATCAAATTAGATTGTGCAAAAATTATATTTTGCGGATAATCTGCATCACTCTCTAATCGCTCTAATACAGGGATTGATTTTTGATAGTTTCGCTTTTCTAGATATACCTGGGATAATCTTGCCAATGCTTGCTCGGTAAATTCGGTTCGGTCTTGTTGTAATACATATTCATAATGTGGTATTGCAGCATCTTTATTTCCTTTTTGAAAATATAGTTGCCCTACATAAAAATGACTTTTTAAAGCATGTAACCCATTAGGGAATTCTCCTAAATATTTTTCGAAACCACTAATTGCAGCACTCTCTTTATTTTCTAAAAATTGTTTTTCTGCTGCTTCAAAAGAGGTGTTATCTAAATCCGCATCTGTAACATCTATAAAACTTAATCCTTTTACCCAAGATGCGTACTCCTCTGTTCTTCCTAAATCTACATAAATCAATCTTGCTGTATTTACTGCCTGAATCGCTTCGTCTGTACCGGGATATTCTGCTACTACTTTCTTAAATTTTGATAATGCTCTATCCCCATTACTAGCATTATAATAAACCAAACCTTGTTTTAACAATGCTTTTGGCACATAAGAACTTCTGGGCATATCTCTAATTAAACGATCATAAGATTCTATACCTTTTTCTATTTTATTTTCGGATATATATACGTCGCCCAAAGAGAACATGGCATCATCTCTATATGTAGATCTCGTATATGTTTTTAAAAACATTTCTAAATCTTCTATCTTTTTGTCATGTTTATTTACAAAACCATAGCTAATTGCTTTTTGATAGTGTGCATAATCTGCATCTGCTCCATTTTGTTTGATCGCCAAATTATAGGCTTCCATTGCGGGCCAGTATTTACTCGATATAAAATGGCTATCCCCTAATCTTAGGTAGGTATCTGATTTTCTGGCATCCTCTATATTTTCTTTTTTAGAATAGGTTTCAAAATGTTTGGCTGCCTGTGGGTATTGTTTTAATTTAAAATAGGTATATCCCAGATTATAATCTATATTTTCAAACTCTGTTGTTACAGAAGATTCCTGACTTTCATAAAATTGTTTAAAACCAATTAGAGCGTCTTCAAAATTACTTAACAAATAGTCACTTTCTGATTTCCAGTAAATGGCTTTAGCTGTAAATTTAGGGTTTACTTGTTCATTTAAAGATCTATCAAAATAAGATTTTGCTTCTTCATATTGCATTTCGTTATACAACTCTATTCCTCGATAAAAAGCTACTTTTTGATACACTTCTTTGTCTGCAAAATTTCTGCTACCGTCTAACAGATCCATTGCTTCTTTATAATTTTTAGAAGTGATATAAGAACTTATAAGTAATTCTTTAATTTCTTCTTCGAATTCTGTATTTGGATATTGTTCTAAGTATCCAAGTAATACTTTGGGTGCGCTTTGGTATGAGTTCCCTATTTCGTAACTTAATTTTGCATAATTATATGTAGCGTCTTCTTTTATTTTAGCTTCATAATCCATTTCTGAAGCATTTTTAAACGCATGCAAAGCCTGTTGTTTTTGATCTGTTTTAAGATAGGATTCTGCTAAGTGGTAATATGCGTTTTGTGCAGTAGCATTGTTACCTCCTACAATTTTATTAAATTCTGAAATGGCATTTTGATAATCTCCTTGCTTATAATATGCATATCCAAGTAAATAATAATCTGTATTATTCCATTTTCCTTTTCGCCCTTTATATTCTTTTAAATACGGAATTGCTTTGTTGTATTCTGCAAGATTGAAGTAGCTTTCTCCTATGATTTTATTTAGTTCTGATTTTTCTGAAGGTTTAGAGTTTGGTAATTGTGTCAATCCTTCGTTTATAGCTTCTTGAAAATTACCAGATTTAAAATTCATGTCGCTTTGAAAATAGGATAAGTTTTTATTGTATTGATCCAGATCCTTTACCTCATCAAATAATTTATCCGCTTCTTGATAATTATCTCCTTCATAGGCTATAAATCCTAAATAATATTTTGCCTTGGCACTATACTCTGGAGAATCTTCTACCTGATTTAAAAACTTCTTAGCTTCATTAAATCGTTGAATTTTAAAATATGCATATCCGTTATTGAAATTATATTTTTCTTTTTCATTTCGACTTAAATTACTTATATCTACTTTATCATACCATTTACGCGCATATGCATATTTGCCATTATCAAAATAATACGTTGCTGCGTCCAGATATGCTGCGTTACGCTTTATGCTAGTTGGATATTGTACTACAAATGCCTCTAAAAGTTGATCTGCATCTTTTTGATTTAGCCATACTGCACAATTAGCAATATAATAGGCGCAATCTGCATTGATATTTTCATCGTTTGAAGCATTTTTTACTTTATCAAAAAGGTTTTGTGCTGCCAGAAATTGTTTATTATTATATAATTCTAATGCCTGATTATATAATACTAGTTCATTAGTGTAGATTGCAGATTGCTGTGCAGATACTTGCGTATGCAAAACAATTACAAAAAGCATCGAAATGATGTGTCTCATAAGAATATGTTGTAAGACTTTAAAGCAACAAATAAAACATGAAAAGAAATTTTGAAATTGCATCAAAAATGCTTCTTAGCAGCCTTATTTACTGATTTAATTAATCTTGATTTTAATTTAAAGTAAATATCGTTTCCCGCGAATAAATTTTGTGTTAAAGATACCCTAATCTTCAATTTAATAACGAAAGATTATAAAGTTAATTACATAGATCATTCATAATTATGAATTCTTTATGAATATTTAAAATTTAAAATATTTTTTATAAATCTGTGTTATTTGTTTATAGAAATCAAAAACTATTCCTTTACCTTAATTTTTTTTAACCAAAAACTTTTTACTTTTACCAAATACTATTAATCCAGAATCAAAACTATGTCTAATACAGTATTAACCCTTAAGGACGCTTCTATTTATCAACGTGAAAGTCTTATTCTTTCTGATGTCAATGTGGAAGTAAATAAAGGTGATTTTGTATATCTTATTGGTAAAACCGGGACTGGAAAAAGTAGTTTTATGAAAACTCTATACGGCGATATTCCTCTATTAAAGGGAGAAGGCAGTATTGTTGATTTTGATTTGCCTACGCTTCAAGAAAATCAGATTCCGTTTTTAAGAAGAAAACTAGGTATTGTTTTTCAAGATTTTAAGCTTTTAAATGACAGAACCGTTAAAAACAATCTTTTATTTGTGCTTAAAGCTACAGGTTGGACAGATGAAAAAGCAATGGATAGTAAAATTAATGATGTACTAGATAAGGTGGGTATGAAATCTAAAGATCTTAAGTTTCCTTATCAACTATCTGGAGGAGAGCAACAGCGTATTGCTATTGCCAGAGCATTACTTAATGATCCTGAATTAATATTGGCAGATGAGCCTACAGGAAATTTAGATCCACAGACTTCTGTAGAAGTTATGGAAGTACTTAGAGATATCAATAAAAATGGTAATACTATACTTATGGCTACTCATGATTATGCATTACTACTTAAATATCCTTCTAAAACTTTAAAATGTGATGGTAATAAAGTATTTGAAGTAGTACAAAGAAAAGGATAAAAAGCAAACCTATAATAGTACGATACAGAACAGATATTATCCTATTCTTAATCCATTTTCAACTTTCACATCTGGAGTAAGCAAGGTCACCTCTTTATCTTTTCCTACAACTCCCAACACCAAGCATTCGCTCATCATATTCGCTATTTGTTTTGGTGGAAAATTTACTACTGCTGTCACTTGTTTACCAACAAGCCCTTCTAAATCATACAGCTTTGTTATTTGTGCAGAAGTTTTTTTATATCCTAGCTCCCCAAAATCAATAATCATTTTATAAGCTGGATTTCTTGCTTCTTCAAAAACTTCGACATTTAATATAGTCCCAACCCGTATATCTACTTTCATAAATTCTGACCACTCTAAACTTTTTTCCATTCTTTTTATTTAAAATTTATTTTACACGAATGACTACTAGCCTAAAGCAGTCAATAATCCAAAAGAAAACCCGTGAGACTAGTTTTTAGGGACTAATAACCCATTATTCTAGAAATAAAAATACAGAAACTATCTTAAACCCAACTTATACAAAAGAAAATCTATTACATGATTTAAATTTATGATAAACTAAAAATAGAAATACCATAAAAGAATAAAGCAAACTCCTCAATCAAACAATGTTTTTTACGTATTTTATCGATGTAAATAGCTTTTTACCGATAATTTATTGATTTTTATTAGTTTACATTCAGAATTATTCTTACTTTTGTAAAAGAATTACGATATACTTTTTTTGCCCTAAAAATATTGAATACCCCAATCGCATACCCCAAAATTTCGAAGAAAAATCCTGAGCCAGTCTCAGGATTTTTATTTAAATAAATTTAACTATACCTGCGATACACAAGTTAATCCTACCCTATCATCTTAGATTTAAAAAATACATCCATCCCAACCTACCTTCAAAGGAAGGGGTAAAAGTCTCCCTTTGAAAGGAGATTTAGAGGAATGCTAATGGTAAATCTAAAAATCAAATAAAAGCGTACATAAGATGACAAAATAGGATTAAAACTTGGTTCTTTATAAAAAAATAACCCCAGAGAAAAATTTCTCTGGGGTTATATATATTCATGTAGTACAAAAAATATTATACTATCTTATTTCTTTTACGCTCTACTTCAGTAAGATATATTTTTCTTAATCTTAAATGATTAGGAGTTACTTCTACATATTCGTCTTTTTGAATATATTCTAAAGCTTCTTCTAATGAAAACTTAATTGCTGGTACAATTTTAGCTTTATCATCTGCTCCAGAAGAACGTACGTTTGATAATTTTTTTGTTTTGGTAATATTTACCGTCATATCATCACCACGTGAATTCTCTCCGATAACCTGTCCTTCGTAAATATCTTCTCCTGGATCCACAAAGAATTTCCCTCTATCTTGTAACTTATCGATAGAATATGGTATTGCTGATCCTTTTTCCATAGAAACTAAAGAACCATTAATACGTCCAGGAATATCTCCTTTAAGTGGCTGATACTCTTTAAAACGGTGTGCCATAATAGCTTCACCTGCCGTAGCGGTTAGTAATTGATTTCTTAATCCTATAATACCTCTGGATGGGATCATAAATTCACAAACCATACGATCTCCTTTAGCTTCCATACTAAGCATTTCACCCTTACGCATAGTTACCATTTCTACTGCTTTACCAGATACATTCTCTGGCAAATCAATAGTTAGCTCCTCTATTGGTTCACACTTAACACCATCAATCTCTCTAATAATTACTTGTGGTTGCCCAATTTGTAATTCGTATCCTTCACGACGCATAGTTTCGATTAGAACAGATAAATGCAGTACACCTCTACCAAATACTATAAACTTATCTGCACTATCTGTATCGTTAACTCTAAGCGCTAAGTTTTTCTCTAGTTCTTTTGCTAATCTTTCTTTAATATGTCTAGACGTAACAAATTTTCCATCTTTACCAAAGAAAGGAGAATCGTTAATAGTAAACAACATGCTCATCGTTGGCTCATCAATAGCAATAGTTTTTAATCCTTCTGGATTTTCAATATCTGCTACAGTATCTCCTATTTCAAAACCTTCTAAACCTACTAAAGCACAAATATCTCCTGCTTCTACTTTTTCTACTTTCATTCTTCCTAAACCTTCGAAAGTATGAAGTTCTTTAATTCTTGATTTTTTTATAGATCCATCACGTTTCACTAAAGAAACCTGCATTCCTTCCACCAAAGTTCCTCTTTGTAAGCGTCCGATAGCGATACGTCCTGTAAAAGATGAAAAATCTAAAGAAGTAATTAGCATTTGTGGTGTACCTTCTTCTATTTTTGGTGCTGGTATATGTTCAATCACCATATCTAATAAAGGCTCTATATTATCTGTTTCGTTTCTCCAGTCATCACTCATCCAGTTATTTTTGGCTGAACCATATACTGTTGGAAAATCTAACTGCCACTCTTCTGCTCCTAATTCGAACATTAAGTCAAATACTTTTTCATGAACCTCTTCTGGCGTACAGTTTTCCTTATCTACTTTATTTACTACTACACAAGGTTTCAACCCTAGGTCTATTGCTTTTTGCAAAACAAAACGAGTTTGTGGCATTGGTCCTTCAAACGCATCTACCAAAAGTAGTACTCCGTCTGCCATGTTTAATACACGCTCTACTTCACCACCAAAATCGGCGTGACCAGGAGTATCAATAATATTGATTTTTGTTCCTTTATAAATAACCGAAACGTTTTTTGAAGTAATTGTAATACCTCTCTCTCGTTCCAGATCATTGTTATCCAAAATTAAATCACCTGTATTTTCATTTTCACGAAATAATTGGCAATGGTACATAATTTTATCTACCAACGTAGTTTTACCGTGATCTACGTGAGCAATTATCGCAATATTTTTTATAGCTGTCATAAACGCCTCATTTTTAAGGCTGCAAAGGTAAGTTATATTTTGACAGGTTGTATATTAAAATTTAATTATTAAAAAAGCTTCACATTTTCATAATACCAAACCCACAAAAACAACGTTAAATTATTCATTATCAATTTAATTACTTTCTTTTCCAAATACCCAACCTATAGAAAAATTAGCTATTGGTGATATATAAGTATTCTCTTCATTAAAGCCATACCCCATACCTAACTCTACATTCCAATTAAGTTTTGATTTACAGGTTCTCTGTATTCCCCATACTGGACCCACAACTCCGTTATAATCTAATCTAGATTCCAAATCCCCAATTAAAGGATCCCCAGAAGTTACATAAGAAGATATTGCAATAAAATTTCCAGAATTATTATCCGTTCGTTTCCCCTTACGTTTTCTTCTTTCAAAATTATAATAATAGCGATACGATCCTTCAAAAGAAGGGAAAACCCCATATTCTGAGCCTTTAGCCCTACTATAAACCCAAGCAAAACCAGTAGTTATTCCTATTTTTATTGAAGTTTTAGAGGTTAGCCCTATTTCATATTGTAAGCCTGGCATTATTATATTTACGGTAAACATATTTTTTGCACCAATTGTATTTACATTATTAGTTTGCGCATAACTATTAAATACACTAATTATTAAAAGAACAAGAAGTATTTTCTTCATCGATAAAGTGTGAATATTCAAAAAAAATGATTTATTAAGTTTCATACCAAATTTAACGTACTTTTACTATTAATTCTTTCTTTTGAATCCTTAATATGGTATATATTTGCCCCATTAAAAAACCCAAACCCGCATGGATCTTTCTGAAATAAAAAACCTCAAAAATCTTGATGCCAACAATTTTTTTCTTTTAGCAGGCCCTTGTGCTATCGAAGGAGAAGAAATGGCATTACGTATCGCAGAAAAAGTAGTCACCATTACCTCTAATCTTAAAATACCTTATGTTTTTAAGGGATCTTTTAAAAAAGCTAATCGCAGTCGTATTGATAGCTTTACAGGAATTGGTAATGAAAAGGCTTTAAAAATATTACGTAAAGTTGGAGAAACTTTTGAAATACCTACAGTTACGGATATTCATGAAAATGAAGATGCAGCACTTGCGGCTGAATATGTAGATATCTTACAGATCCCTGCATTTTTAGTACGCCAAACAGATCTTGTCGTTGCAGCAGCAAAAACTGGTAAAACAATAAATCTTAAAAAAGGACAGTTTATGAGTCCTGAGGCAATGCAACATGCCGTAAAAAAAGTAAAAGATAGTGGTAATAATAAAGCTATGATAACCGATCGTGGCACTATGTTTGGCTATCAAGATATGATTGTTGACTTTAGAGGGATTCCTACAATGAAACAATATGCAACTACTATTCTTGATGTAACACACTCATTACAACAACCCAATCAATCTAGTGGGGTAACTGGTGGTAGACCAGACATGATTGAAACTATAGCTCGTGCCGGTGTAGTTACTGGTGTAGATGGTTTATTTATGGAGACACATTTTGATCCTGCTAACGCAAAAAGTGATGGTGCAAATATGTTACACCTAGATCATTTAGAAAAACTATTAAGCAATCTGGTAGCAATTAGACAAACTGTAATTAATCTTTAATATTTCGTATTGAAAAAAAGTACCATTCTAATTTTCCTCTTATTGATAGCAGGAAAATACAAAACAATAGCACAACAAGATAATACAGATTCTAATTCAATAAATAAAACCAGAGAAAAAACTAAAAATAAAGGGAAAATTTATTTTTATTGGGGTTGGAATATTTCTCAATACAGCAGTTCTGACATTCGTTTTTATGGAGATGACTATGACTTTACGGTTCAAAACGCAAGAGCTCAAGATAAAGTAACCAAACCTGTAGGGTATGACAAATATTTAAATCCAGGAAATATGACTATCCCCCAAACCAATGCAAGATTAGGATATTATTTTCATGATAACTGGAATGCTTCTATTGGGTTGGATCACATGAAATATGTGGTAACTCAATTTCAAACCACAAAAGTATCTGGAGATATTAATCTTACTTCGCAAAATGAAGGTATCACTTCTTTTAATGGTGTTTACAATAACACCGATACTATTTTATTGGAAGAGTTTGTTTCTTTTGAACATACAGATGGCTTAAATTTTATTAATTTAGAAGTTGCGCGTGTAGATAATTTAGGGGATTATATTGGATTAAACCCTGATAAAATACAGATTAATTTAACCGAAGGTGTTGGCGCAGGAGTACTTATTCCTAAAACAAACGCTAAGATCCTGGGAAAAGAAAGGCATGATGAGTTTCATCTTTCTGGGTATGGAATATCACTTAAAGGAGGGGTTAACATTACGTTTTTAAAATACTTTTTTATTCAAGCAGAAGTTAAAACTGGTTTTATAAATCTTCCTGATATACGTACAACAGGTGATAGTACAGATAAAGCAAAGCAACATTTCTTTTTCTCGCAACAAAATATCACTTTTGGAGGAATTTTTAAAGTATTTTAGTTCTCCTAATTAATAGAGTGAGAGTAAAACATTACCTCTTCAAATTCATCTATAAATAAGATGCCTTAAAATCTTCTAATATATAATATTGAAGAACTTTGTGATTGTTCTACTATTGGCAATAAAATGGTATTTTATATTTGTATTTTAATCCTACCGAAGTAACTGTTGTTTCTATACTAATTTACAGACGTAGTAAAATTACCCTAAAATATTCTGGTTGTTTAAAACTATATTCTTCTGCTGGATTCATAAAAGTTAATTTTCTGCCTTTTCTATTATCGGCAACAACACTTCTAGTATTTCTTGATTACCCTGCATACGGGCATGATTTTCTGCGGTATTACCTCTATCATCTTGTATTGTTGGATCTGCTCCATACCTAAGCAATTCTACTACAATATCTTTATGCCCAAAGGTTGCTGCATAAATCAAAGCGGTAGCTCCTCCATAATTTTTTATATTAATATCGGCCCCTTGATCCATAAGCAAGCGAATCCCCTGTAAATACCCCTTAAAACAAGCCCCCATAAGAGCAGTATTCCCCGATTTATCTTGTATATCGGGATTTGCCTTGTGTTTCAGTAAAAAATCAACCGTATCTAGTTGCCCGTTGTATACAGCTAAAATCAACGGACTAAAACCTTTATAGTCTAAAGTATCTACTTTTACTTTTTTTGATTTGAGCATTATTTCAATTTCTTTTACATTACCCTGTCTACTTAAATCAAATATATCCTCTTGTGCCTTTACCAAAAGCACAATCATAAACATGCAAAAAAACAGTATACTTTTGTTCATTTTATTTGCTTTTTTTAGTCTATTCATCTTAGATCATTTAACAATGTCAATCTAACTTACTCATTCGTTTTTAACATATAATAATATATGGTCTTACGATAATAGAAATCCTGTTTTATTATATCGTAAAACCATATAAACACTTTTATTATTTACATAAAATCTTTTTCTGTAAAGCCTAAAGCTTTAGCTACTCTTATACCATAATCTCTATCTGATTTATAAAAATAGGTGATCATCTTTTTTTGAATATTTTTATTCGTAACCTGTCCTAAATCTCCAACTAAATTTCGAATCAAATTAGTCTTGTCTTTTTCTGATAAAGATCTATAAAAATCTCCTGGCTGCGCAAAATCGTTAGTTTTTGAAATCTTTTTGTATGTGATTTTAACATCATCAATAGCAGTTTCTGAAGGTTTATCTTTAGGACTATCTGTTAAAGAAACTTTATTGCTAGGCTGATAATTAATATCAGGATCAGGAAATTTCGAATTATCGGCACTAGAATAACTATCTGAGTTATAATTAATCACTTTATTTTTTGGCTTATTTACTTCAATTTGCTGGTTATTTGGTCCTAACCTATGGCGTTGTGTATCAAAATAAGAAAACAACCTACCCTGCAAAAGCTTATCCTCAGATGCTTCTACCCCAGCAATCAAATTACCAGGAGACATAGCAATAGATTCTACCTCTTGAAAATAATTAATTGGATTTCTATTTAAAGTCATTGTTCCAATTTTAATTTTTTCAATTTTATCTGCTGGCCAATCTTTAGTAGCATCCAAAGGCCAAAAGTCAAAACTATGTAAATCCTCTGGTTTAATCATTTGTACATATAAATCCCATTGTGGGTATTTTTTATTTTGAATCGCATCTCTTAAACTAACTGTAGCATGTTGCCAATCCATAGATTGCTGTTTTGCCGCTTGTTCTAAATCCAGATTTTCTTCACCTTGCTTACTTACCCACGAGTATTTAACATAAACTACTTTTCCTTTTTCATTAAACCATTTAAAACCGTGTACACTACTACCATTCATGTACTGATACCCTTTTGGAATCCCTAAATCTGTATACAAACGTGTGATCATGTGTGTCGCTTCAGGTATATTAGAAAAAAAATCAAAAAATCGGTTTGGATCTTGTTTATTAGTTACTGGAGAAGGCTTTAAAGAGTGTACCATATCCGGAAACTTTACAGCATCTCGAATAAAAAAAACAGGTAAGTTATTTCCTACTATATCATAATTACCATTTTCGGTATAAAATTTTACAGCAAATCCTCTTGGATCTCTTGCTGTTTCTGGTGAGCCTTTGCCATGGATTACCGTCGAAAAACGAACTGCTAAATCTGTACGTTTATTACTTCCTTTAAACAAAGTTGCTTTTGTAAATGCAGACATATCTTTGGAGCTCTCAAAATAGCCAAAAGCTCCTGCTCCCCTTGCATGCACTACTCGTTCAGGAATTCGCTCTCTATCAAAAGCTGCTAATTTTTCAATTAGATGTATATCTTCTAACAATACAGAACCATACTCCCCTACTGTTTTTGAGTTTTGATTGTCCCCAATAGGGACACCTCCATTAGTTGTTATGGTTTGCTGCCCATACATAGAAGAACAAAAACCAAAAATAACCGCAATTAATACGTTTTTTTTCATGTGTGAAATGTATTTAAGTTAATGATACTACAAAGCACGTTTAATTAGCTTCATAAATCAAATTAATAATATAAATGATTATATTTATAATATCAATAATACTATAATAATGACATTACAACAATTAAAGTATATCGTAGCATTAGACCATAAAAGACATTATATAAAAGCCGCAGAAGAATGTTTTGTAACACAGCCAACACTAACGATTCAGGTAAAAAAATTAGAAGAAGAAATTGGTACCATTATATTTGACCGAAACACTATACCTCTAACACCTACTCCCATAGGAAAAATTTTAATTGCTAAAGCAAAGAGTATTCTTAGAGAGGCCAATGAATTTAATGAAATTGCATATAGCAATACCTCTGGTATTACTGGTCAATACACTTTGGGTATTATACCAACTATCGCTCCTTATTTACTACCATTATTTTTAGAAAGCTTCTTAAAAAACAACCCACTAACCAAATTGATCATAAAAGAAATGCAAACCGAGCTTATCATTAACGCTTTGCACAATGGCACTTTAGATATTGGCATTGTATCCACTCCATTAGAAGATAAAATGATTAGAGAAATAAATCTCTATCAAGAGCCTTTTTTATTGTATTGTAAAAACAAAGAAACTTTTAGTGCATCAGAAATTGTAAACCAAGATGATCTTACTCCAGACAATCTTCTCATTCTTGAAGAAGGGCATTGTTTTAGAAATCAGGTTTTAAACATTTGCAAAGACAGCAAAAATAATAAAAACAAATCCTTTTTATTTGAAAGCGGCTCTATACAAACTATAAAAAACTTAGTCAAAGCCGATTTAGGATATACTTTAGTCCCTGAGCTATCCATAACAGACCAATCAGAACAACAGCATATAAAACATTTCGAAGATCCAAAACCCACAAGAGAAGTAAGTATAGTGGTTAATAAAAATTTTACTAAAGAAAAACTTATAGAAAATCTACTTCTGGAAATCAAAAATAACATCCCTAAGCAAGTTAAAGAAATCGATAATTATATAAAAGTAAGATGGAAATAATCATTTGATGAAAAAATTATGTATATAAATTTGTGAAATTGGATATTTTAATTTTACTTTGTTTTTCAAAGTACTTTTATATGCACACAGAAGAATATTTAAAAGACATTACACAGATTAAAGACATGATGAATAAATCATCCCGTTTTTTTTCTCTTAGTGGTCTATCTGGTATAATGGCAGGTATATATGCCCTTATCGGTGCCGCAATTGCTTACTATCTGGTTAGTATTAGCGGTAGGGAATATCTAATTTTAGATGGAAAAATATTTAATTACATACTTATAGATCTTGTAATTGTTGCTACACTAAGTATTGTAACTGCTATTTTTTTGAGTGTAAAAAAAGCAAAGAAAAATGACGAAAAATTATGGAATGGTACTTCTAAAAGATTACTTACTGCTTTTTTGATTCCTTTAGTAACGGGAGGAATATATATTATCATTAAAATCTCTAGTGATCATTACGGACTTACAGGATCTCTAATGCTTATTTTTTATGGATTAGCATTAGTAAATGCTTCAAAATATACTATCGGAAATGTAAAATACCTGGGGTATATAGAAATTGTATTAGGCTTAATCTGTGCTATCTACCCAGGATACGGATTTTGGTTTTGGGTATTAGGGTTTGGCATAATGCACATTTTATACGGAAGTTTGATTTATTTTAAACACGATAGATAAAAACACATATTCAATACCATTTAAAACTATTCATACTTTAAATTAATCGAATACCTATACGCTTAATAAAGCGACAAAGAAAAAATGAGCAGTATCATCAACAATATAAATAAAGCATTTGATCATCGAATTCGTCTAGGAATCATGTCGATATTGGTGGTCAATGAGTATGCAGATTTTAAAATGTTGAAAGAGCTCCTTGATGTAACCGATGGCAACTTAGCCAGTCACACCAAAGCATTAGAAAAAGAAGAGTATATAAAAGTCGAAAAATCATTTATAGGCAGAAAACCAAACACCAAATATTATGTTACAAAAAAAGGTAGAGATGCTTTCAAAAAACATGTAGAAGCAATCGAAAAACTACTAAACCGGTAACTATATTTTTTTACTTATTTACTTTGAAAAACAAAGTACTTTAAAAATTAAAAAATGAGAGCATTTATTTTAGAAACAATGTATAACTGGAGTAAAAAACCATATCAAAAATGGCTTAAGAAGCAGGCAGCATGGGATATATCTGTACAAACACTTATTCAATTTCCAAAAGAAAGTTTAGGATTTCATTTAGGATGTTTTTTATTGAAGTATGATTTTAGCCCACAACCCAAATTAGAAAATCACGATGTTTTTCATGTATTAACAAATACTGGTATATCTGTTCCCGAAGAAATATCTATGCAATACTACCTATTAGGAAATGGAAAAAGAACGCTATATCTAATTTCTGTAATTTTTCTTGGCACCCTACTCTATCCAGATAAAATCAATCTTTTTAAAAAAGCGTATTTAAAAGGAATGCTAGCACACCCTTTTCATCATCTGGATTACAAAAAATTATTACATCAACCCATACATAAATTACAAACCACATTTTTAATCTCGTCCATATGAAAATCATACAGCCAATAAACAAAAGTGCCCTTATAATTGCTACTGCAAGTTTTATTCTTGGTACTATGCTTTTATTATTTTTTCTAATCTCTCCATCTGGTATACTAGTAGACATTGGTCTTGTTTACATTCTTATAGCACTCGTATTAAACACCATAACCTTTATAGGATTAATTACAAATTCTTTTATCAACTATCAATACAACAAAGAAAATATAACTACAATCCTACTGGTTACATTAAACATACCTATTGCCTTTGGGTATGTTATTATTGTCTTAAATAACTCTTTTAACAACCTTTTATAATGAATCCTATACTACAAAACCAATTACCATTTATTAAAAAGTTTATTGCCACTATACTATTTAGTTGTATACTTTTAGTAATACGAGTTTTTAAAACAGATTCTACATTCTATATATTTTTGATTTGGAATCTTTTTTTAGCTTGTATTCCTTATGCCATAGCATTGGTTTTAAGTTTACAAAAAACTAATTCATTTATTTTCTGGATTGGTTTTGCATGTTGGTTAGTATTTTTACCAAACTCCCCATACATCCTAACCGATTTACAACATATTAAACTAAGTACCTTACAATCTGTTTGGTTTGATGTGTTACTTATCCTGTCTTTTGCTATTAATGGGTTAGTCGCAGGATTTGCATCCTTATCGATACTACAAACTTCTCTTCAGAAAAGGTTTTCAAAAAAAACAACAAATTTTATCATCCATTTTATTCTGCTACTATGTGGCTTTGGAATTTATCTGGGACGGGTATTACGATGGAATAGTTGGGATATACTTCAAGATCCTACAGGACTTTTATCGGATATCACAAAAAGACTTCTGTTTCCTTCTCAACATTTAAATACCTGGGCTTTTACAATAGGCTTTGGTGTTTTTTTAATTGTCATCTACAGAATGATGAATCACTATGAAATAAGAAAAATAAAATAATACACACTATAAATTTTTTAAAACTATGGAAAAACAAAAAAAATCTTTTGGACAATGGCTTAAAACCTCTATTACTATACGAATGATAATGGTAGGAATCTTAATTTTAGTATTACTAATCCCCTTATCTTATATTAAAAGTTTAATACAAGAACGCTCATACAGACAAGAAGAAGTGGTAAGAGAGATTAACCAAAAATGGGGGAATGAAGTTTTGTTATACGGCCCCATACTTAAGATCCCATATCAGGAGCATGCTCTTAAAAAAACCTGGGATGATAAAACCAAATCCTACTCAGAAGAAGATATAATCACTATAAGACACGCATTCTTTTTTCCTAACACATTAGACATAAATGCTAATATAGAATCTGAAACCTTGGGAAGAAGTATATACGAATCTGTAGTCTACACATCTAACATGAAAATTGCTGGTTCTTTTACTACCCCGGTTTTTGATACTCAGGACATTAAAGAAACCGATATTTTATGGAACAAAGCTACTGTTATTATAAATTCGACCAATCTAAAAGGTATACGCAGTAATCTAGAATTAAAATTAGGAGAAGATAGCTACCCTTTACAATCCAGATATAGTCAAAATTCGTATACTAACACCTTAGAAACTAAATTTCTTAAAGAAAGCTCTTTACCTAAAGAAAAAGAAATATCTTTTAACCTAAACCTTGTAATAAACGGAAGTGAACAGCTGCGTTTTATTCCTGTAGGTCGAGAAACAAATGTATCCATGACTTCGAATTGGGCATCCCCGAGTTTTAACGGTAATTATTTGCCTAATACCAAAACTAAAGAAATCACCAAGGATGGTTTTAAAGCTAACTGGAAAGTATTACAAATAAACCGAGAGTTTGAACAGGATTTTTTTGGTGAATTACCACAAATTGACTCTTCTGCATTTGGAGTAAAACTACTTATACCTGTAGATGAGTATCAAAAAAGTGAGCGCGCAACAAAATATGGATATTTGGTAATTGCGCTTACATTTTTAGTGTTTTTCTTAATACAAACAATTAGTAAAATTGATATTCATCCTTTTCAATATTTAATGATAGGATTAGCATTAACGATGTTCTACACTTTATTAATTTCTATATCAGAGCATTCCAGCTTTTTACAGGCGTACTTAATTGCTGGTGTTGCGGTAGTTTTTCTTATCTCTATATATTCTAAGGCAATACTAAAAAGTTTTAAGTTTATGGCTTTTATTGCCACCTCGCTTGCCGCATTATACACATTTATATTTGTAATTATACAACTAGAAAACTATGCTTTATTAGTAGGCAGCATTGGTCTTTTCTTGATACTCGGGGCTATAATGATGATATCCCGAAAAATCGATTGGAAAAATGAAGGAAATTAGTTTTAATCCCTCATTAAAGATCTAAACACCATTTACAATTTTGAATTCCTTTCAAAAAAAATAATATTAGTTAGTTAATTGCAAAAAGTCGTGCTTCCTGTTTTTGAAGTGCGGCTTTTTTACCTAATTTTAACCCGATTTATGCAGTAAAAAAAACTTCAAAAAAGAAACCAATGAAAAAGAGTATTTTTATTATCATTATTGTATGTACTATACTTCAATTATTCTCCTGTAAAACAGATTCTAAAAGCAATAAAAGTATAACTAAGGAAATTACATTTACCAAAGAGGGAGAACTTTCTTTATTTTCTCTAAAAGATTCCATCCCTAATCTTATAACCAAACTGGATATCGAAATAGCAGATGATGAATATCAAATCCAAACTGGTTTAATGTATAGGGAATCTATGTTAAAAAATGAGGGCATGTTATTTATTTTTACGGAAGAAGCTCCGCGCTCTTTTTACATGAAGAATACAAGGTTTCCTTTGGATATCATTTTTATCGATGCCAAAAACAAAGTGGTTAGTATTCAAAAAAATGCGCAACCTCTTAATGAAAGCTCATTACCATCTGAAGGACCAGCAAAATATGTATTCGAGGTAAATGCAAAACTATCCGACACATGGAATCTTAAAAAAGGGGATTCTATTTCTTTTTCTAAAATAAAAAGCAATAATTAACCTTAAAACCGGTATAAGAGAATTTATGTTGGTCATTAAATTTTTCTAAACAAATCATTGTAAACCTTCAAGGTTTGTGTTGAAAGCATAACCGAGACTGTTCTATAAAGTATGTCATAAATGTTTTAAATTATAATTTTTTGTAGAACAAAGTTAATTTTAATAACCCTAAACCTACAACCTCTAACAATAGTGATACAATAAGTACCTGTAGCGATACAAGAACCGCTTACACCTCTACAAAGACCATCTACACTCCTGCAATAAACATTTACATCACTACAAGGAGCATCTACACTCCTGCAATAAGCTTTTACATTACTGCAAAGAGCATTTACACTCCTGCAATAAACATCTACATCACTACAAGGAGTATCTACACTCCTACAATAAGCATTTACATTACTGCAAAGAATATCTATAGTCGTGCAATAAATAGCTACATTCAACATCTAATAAATAGTAAACAAAAAATCCTTTCTGAATAAATTCAGAAAGGATTTTTTTATGGGTATTCTATAAAAATACAGTGACTACTCTTCTGCAGTTTCTTTTTCTTTAGTTTTTAACCCTACTCTACTTACTGAATCATGCATTATAGGTGTTGCAATAAATAAAGAAGAATAGGTACCTACAATCACACCAATAATTAGAGAGAACATGAAACCTCTTAACGGCGCTGCAAATATAAAGATTGCTACAAGCACTAATAAAGTAGTTAAAGATGTATTTAAAGTACGACTTAATGTACTATTTAATGCATCGTTAACATTTTTACCAAAAGATCTACCAGTATGCTCATTAAAGAATTCTCTAATTCTGTCAAACACTACCACCGTATCATTTAACGAATATCCTATTACCGTTAATATTGCTGCTATAAAAGCCTGATCTATTTCCATATTAAACGGCATAAACTTATAAGTTAATGAGAATACACCTAACACTACCAATACATCATGGAATACCGCGGCAACAGCACCTAAACTAAATTGCCATCTTCTAAATCTAAATAATATATACAAGAACACCACGATTAATGATCCTAATACAGACCAAAATGCAGCTTGTTTTATATCATCTGCTATAGTTGGACCTACTTTCATAGAAGACATAATACCAACTTGCTTATCTTCATCTCCATTAGCAAATTCATCATATGTTAATCCATCGGTTAGATACGGTTTTAAAGCAGTATATAATTTATTAGATATTTCAGAATCTACCTCTTCTCCTGTTTCATCAACCTTATACTTCGTAGTTATTTTTAACTGGTTATTAGCTCCTAAAGTTTTTGCCTGTGCACTTTCGAATACCTCTATCAAGTCTTTTTCTACCGTAGTAGGCACTACATCTTTAGCAAAACGAACGGTATATGTTCTACCTCCAACAAAATCAACTCCATAATCTAACCCTTGCGTAAACAAAGATCCTAATCCTATAAGAATTATAACTCCAGAAATTGCATAAGCTACTTTACGTTTCTTTAAGAAATCAATATTTACATTTTTAAACAAGTTCTTGGTCATTCCTGTAGAGAATGCTAATTCTTTACCATTTTTACCATACCCGTCTATAAATAATCTGGTAACAAAAATCGCGGTAAACAAAGAGGTTAAAATACCTATTAACAAAGTAGTTGCAAATCCTTTTATTGGTCCTGTACCAATTATTAATAGTATAAGTCCTGTAAGTCCCGTTGTTATGTTTGCATCTAATATAGAAGATAAAGCGTTACTAAATCCATCTTTTATGGCATCTGCTTGAGATTTTCCTTTAGCTAATTCTTCTCTAATTCTCTCAAAGATTAACACATTTGCATCGACAGACATACCAATCGTTAATACGATACCTGCAATACCAGGAAGCGTTAACACTGCTTTTAAACCAGCTAAGACTCCAAAAATAAACAGAATGTTAACTACTAATGCTATATCTGCAAAGGCTCCGGCTTTACCATAGTAAAACACCATCCAGATTAAAATTAGTACTAATGCTATTGCAAAAGACATAACCCCACTATCGATTGCTTCTTGTCCTAAGGATGGACCTACTACTTCGCTTTGAATAATATCTGCTGAGGCAGGTAATTTACCAGCTCTTAATACGTTTGCTAAATCCTGACCTTCTTCGATAGTAAAATCTCCTGTGATTTCGCTTCTACCTCCACTAATTGCTCCGGTAGTTACTCCTGGTGCAGAATACACAACATCATCTAATACAATGGCGATCTGACTTCTTTGGCTAAATGCTTTACCAGTCATTTCTTCCCATTTTTTAGCTCCTTTACCATCCATTTGCATAGTTACAGTAACAACCCCTACCTGATTGTATTCTTGTCTGGCATCGGTAATAACTCCTCCACTTAGTTCTGGATCGTTATCTCTATTTCCTTTTATAGCATACAAATCTAAAATCTCAGAATCTTTTACTGGTTTTCCCCATGCAAATTTCACAAAACGTTGCTCTACTGGTAACAAAGCTCTAACTTTAGGATCGTTAAGATACGCCATAAACTGTTCTGCATTTTTCTTTTCTACAGATACCACTATTGGTCCTCCTTGTCTTCCTTGTCCTGCAATTAGATCAAAAAGAGGGTTAACTTGTGCTTCTAAGTTTGTTGAATCTTCTGCATCTTCTAACAGATCGTTGATAGCAGAATCTGCATCTGTTTGTGTAGAATCTGATTGGGTAGAATCTACTTGTGTAGAATCTGCCACTATTTCGCCTATTTCTTCTTCTTTTTCTACTGTTTCTTTAACTTCTTTAACTGTATCTGCTTGCTCTTTTAAAAGGTTATTAGCAGCAAACAAGAATGAAAGAATTTCTTCAGATTTATACACATCCCAGAACTCTAATTGTGCTGTACTGGTAACCAAGGTTTTTACTCTTTCGATATCCTTTGCTCCCGGAAGCTCTACCAAGATACGACCAGACTCTCCTAAACGCTGAATATTTGGTTGTGTAACCCCAAATTTATCGATACGCTTACGTAAAACTTCGAATGCAGAGGTTACAG
The DNA here is from genome assembly GCA_964353005.1 of uncultured Flavobacteriaceae bacterium. Taxonomy (GTDB): domain Bacteria; phylum Bacteroidota; class Bacteroidia; order Flavobacteriales; family Flavobacteriaceae; genus Aquimarina. The sequence goes on along the minus strand of CAYGUC010000013.1, from coordinate 53,928 downwards.
ATTCGTCTATTTTTCTCTTTAAAACAGGCTTTACTTGCTCGTTAGTCATATCATAAGTGATATCATCACTTAAGTTTTTGTTAGCAAAAATATCTGGTGAAGCTAATTTAGCATCTGGGATTTTGTCAAACTCTGTAAAGAAATCTTCCAGATATGTATTTTGGCTATTTTTTTGCGCCTCATCGGTAGCTAATAAAGCTTGATTAAATGAAGGGTCTTTAGATTTATTAGCAAGCCCACTTAAAATATCTTTTACAGAGATTTGTAAAATAACGTTAATCCCTCCTTTAAGATCCAGACCTTTGTTTAATTCTTTATCTTTTGCAACATTATATGTTATCCCTGCAAAAATTTCTTCTTTACCTATAGAGTCTAAATAAATATGCTCTGCGGTTTCTCTAAATTTAGAATAGTTTTCTACATTATCAGGATACTGTTGTTTTGCGTAAGCCTCTGCCTCTTTTTCTTTTGTGTATACCATATAAGTATATGACAATTGGTAAATACATACCAAGCCAAATAAAATAGCAAACACTCTTACAAGTCCTTTATTTTGCATTATCTTTTAATTTTTTAAACAAACCTTTTATAACGAGTGATCACAAAATCTACCCAAGGTTTGTCACATTATTTTTAATTATTTAACACTAATCCTTTAAACTTTATCAATGTAATTGATTAAGCTATATCTAAAAGTTAACAACGACTTTCAAGAGCTATTAATCACTCTTCTTTTTTAACTTTTAATAAAATATGATTTATTTTTAGGAAATTTTTAAAAGCTTTGAATTCCCAATCAAGAGATTGGTCCTGCTCTTACTTCTGGTATATTACGCGAAGTGTTATCTATTGTTATCGCAATATTTGTATGTACTTTTTGGGCTACCTTTATAAGTTTATCTATATAATTAGTATCCACTTCTGAAACAAAACTAAAGGAATTAGAGCCCGAATATCCATTTTGTTCATGTTTTACTTCTAAAACATATTTACCAATAAAGTCAGAGCCTAAATCTGTACCTTTTTGGATTTCATAAACATCTAGATTATAATTCTTTGAATTTTCACTTAAAGGAAAAGAATCCTTATCTTGATTCGTATCATAAAAAATAGGATCTAACTCTACGTTTCTCTCTTTAGAGAGTATTCTTTTAATGTACTCGACATCTACATCACTGTAATAAGCTATTTTAAGCTTACCGTTATTTAGCTCTTGCGTTATTCTGGTGTTTTTGACACCTAAGGATTGTAATTGTTTTTTTACAGTAGTAATTGCATTTTGAGCTTCTACAGAAGTAATCTCAATATCTACAAATTCTAATACAATCTCCTGATTAGGTACAGCGGTTTGCTGTTGAACAACAACAAGCAATGCTAGTGTAGCAATTAAAATACCGAAGCACCATTTTTTCTTCATCCCGCAAATATAAAAAAATAAAAACGGCATTTCTTAAAGTCTTTAAACAAATATTTATCATAAACCGCAGAACGTCTTCAAAACTTAAAAAGAAAAGCTTGAATCTCTTTCTGGCAAAGACTTTGTTTGCCTTAAGACTATTATAAAAAGTATTTAAAAACAACGAGAGCTACTCAAAAAGTAGCTCTCGTTAGATTTTATGACTAGGCTGAATTATAATTCTAATAATCCATTTGTTTTTTTAACTCCTTCTGCACTTTCTGCTAGCTTAGCTTTTTCTGCATCACTAAGTTGAATTTCTACAATTTTTTCAATTCCATTTCTGCCTAAAACTACTGGTGCTCCAATACATAAATCATTTAATCCGTATTCTCCTTCTAACAATACAGAACATGGGTATATTTTCTTTTGGTCACACGCAATTGCTTGTACTAAACCAGACACTGCTGCTCCTGGAGCATACCAAGCCGAAGTACCTAATAATTTTGTTAATGTAGCTCCTCCTACTTTGGTATCTTCTGCTACTTGTTGCAATCTGTCTTCAGAAATAAATTCTGACACAGGCACACTATTTCTGGTTGCTAATCTGGTTAATGGCACCATTCCTGTATCGCTATGTCCTCCTATCACCATTCCATCTACATCTGAAATAGGAGCCCCTAATGCTTCTGCAAGCCTGTATTTAAAACGAGCACTATCTAAAGCACCGCCCATCCCTATAATTCTGTTTTTAGGAAGACTAGTAGATTTATGCACTAAATACGTCATCGTATCCATAGGGTTACTAACCACAATAATAATTGTGTTAGGAGAGTGCTCGATCAGGTTAGTAGCTACCGTTTTAACGATACCTGCATTTATACCTATCAACTCTTCTCTTGTCATTCCTGGTTTACGAGGAATCCCCGAAGTGATTACAGTAATATCACTACCTGCAGTTTTGGAGTAATCTCCTGTAGTTCCCGTGATTTTAGTATCAAATCCGTTTAAAGATGCGGTTTGCATTAAGTCCATTGCTTTTCCTTCTGCATATCCTTCTTTAATATCTAACAACACTACTTCAGAAGCAAAATCCTTTATTGCTATATATTCTGCACAACTAGCACCCACCGCGCCAGCTCCTACTACTGTAATTTTCATCGTTTTATATCTTATTTAATTAATATTTATACGTTATACTGAAATGATTTCAATATCCTCGCGAAAATACAAATTCTTTGATGAATTAATTAACAAATAGACTGTTAATTACCAGCCAAAATTAAGCCCTAGAGAAAAGTTATTATAGTTTTGAAGTGTATAATCCAGATTCGCATTAAAAACACCAAACGTGACTTTTGCACCTATAGATGCTTTCATACCTTTTGTTTTACTTTTTACACTTATAGGATCTGTAATTGTTTGAGAGAACAATGGCCCGTTTTGAATTTGATATGTACCTAATACATCTGCACTACTAGAGCCAAAATAATAACCCACTCCACCATACACATTAAAAACAGGAAATTTAGTAGACACAATACTTGTAAGCAACCAAGAATTAGTATTTAAACGCACTTCTTGATCTGCTCCTAAAACACCACTATCCCCATTTATATCGTAAAAACCTTTTACATTTGTATACCCCAACAATGCAGACAAATGAACCGGCCACCTCTTTAGCGGAAACACCCAATCTGTAAATTCATGCTGAAAAGCAACACCATACAACTGTATCTCTGCATCTTGGACTGCTTTAATTTTTGGCAGAAACCTTATTTTAATTTCTGTGCTTTTAATCAAACCTAAAGATCCTTGAATAAATCCACTTGGTAAAGAATTCATTTCTGAATCTCCAATTCCGTTTGGCAATACAACTTCTACTTGTGCTGGAGTCCCTTGATTAAAAATAACTGCTATATTTTCTGTATTTACCCCCAGAGCATTACCTACACTTTGACTGCTTTGTCCATTTCTAAATGTTAGGTTAGTATACTCTGCAGTACGCATAATAAAGGATTGTTTTTCTTCTCTAACAAAAGAAAGGTTACCAACAATACCTGCTTCAAAGTGCCATAATTTTTTTGTCTTTGCAGTACTATACCATCCATTAGACACAGCATTTACCAAAGATTCTCCTGCCGAAGCAAAATAATCCTTACTAAATCTTTGTGCATTTTCAATTCCAATTTCTAAAATTTGATCGATCTCTGTCTGCGTATAGCTAATATGACTAAGCAGTAATGCTAGTAGCAAAGTACATTTTTTCATAAGATTTGGATTTAATATCAATTAAATTTTTAGGTAACGAATATATCGTTATAAAATTTTAATCAATTTATAGGCATTGCAATATAAAAAAAATCCGCTATACCAAATATATAGCGGATCTTAAATATAATTCTAAAAGCATTATGCATCTATATTTGCATACACTGCATTTTTTTCGATAAACTCTCTTCTTGGTGGCACTTCGTCTCCCATCAACATCGAAAAGATTCTATCTGCTTCTGTAAGATTATCAATAGTAACTTTACGCATAGTTCTAAATTCTGGATTCATGGTTGTATCCCACAATTGCTCTGCGTTCATCTCTCCAAGACCTTTATATCGTTGTATTTTAGAATTTTCTCCAAACTCTTTTACAATTCTATCTCGCTGATCATCGTTCCATGCATACTGTTTTTTAGCTCCTTTTTTAACTAAGTAAAGCGGTGGAGCTGCTATGTATATATGTCCTGCTTCGATCAATTCTTTCATATAACGGAAGAAAAAAGTTAAGATTAATGTAGAAATATGACTACCATCGACATCGGCATCACACATAATAACTACTTTATGATATCTTAATTTTGAAAGGTTTAATGCTTTGCTATCCTCTTCTGTACCAATAGTTACTCCTAATGCAGTAAAAATATTTTTGATCTCTTCGTTTTCAAAAACTTTATGATGCATTGCTTTTTCAACGTTCAATATTTTTCCTCGTAATGGCAGGATTGCTTGAAACATACGATCACGACCTTGTTTTGCCGTTCCCCCTGCAGAATCTCCCTCGACTAAAAACACTTCGCATAATGCAGGATCTTGTTCTGAGCAGTCTGAAAGCTTACCTGGCAGCCCTCCAATACTCATTACAGATTTACGTTGCACCATTTCTCGTGCTTTTTTAGCGGCATGTCGTGCTTGAGCAGCAAGAATTACTTTTTGAACAATTATTTTTGCATCATTAGGATTTTCTTCCAAATAATTCTCTAACATTTCAGAAACCGCTTGCGATACAGCTGCAGTAACCTCTCTGTTTCCTAATTTGGTTTTTGTTTGCCCTTCAAATTGTGGTTCCTGAACTTTTACAGAAATAATAGCAGTCAATCCTTCTCTAAAATCATCTCCAGCTATTTCAAACTTCAGCTTATCCAACATTCCTGAAGCATCTGCATATTTTTTAAGTGTAGAGGTTAGTCCTCGTCTAAACCCAGAAAGATGTGTTCCTCCTTCATGAGTATTAATATTATTTACATAAGAATGAAGATTCTCTGCATACGAATCATTGTATATCATCGCCACCTCTACAGGAATATCATTTTTCTCTCCTTCCATAGAGATAACATCTCCAATAATCGAGCTACGACTTGCATCCAGAAACTTAACAAACTCTTTTAATCCTTCTTCAGAATGAAAAACCTCTTCAATATCATTTCCATCCTTATCTTTATTACGCTTATCGGTTAACTTAATGGTAATACCTTTATTAAGGTATGACAATTCACGCATACGACTTGCCAAAGTATCATAATTATACTCTAAGGTTTGCTGGAAAATAGTGGGATCTGGTCTAAAAGTAACTACAGTACCTCTAAAATCTGTTTCTCCTGTTGATTTTACAGGATATAAAGGTTTTCCTTTTTCATATTCTTGCTCCCAAACTTTACCATCTCTGTGCACATAAGCATGTAAATGATCTGAAAGTGCATTTACACAAGATACACCAACACCATGTAGTCCTCCAGAAACTTTATAAGAATCTTTATCAAATTTACCACCTGCACCAATTTTAGTCATTACAACCTCTAGAGCAGAAACACCTTCTTTTTTATGAATCTCTACAGGAATTCCTCGACCATTATCTTTTGTAGTTATAGAGTTATCTTCATTTATAGTAACATCTATTGTATCACAATGTCCAGCAAGTGCCTCATCAATAGAGTTATCCACAACTTCATATACCAAGTGGTGTAATCCTCTTACTCCAACATCTCCAATATACATCGATGGACGCATACGTACATGCTCCATTCCTTCTAATGCTTGAATACTATCGGCGGAGTAATTATTCTTATTAGCTTCTTCGCTCATAAAATCCCTTATTAATTATTTTATTTTTTTGACAACAAACAAAGATAAAAAAAGAGCAAAAGGATCAAAGGGTTTTATCAAGAAGGATTTAACGAGTTATCAACAATTAATTAAGAATAGTACTAGAAAACAAAAAAAAGCTCTTAAAAACGATAAAAAACACCTTAAATCAAATGTTGCAATAATCTGAGTTTTATTAAATACATACAAAATCAAGCTAACCTCTTTAAAAATCGAAAAACAGAACCAATAAACCTTTTTTAGAGATAAACAGTTATCATAGATTATACAATGTTATCATATACTTAACATAGTTTATAGTAAGATTAACAAGTAACTTATACTATATTTTATGTAAGTAGAGTTTAAGCGAACGAACAATATTGTTCATTAAAATCAACTATTTTAATAGTAACACAAACTCAATTTAACATTAAAAATCATGAAATTCAACAAAAAAATCTTAGTAACTAAAACCATTGCTTTATGCACTGTTTTATTTTTTGCTTCTTGCCAAAAAGAGAATATTGATGAGAATGTAACCGAAAACACAACAACATCAACAAATACAATGGCTGAGAAATATTTTCAAGGAGATTTAGTTTCTGTAGAAGATATAGGAAATGGAGAATTCCTTTACAACTCAGATATTATACTTTCTGAAGAGATGTTATCTGACACTCCTCCTGCTCCTTTTGATACAAAAGTTGCCCCGGACGCATCTGAAGCTGGACAAAAACTAGCTTTATGGGGTTCTACCCGAAAATGGCCAAACAATACAGTGATTTACAAGCTAGGAAACTTAAATAGTAATTTACGTAGTAATCTTACTGAGGCTTTTAGAAGATGGTCTAGTAAGACTAATATTAGATTTAAAGAAAGAACTAATGAGTCTTACTATGTAACTATTTATGAATCTACTAATGTATGCTCTGGATGTGGTCAAGCTTCTTTTGGTGTACAGGGAACCAGAGGAACTGTACAGTTAGGATATAGAGCTAGCGCTAGTCTTATAGCCCATGAACTAGGACATACTCTTGGATTTGTTCATGAACAAACAAGATCTGACAGAGATGATTATGTTCGTATCGTATGGGAAAATATCCAACCAGGTAAGGAAGGTAACTTCAGAAAAAGCTCAAGTGCACAATTACTGACTAAAGACTTCGATATCAAATCTATCATGATGTATTACTCACGTGGTTTCTCTAAAAATGGTAAACCTACAATCACATTACTTAATGGTCAATCGTATAGTGGTGCACAAACAACTATATCTCCTTTAGACATCGAAGGCACGAATAAGGCATATCCTAATGACACTAATCCCGATGGGGATATATGCACAGGTGTAAACCCATGGGTTTCTGGACAATCCTATTCTATAGGAGACAAAGTAACTTATAATGGCTATTTATTTTCTTTGCAAAATAATGGATGGAAACAAGAAGGAAGATGTGGTAATAACTAATTTAATGCCATAACAACAAAAACCATTCACCTCTTTAAAAAAAACGGGCTGCAATTAATTTTTACAGCCCGTCTTTTTATTTCACAAACAACAACCCTAAAGTAAGCTCACATAACATGTTTCCAGTAATATATTTTACTTTTGAGACAGGCAAGATTAAAATCATAAAACCCTGAGTATTTATACTGCAGGGTTTTACATCTAACTCAACTAACTCAAATTTTTAGTTTATACCATTATACTACATCAAAAACTAAGATTATTATAGTATTACGCTTTATTTAATATGCCTCTTCGTGTACATTAGCCACTGCTCTTCCGCTTGGATCATTCATGTTTTTAAAAGCCTCATCCCATTCTAGAGCAATTTTTGTACTACATGCTACTGATGGTTCTTGAGGAACACTTAATGCTGCGGTATCACTAGGGAAATGTTCTTCAAAAATAGAACGATAATAATACTCTTCTTTATTTTGAGGTGTTTGAATAGGAAATCTAAAATGCGCATTAGCCATTTGTTCATCTGTAACTTCAGTATTTACTACCTCTTTTAAGGTATCTATCCAACTATATCCTACCCCATCAGAAAACTGCTCCTTTTGTCTCCAAACCACACTTTCTGGTAAGTAAGACTCAAAAGCTTTACGAATAACCCATTTTTCCATTCTCTCTCCATTAATCATTTTATCTTGAGGATTAATACGCATTGCTACATCCATAAATTCTTTATCTAAAAATGGCACTCGACCTTCTATCCCCCATGCAGCAAGCGATTTGTTTGCCCGCAAACAATCATACATATGCAATTTACTAAGCTTACGCACTGTTTCTTCATGAAATTCTCTTGCATTTGGCGCTTTATGAAAATACAAATACCCTCCAAAAATTTCATCTGCTCCTTCTCCTGATAACACCATTTTTACTCCCATAGATTTAATAACCCTAGCCATTAAATACATTGGTGTAGATGCCCTAATGGTAGTAACATCATAGGTTTCTAAATTGTATATCACATCTTTTATAGCATCTAAACCTTCTTGAATAGTAAATTTAATTTCATGATGTACCGTATCAATATGATCTGCTACTTTTTGAGCTGCTTTTAAATCGGGCGAACCTTCCAGTCCTACAGAAAAAGAATGTAATTTTGGCCACCATGCATCTTTTGTATCCCCAGATTCTATTCTCTTTTCAGCATATTTTTTCGCAATAGCAGAAGTTACAGAAGAATCTAACCCCCCAGATAATAATACGCCATAAGGAACATCAGACATTAATTGCCTATGCACTGCTGCTTCCAGAGCGTCTCTAACTTCTTCAATACTAGTTTTGTTATCTTTTACAGCATCATAATCTACCCAATCCCTTACATACCATTTTTTAAATTCCCCATCTTCGCTACTTAAATAATGTCCAGGAGGAAACAGCTCTATCTTAGTACAAACTCCTTCAAGAGCCTTTAACTCTGAAGCCACATAAAAGGTCCCGTTTTGATCCCATCCTATATACAAAGGAATAATACCCATGTGATCTCTAGCTATAAAATGTGTATCTTTTTCCACATCATATAAAGCAAATGCAAAAATACCATTTAGGTCATCCAAAAAATCTGTTCCTTTTTCTTGGTATAATGCTAAAATAATTTCACAATCTGATTCTGTTTGAAAGTCATACACCCCCTCAAACTGTTTACGTAGATCTCTGTGATTATAAATCTCTCCATTTGCTGCAAGTACTAGTTTTTTATCTGCACTAAACAGAGGTTGTTTACCTGAAACTGGATCGACAATAGCCAATCTCTCATGTGCTAAAATCGCGTTTTCATTAGAGTAAATACCACTCCAATCCGGACCTCTATGACGAATTTTCTTAGACATTTCTAACAACTGAGGTCTTAACACCTCTACATCTTGCTTTATATCAAAAGCACAAACAATTCCACACATATTATTATTCTTTATCTGTAATTATGAAACCAAAGATCTACCTATAACTACAAAATAAAAACAATAATTGTTTATTTGATTACAATTTAATACTAAAAATAAAAAATAATTAAAAAAGTATTACCTACAACTAATCATTTCCTTGTATAAACATTAAAATGTTACCTAAAAACATTTAACAGAATTTATAGACTTGATTAACATATCTCTTGTAAGTTCCCTAATATCTTTACGATTATTATTTAAAATTAAATTTACGTTATGAAAAAATCACTCTTATTAATTATTGTAATGTTTTTAGGTACTTTATCTTCTATGAATGCCCAAAAATTTGCAGGGCTGCAAAAAAGCCCAACTGATATCTCCTATGCTAAAAAAGAAAGAAATGCAAAACCAGAAATTAAAGTAGTTTACAGTCGCCCTCAAAAAAAGGGACGTAAAATTTTTGGTAATCTAGCTGCATTTGACAAAGTATGGAGAACTGGAGCTGACGAAGCTACTGAAATAAAATTCTTTCAGGATGTGAAAATGGGAGACGAAACTGTTAAAGCAGGAACATATTCTTTATTCACTATTCCTGGAGAAAAAGAATGGACAATAATTATAAACTCTGATTTAGATAGCTGGGGAGCTTACACCTATGACGAGAGTAAAGATGTGGCAAGGATTAAAGTACCTGTTTCAAAAGGTGAGGAACTGGAGGTTTTTTCTATTACTTTTAATAAAGTAGACCAAGGCTATCATATGATTATGGGCTGGGACACTACTCGTATTGAAGTTCCTTTTTCTTTATAGTTCAAAAAAAGCTTGAGAATTTGATGATTCTCAAGCTTTTTTCTCAATTCTGTTATTACAATCGCAAAAGATATAACAACATTTTTCTTTCCTTTCTTAACTTACCTATGGATAGCATGACCAGATGCTCCAGGTAATTCTTTTAAAAAGTCCATTACAACTCTAAAAGTTAATCTAAATTTTGTGTAAAATAGCCCCATATGTTCTTGTTTGAAATTAATAATAAAAATTTACATAAATATAACACCTATATCACTGAGTGTCAATAATTTTATTCACATTTTAGACATAAACCAAGGTTTTATCGATAATAAACACAAAAACCTGATTTCTAAACTGTTTCTTATTCATTCTATTTTCATTTCACATAAGAGTAATAGGGTAATTTCCCTTAATTCTTTTATGCATGTGAAAACAGAATCTATCTTTTATTCTATTTTAAAATTGCCCCTCAACAACCTTAAAAAAATATTTTTATCTATGGATTGCATTACTGCAAGCCGATGGCAATTGCTTTAAAAAAGCTTTTAGTGCTTTAACATCAATAACCATAATACCGTAAAATAGCCTCATAACCTTTTGATTTATATTTTGTTATACAAAGATAATACGCAGTTAACAAGCGATAAAAAAATTAACATCTATAAAAGTATATTTTCGACATAAGGAACACAAAAATCGCTAGAACCACTATTTTACAAAAACTAATCTAAAGATAAAAAGAAAATTCCTACGTTTAAAAGTTAGATTTTAGGGGTTTTTTCCCCTTTTTTTAATATTCTAATCTCTTTTTAAAAAGTATACATCCTATCTAAAAATAAAAGAATGCCCCTTAAAGCACCTTTATATCTTTATAAGCTATAGTTTTCTTATACAATCATAAAAAAAGAAACCATCTAGCTAGATGGTTTCTTTTTTTCTATTTTTTAAAAGTATTTTACTCCCTCTTAATAAATAAACTTTATTTGTTTAATAAATATTAAAAAACAAATGTTTTATATAACTATATTCTTACTTCTTTAATTATATTATCTGCGCATAGCATAAAGAGAAGCTCCTGGTAATTCTTTTAAAAAGCCCATAATAGATTTAAAATTTAATCCAGAAATAAAGTATAAATTTTTCATAATTGTTTTGTTATAAATTAGTTACATAAAATTAAACACAATTATGACGTATTAAAAATGAATGAATCTATAAATTTTAGATTTTCGACATAAATACAAAACAAATATGCTGAAATACTTCTAAAAACCTAAAAAATAAAAAAACAAGTAGTCTTTTTCCTTCAATCAAAAAATCAAAAAAAGGTAAAGTTATTTATATAATATGGTTTTAACGTAAAAAATTAAAATATTAGTACTTGTATAAGTAACCAAAAATCACGTAAGTAGTTAATTATAAAAATATTATGGAATATTTAAGTATTTATGTGTTTGCAGAGATACCTTCCATTTTGGATTTTTCATAACATAATCTACAATCAGGGGAATTATCTTTTCGCGAACACTCCATTCTGGCTGAAGATAAAGCACGCAATCTTCTGCAACTTTAGAAGCCTGCTCTTCTGCAAAAAGAAAATCATTGTTATTATACACAATGCATTTTAGTTCATTTGCTTTTTTATAAATTTCTGGTTGTGGGAGTTTTATTTTTTTTGGTGAAAGACAGATCCAGTCCCATTTTCCTGTTAGCGGATAAGCTCCTGAGGTTTCTATATGTGTTTTAGCTCCTTTATCCTTAAGACCTTGCGTTAACAATGTCATATCCCATGTAAGAGGCTCTCCCCCTGTAACTACTACTACATTACTATACTTTAGAGCATTACTCACTATTATATCTGTATCTGTTGGAGGATGTAAATCGGCATTCCAGCTTTCCTTTACATCACACCAATGACATCCTACATCGCAGCCGCCTATCCTTATAAAATATGCCGCTGTTCCTTTATAATATCCCTCTCCTTGAATCGTATAAAATTCTTCCATTAAAGGAAGCATCTTACCTTCATTAACCAATTTTTGTACTCTCTTTTGCATAAGTGTGCAAAGGTAAATAATTATAGATTATGAATCCGAGATTATAAATTACGATTTATAATAAAAATTTATAGGGACCAGACTTAAAACTTCTCCATAATAAAAATACTATTATATAGATCCAACTGCGATACATTCTATTTCTATCCTGGCTCCCACCGCAAGTCCTTTTGCTGCAAAAGTTGTTCTTGCTGGTTTATTAGGGAAATACTTTTTATACACCTCATTAAAAGCTGAAAAATCTTCGATATCTGCTAAAATCACAGTGCATTTTACCACATTTTCCATTTTCATACCATGGTATTCTAAAACTGCTTTAATATTTTCTAAAGTCTGTTTTGTTTCGGATTGTATACCTCCTTCTACCAATTTCCTAATACTATGATCCATACCTACCTGACCAGAAAGAAAATACAAATCTCCAACTTGTACAATATCTGAAAAAGGAGCTCCGCTTTTTTTAGGCTCATGCGTTTTATGAAAAACAACTTTATCTACAGTTTTTGAAGATTCTTGTTTACAACCAGTAAGAAATACAAAAAAACAACTAAGTATTACTATTATTTTCATGAATACTATATATTTAAGAATTATTATTTACTTTTTAATCCATAATCTTGGAGTAAATTCATAGGGTGTGTTTCTGAAAATATATTTTGTTTTCGAAAAAAACCTCATAAAATTAAACTCCACTATCTGGATTAAAAATAGATTATAATTTCAATAGAAAAGTTAAGATTCCTATTTTTATCAAAAATATATGTAATTATGGATGGCAATCAAGCATTTTTTGATCATATTAATGAAGGCTACACGACTAAAGGTGATTTTATCACCATGGGAGCAGCCATGTATAAAGGAGAAACAATAACCAATGCACATGTTAAAATCCCTTTAAAAACATTAAATCGTCATGGATTAATTGCTGGAGCAACTGGTACTGGTAAAACCAAAACTTTACAAGTAATAGCTGAAAATTTGAGTGAACAAGGAATCCCTGTGCTTTTAATGGATATTAAAGGAGATCTTAGCGGAATTGCAGCAGCAAGTCCTGGGCATCCAAAAATTGATGAACGCCATAAAAAAATCGGAATCCCATTTGATGCTAAGGGATTTCCTGTAGAAATTCTATCACTTTCGGATCAGGATGGCGTGCGACTTCGAGCTACGGTTAGTGAATTTGGTCCTGTTTTACTTTCGAGAATTCTGGATGTAACTACAACCCAAGCAGGCATCATTTCTATCATCTTTAAATATTGCGATGATAATAAATTACCCCTATTAGATCTAAAAGATTTAAAAAAAGTATTACAGTTTTCTACTCAAGAAGGAAAAGAAGAGCTAGAAAAAGATTATGGGCGAATTTCTACAGCATCCACAGGATCTATTTTAAGAAAAATAGTAGAGCTTGAGCAACAAGGAGCAGACATATTTTTTGGAGAAAAATCTTTTGAAGTACAGGATTTATGTAGAATTGATGAAAACGGAAGAGGAATTATAAATATTATTAGATTAACAGATATACAAGACAAGCCTAAGTTATTTTCAACTTTTATGCTTAGCCTTCTTGCCGAGATATATAGTACGTTTCCTGAACAGGGAGATAGTGGTAGACCAGAATTAGTGATTTTTCTGGATGAAGCTCACTTAATATTTAAAGAAGCATCTAGTGCCTTAATGGGGCAAATAGAGAGTATCGTAAAACTAATACGCTCCAAGGGTGTTGGCTTATATTTTGTAACTCAAGATCCAACAGATATACCAGATGGGGTATTAAGCCAGTTAGGTCTAAAAGTACAACATGCACTTAGAGCATTTACTGCAAAAGATCGTAAAGCAATTAAACTAACTGCCGAAAATTACCCTATTTCAGAATATTATGATACTAAAGAAATATTAACGTCTCTGGGTATCGGAGAAGCTTTGATATCTGCCTTGGATGAAAAAGGAAGACCTACACCTCTAGCGGCTACAATGCTGCGCGCTCCCATGAGTAGAATGGATATTTTAAGCGAAACAGAATTAAAAGATCTTTTAAAAGGATCAAAGCTTATCCCTAAATATAATGAAGATATTGATAGAGAAAGTGCTTATGAGCTACTAAATGAAAAAATAGAGAAAGCTCAAGCTGAAGAAGCAAAAGTCGCTGCCAAAAAAGAAAGAGAGAAATTAGAAAGAAGTTCCTCTAGTTCTTCATCAAGAAGCAGAAGAACAAGCACTACAGAAAAAGCAGTCATAAAAGTATTAACCAGCGCTACTTTTATAAGAGGCGCTTTGGGAGTTCTTAATAAGTTATTAAAGTAAATTACGTTACTAATAAAGAAATATATAATCTGTTTATTATGATAAAAAGAATTTTTCCTGTCCTTTTCGCTTCGTTATTTATTTTTAGTTGTCAAAAAGAACAACAACAAAACCCTTTTGAAATTACTAAAAACAGAATAGGATTACTAACCAATGAAATAAATATCAATCAATTGGACTCTATTTTTATACACGATTCCATCGTAAAAATAGCAGCAAATGATAAATATTTAAGTAATACAAACAAAATAGAAATCTTCGAAAAAGGAGGCAGTAAACTGTTGATATTAGAATCCAATAATGAAGATAATTCAATATCTACTATAGAAAACATTCAAGTAATAGACCCAAGATACAAAACAGCTTCAGGATTATCTTCTAATAGCTTATTTAAAGATATTAAAGATCATTACAAAATCTCAAAAATTAATAACACCTTAAGCACAGCTGTTATATTTGTAGATAGTATCCAAGCTTATTTTACTATAGATAAAAAAGAACTACCCAAAGATTTTCAGTTTACCACAGACAAAGAAATAAAAATGGAAGATATTCCTGATTCTGCAAAAATCAAAAACTTTTGGATAAACTGGGCTTCTAATTAAAACAAAAAACATGAGCAAAAAATATCATATTCAAAAATCCCCATTTATAGTTCCCACTACAGATGGAAAATTAATTGAAGAGCATTTTGGTATGGTATCCAGTAAAGATAACCAATTAAGTATTGCTCGTATGATAGCTCCCCCAAATTGGAGTGAACCTTTTCAAACTCCAGAATTTGAAGAGTATACCTATATTATACGAGGCAAAAAACAATTTATAATAGAGGATGAAAAAATAATTTTAGAAGCTGGACAATCTATTAAAATAGAAAAAAACACAAGAGTTCAATACGCTAACCCTTTTGATGAGGAATGTGAGTATCTTGCCATTTGTCTTCCAGCATTTACCATGGAAGCAGTACACCGTGAAAATGAATGAAAAAAAAATATAAAAAATATTTACCTGTAATTATTGGAAAATATATCCAATTTCTATTCTTTTTTCGTCCAGAAAAAGCCCTTCACAAAGCCTATATTTTGTTCTCTACTCCAAGAAAAGGAAAAGTATTACCCGAACAAGTTTTTTTTTTAGAAGAAGCAGAAGATGAAGTTATTTTATTTGAAAATATTCATATACAAACCTACAGATGGTCTAGTATGGGAGAAACCATACTTTTAGTTCACGGTTGGGAAAGCAACACGCATCGTTGGAAAAATCTAATCCAAAAATTACATGAAAAAGGGTATAATATTATTGCATTTGATGCTCCTGCCCACGGTAATTCGTCTGGGAAAATATTAAATGTTCCTTTATATACTAAATGCCTTCAAAAAATAGTCGAATTATATCGCCCAAATCATATATTAGGACACTCTGTTGGCGGTATGACCACTATATTTCATCAATATACCTACCCAAATAAAGAAATAGAAAAATTAATAATACTTGCTCCTCCATCAGATCTATGCAGAATCATGAAAGGATATCAGGATATTTTAAGTCTATCCTCCAAGTTTATGGAAGCGCTAAATCTATATTTTAAAGAGAAACACGGATTCTATTTTGAAGAATTTTCTGCGTCCATATTTTCAAAAAAATTAAATAAAAAAGGATTGTTAATTCACGATAAAAATGACACTATTGCTCCATACAGTGAGGCAGAAGCTATAAGTAAAAATTGGAATGGAGTTCAATTTATTTCTACTGAAAATTATGGGCACTCTTTATTTTATGATGAAGTTGATAATATGATTATTGATTTTTTGAAAGATTAATTTTTTATAGCCACCTTTGCATTGTGGAAAATTCTAAACTTACAAGACTTAACAAATATTTAAGCGAAGTTGGTTATTGCTCGCGTCGCGAAGCAGATAAACTAATAGATCAGGGTCGTGTTACTATTAATGGAAACATCCCAGAAATGGGAACTAAAGTTACCCCAGAGGACACCGTGTGCGTTGATGGCGAACTTATTAACCAGCCAAAGGAAGAACATGTTTATCTTGCTTTTAACAAACCTATAGGAATCGTTTGTACAACGGCGCAAAATGAAAAAGATAATATTGTAGATTTTATTAATTATCCAAAACGTATTTTTCCAATAGGAAGATTAGACAAACCTAGTGAAGGTCTGATTTTTTTGACAAGCGATGGAGATATTGTAAATAAAATCCTTAGAGCAAGAAACAATCATGAAAAAGAGTATTTAGTTACTGTAAATAAATTAATAAGTCCTCTTTTTATAAAACGTATGGGTAATGGGATCCCTATACTTAATACTACAACGCGCAAATGCGAAGTAGAGCAAATAAGTAAATATGATTTTAGAATTGTATTAACTCAAGGGCTAAACCGTCAAATCCGAAGAATGTGCAAATATTTAGGATATGACGTAGTTAAACTAAAAAGAATCAGGATAATGAATGTTATGCTGGATATTCCTGTTGGCCAGTGGAGATATATTACAAAGGAAGAATTAAAAATTTTATATTCAGATGTAGGAGATTCAAGCAAAACCGAAGAAGCTTCTATGTTAGAAAACTCTAAAATTAAAAAAAGTAGTATTTCTTCCAAAAAACTTACTCAAACACCTCCAAAAAAAAGGAATATAAACAAACAAAAACCTCTGGAGTCTAGAAATAAAAAACGTAGAGACCGAAAAAATTAATTTTCTGACGTTAATTATATCTTAATTACACATAACCTAAGTTTATTACTCCTTCAAAATAAGTAAATTACCTTTGCTAATCAATCAAAAATAACATGAAGCAACTGGTGTTTTCTTTGTTTTTCTTAATGAACTTAATAGCTTGGGGCCAGACAGAATATGAGCCTTCTAAGGCTTACCCCTTTGGGCAACCAAATCCTAATGCTCCAAAAGAAATAATGGATTTTTTGCCCTTAATAGGAATTTGTGATTGCACATCACAAACTAGAAACCAAGATCAAACATGGACTGAACCCAACAAAATGACTTGGGAATTTAAGTATATTATGAACGGAATGGCAATTCAGGATCAAACATTAAAAGAAGATGGAAATCATTCTGGAAGTATTAGACAGTTTATTGCCGATAGCAGTAAATGGTATGTACACTACTATTCTACAACGCCAGCTCCTATAATGTCTACCTGGGAAGGAAATAAAAAAGAAGATAAAATCATTTTATATAAAAAGCAGAAAGCTCCTAATGGTATGGATGGTTTTTATAAACTTAGTTTTTTTGATATTAATGACAATGGATACAAATGGATTGGGGAATGGGTAGATTCAACTGAATCTGTTTCTTTTCCTACCTGGAAAATTGAATGTACTAAACGAAAAGACACAAAAAAATTATCTGATGAAGATAAAATAAAAGCTGCCGCAAAAGGCTTTTCTATTGCGTATTTAAAAAAAGACTATGAAGCAATCTCAGCGACCTACACTAAGGATGCAAAAATATTCCCTAATGACGCACCAATCATTACAGGATACGAAGCCATTAAAAAAAGATGGTCTGGATCCAGTGACTACACACCTTTAGAACATGAAATTATCAGCAAAGAAATTGTTATAATCGAAAATACAGCTTATGATTATGGTATATATAAAGGAAAAAACAAAAAAGACAACGGAATAGAAATAGAATACCAAGGTAAATATGTAGTAATCTGGAAAAAAATAAATGAGGAATGGAAAATGTACCTCGATATTTGGAACAGAATAAAAAATTAATTTAAAATAATAATAGTAATCCAATTTTAATAATGAACACATTATCTCCTTTTCATTTAGCAATACCTGTCGATAATTTAGAAAAAGCACGAGAGTTCTATAACAACATCTTAGAATTAGAAGAAGGACGGAGTAGTTCTCACTGGGTAGATTTTAATTTCTTTGGTCATCAATTAGTTATTCATTACAAACCAAAATCTGATTTAGAAAACAACCATAAAAATCTGGTAGATGGTAAAAATGTGCCCGTGCCTCATTTTGGTATTCTGTTAGAATGGCAAGATTGGCAAGATTTCGCTAAGAAATTATCGAATAAAAATATTGAATTTGCTATTGAACCATATATTAGGTTTAAAGGAGAAGTAGGTGAGCAAGCCACCATGTTTTTTTATGACCCATGTGGTAACGCTCTTGAATTTAAATCATTTAAAGATAGATCTCAAATTTTTGCTAAATAAAACATAATTACTTTTAACATAATACTTTTATTCTATTATAGCATATCACATCATTCAAACCCCATAATACATTGATCTTACATAAGATTTAAATCTAATTCCTCTCTTTTAAAGCATTTTTGCTATATTTATATTCATCCTAAGGTCTATATTTTTCTGTTTTTTAACATTTTTACCATAGAAAATTACAATCTCTATAGATAATCAACGATAACCATAAAAACTAAACTATGAGAAAAAATATACTTTTAACCATTTTAACCTTATCAATATTAGTTAGTTGTGGCATCCCGCAGGCTGATTTTGATAAATTAAAAGAAGAAAACGAAAAGCTTAAAAAGGAAATTACAGAATGCCAATTAACCGCAAGTCAAATTCTTGAACAAGCAAATGAGTATTATGATGCCCTAGAGTATACGAAAAGTAAAGATCGATTACTTACACTTATAGATAAGTATCCTAATTCTAGAGAAACTAAAAAAGGTAAAGATTTACTTAAAAACGTAGAAAAAGAAATTATTGAAACTTCTAAAGCTCTTGAAAAAGATAAATTAAAAGAGAACAATAATGAGGACTATAAAAAAGCTATTTCTAAAATGAAAAAGAAATATGATGTTGGTAATGAAGTAACTTGGTACTCTGATAAATCCTCGAATTACTCTAATGATCAAAATTATATTCAAACCTATATTGGTAAAAAAGAGAAAAGAAAACCGTGGTTAGCTTTATCTATAAATTATTTTACTAAAAACGATTGGCTTTTTATTCAAAGAATTGAAATAATTGTAGATGAAAAAACTTTTGAAATAGAAGAATACACTCCTGGAGAATTTAACTCGAAAGAAGAATCTGCAGGAAAAAGAGAATGGATCGATCGTGTCATAAAAGGACTAGATATGCCAATGATAAAAGCAATAGCCTCTGGAAAAAAAGTAGAGATTAAATTTGTAGGTAAAGACGATCTCGATACCAGAGCCATTAGTAAGGAAGAAAAAGAGGCTATTAAAAATGTTTTAGAAGCTTTTGAAGCTCTGGAGAAAACAGAATAGTTTTTTTATTATAACTAACACTTTAAAAAATGCTTTGTTTGTACAAACAAAGCATTTTTTAATATACGTTAGACAATAGTTAAAAAAAGGTTTTTCTATAATTACCATCATTTTGTTAAAGGTTTACTAAGAAATTCTTCCTATATTCTCCCCCAGGAAAAAACTTAACAAAAAAAATGGATTTCACCAACCCCCTCGTATATGGAGTACCCTGTTTTTTAGGGCTAATCTTACTAGAGCTAACCTACAGCAAGACTCATGATCACAAAGATTTGTATAATTGGAAAGATTTAACAGCTAGCCTTACTATGGGTGTAGGTTCTGCTTTATTGGCTCCTCTAATCAAAACTATATCTGCTATTGTCATATTTAATTTTATTTACGAAATTTTTAATCCAGAGATTAATGGTATAAGAACAAACATTATGGGTTGGCAATCTTTTGGATATGCTTGGTATGTTTGGATTATATGCCAGCTTGCTGATGACTTTACCTATTATTGGTTTCATAGACAAAATCATATGGTAAGAGCATTATGGGCTGCGCATATTGTACATCATTCCTCCGATAATTTTAATTTAGGTACCGCAGTAAGGAACGGTTGGTTTACTAT
This sequence comes from uncultured Flavobacteriaceae bacterium, assembly GCA_964353005.1. Lineage (GTDB taxonomy): Bacteria > Bacteroidota > Bacteroidia > Flavobacteriales > Flavobacteriaceae > Aquimarina. The sequence goes on along the minus strand of CAYGUC010000013.1, from coordinate 33,742 downwards.
TTTATATAAACCATTATTTTATATGTGGTTACCAGCTATAGGATTTCCTCCAGAAATGGTTGTAGTTTGTTTGGGTATAGAAGCTTTATGGCAATTTCAATTACACTCTGTATATATTCCTAAAATGGGGTTTATCGAAAAAATTTTTAACACCCACACAATGCATCAGGTTCATCATGCTAAAAACATAGAATATATGGATAAAAACCATGGAGGGTTTTTGAATATTTTTGATAAAACATTTGGTACATGGAAAGCTCTTGATGAAGATATAGAAATACAGTATGGTGTTACACATGCCCCAAATTCATACAATCCCTGGGTTATTTTAACTCATGAGTATAAAGACATTTGGATGGATACTAAAAAATCAAAAAACTGGTATCATAAATTTATGTATATTTTTGGACCTCCAGGTTGGAGCCATGATGGCAGTACTTTGACAGTAAAACAGATGCAACGAGAACTCAATCTAAAAGAACAAAAAGTATAACAACTATTTTTATACTATCTTTTATACCTCCTTCTATATTAGGATTCTTACTTTGTAAGTACCGATTAGAAAAATAAATATCCAAAAAAAGAAGTTAACAAGGTATGCTTCCAAAAATATTTTGTTTTCCCGAGTAAACCTAGAAAAACTATACTGCATAGATTGGGTTAAGTGTATTTTTATGTCTTTAGGTTTTATATTAAAGAAAACGTATTTTTATATTAAGTATACAATTTTATAAAAGTATTCAGATCTCTAATGTTTTCAAGAATATTACCGCCATGAATTATCAAAGTATTATAGAGCAACAACGCATTTTTTTTAATACAAACACTACAAAAAACATCTCTTTTAGAATACAACAATTAAAGCATTTAAAAGATATTCTTAAAAAAAATGAAACACTACTTTATCAATCTATATATACCGATTTTAAAAAATCTGAATTTGAAACTTATACTACAGAGCTATCGATAATTTATCATGAAATTGACCTGGCTATAACAAAAACGAAGAAATGGGCTAAGAAAAAGAAAGTTTCTACAGGACTTGCCAATCTACCTGGTACAAGTTATATAATACCCGAACCCTATGGAACTGTTCTTGTTATAGGAGCTTGGAATTACCCTTATCAACTGTCTCTTTGTCCAGCGATTGCGGCTATTGCTGCAGGTTGTACCGTTATTCTCAAACCTAGTGAAATACCATCGCATACCTCAGCAATAATGGCTACACTAATAAATCAAAATTTTGACCCTTCTTTTTTTAAAGTTCTCGAAGGAGGTGTAAAAGAAACAGCTAATATTCTGGATATAAAATTTGATAAAATATTTTTTACAGGGAGTGTCGCCGTAGGAAAAATAATCTATCAATCTGCCGCAAAGCACTTAACCCCGGTAACTTTAGAATTAGGTGGTAAAAGTCCTGCTATAATCACAGAAGGTATTGATATAGATATGACTGCAAAAAGGCTTGTCTGGGCAAAATTTCTTAATGCAGGACAAACATGTATTGCCCCTGATTATGTTTTAGTTGCATCTAACATACAAGATCAGTTTTTAAAAGCCATAAAAAAACATATTAAAAATGCTAATTATGATGTCTCTAATCATAATTACACTCAAATCATTAATGATAAAAACTTTAACAGGCTCTATAATTTAATAGATCCTAATAAAATCTATTTTGGAGGTAACAATAATCCAAAAGAAAGAATTATTTCTCCAACTGTTCTTGCAAACGTAAAATTTTCAGACAAAGTTATGCAGGAAGAGATTTTTGGACCTATTTTACCCGTACTAACATTTGAAGATATAGAAGAGGGTATTAAAAAAATAAAATCTCTTCCCAAACCCCTTTCTTGCTATATATTCACCAAAAATAAAACTATAAAAAATAAAATATTAAAAGAGATCTCTTTTGGTGGTGGGGCAGTAAATGATGCTGTTATGCATTTTGCAGAACAATCACTCCCTTTTGGAGGAGTTGGAGATAGCGGAATTGGAAATTATCATGGAAAATATGGTTTCGAGACATTTTCACACTACAAAAGTATTTTACAAAAACCTTTTTGGATAGAGCCTAATTTAAAATATCCTCCATATAGCCCTTCAAAATTGAAATGGTTAAAGTGGTTAATTGGTTAAATTTCACATTACTATTATAAAAGTTACAGTGTTATTTAAAAGTGAATATCACCTTTAAAAACCTTTGAAACACCTAGTATTTCCTGTACATAATCTTAAGTATCTATCTTCAATTTTACAATTAAGCGCTACTTTTTTTATTAAGCTATGGTTTCCCGTAAGAATTTCTAAAAATCCTTTAGTACTTTAGAGGTCAAAGAGTTTATATTAAAATATACAATGGCACTTGTACTCTTTTATGATGTGCCTTACTACGAATTAAATATAAATACGTACGAGAACTTACTATCATTATCTATCAATACTTTAATTTTAAAATTACAAAAATGGGTTTAAATAGAATAGCTAGAAAATATGATATAAACATAAGTGCACTTAATGACCTTAGCAATGGAAGTATAAGAGAAGGTATTGCTGAAAAGCTTGGTGTTTCGATATACTCGCTACAAAAATTTATTGATGGCGGTACTAGTAGCAGCCTTGCTGCTAAAATAGAAACCACTTCCTCTAGTTTACAAGAACTAAGAAACATAGTTGGACGGCAAGGCGCAATAGGATTAATATTTGGACTATTAATCCGTGAACGAAAATACTATAAAGGTTTTCAATTTTCAGATAATTGATACGTACAAAAACAGTAAAGCTTTGTATTTTTTATAATTTGCAAAATATCTATTATACTTTTAAACTTTGATTTTCTCTCTGATCCTATGTAATGATTACTTTACAAGAGCGACAAATTATAAATGATAAAAGAGTTTAAAGAATTTTCTACAGGAGCCCTTCTAAAAGTTGCAAATGAAGAACTATTGCAATTATACAAAAAGTCAGAACCAATAGGATTATATACATTTATTTGGTCTAGAAACAGTAATATAAATATAGAGATTGATGGAATTACAGCGACCATTGAAAAAAATAAAATTGTAGTATTAACTCCTGAGCAATATTTTAAGTTTACTAACGGATCCAATATAATTGTATATCAGTTCAACAGAGAGTTTTATTGTATTAAAGATCATGACAAAGAAGTGAGCTGTATGGGAGTCCTTTTTTATGGAAATAGTACTATATCTGTAGTTGATTTAGACATAAAGGAACAAAACAAACTTAATCAATTACATAAAGTTTTCTTGGATGAATTAGACACAGTAGACACTATACAAGCAGAAATGCTGCGCATGTTAATGGCTAGATTTATAATAACAACTACACGACTCATTAAGCAACAAAACAATTATAATAAGCTTGGAGAGCAAATAGATTTACTTAGAAATTTTAATATTTTAGTGGAAATACATTTCAGAAAAGAACATACCGTAGGTTTTTATGCAGAAAAATTATTTAAATCTCCAAAAACCCTATCCAATAATTTTTCAAAATTTCAAAAAAGTCCATTACAAGTAATCCATGACAGGATTATTCTAGAAGCAAAACGTCTACTCATCTATACAGATAAATCTGCCAAAGAAATAGCTTATGAAATTGGTTTTGAAGATGCTTCTCACCTTAGTAGAATGTTTAAAAAACATACTGCTATCTCTCCTTCAGATTTTAAAAAACAATTAAAATTAGAATCAACAAAATAATACAGATTATAAAATATTTAATAGCAATTAAATAATTATCTGAAATGATAATTGTTTAATGATCGTATCTAAAAAACGAATAGCATTAAAACTGATCCTTTTTCATATTAAACACACAACAAAGACAGATATTTAAACACTAATAATAAACATTTTAAATATTTATTAAAAAACAAATTCTTAAGGCGTAGTTTTGAATTTATAAATATAATATCCTAGTAGAATTGCTTATTAACTTTATAAAGAATACATTTATTGGCAGAACAGTATTTTTACGACGTATATACCTTACAATTTACAACCAATACAATTACCTAACATGAAAAAGATTTTACCCCTATTGTTACGAATTGCCGTAGCAATAATCTTAATTCAAACTCTAAGGTTCAAATTTACTGCACATCCAGACAGTGTTTATATTTTTACAAAAGTTGGCCTAGAACCTTATGGCCGAATAGGTACTGGAATAACAGAACTAATCGCTGGAATTTTAATTTTAATACCAAAAACTGCATGGATTGGCGCTATGCTTTCTCTTGGAATTATCGGAGGTGCTATAATGATGCATTTAACAAAATTAGGTATCGAAATCAATAATGATGGAGGCACTTTATTTATTACTGCAATAGTAACTTTTGCGCTAAGTGCAATTGTCTTGTGGATCAAAAGAAAGGAAGTTAAGTTTTTCTAACCCATAAGAAAAACACTTTCTCTATTTATCCCACTATATAAGTAATCTTTAACGTTGTTTAAAAAGCAAACTAAGTAAATCTGTTTGTTTTTTAAACAACGTTTTTTTATTTCTGGGAAGAATCGACATGTCCTCGGGAAAAACGACCATTTCTTTCCTTTTACTTATAGTAGATCTTTGCACTATTAATTTAAAATCACAAAAAATGATAGCACCAAATAAATCCATTTTCAATCTAATTGAAATTTTTCGTCAAGGAAGAAAAAAAGTAATGCATTCTATTCCTTCAAAAAAACATTGTGAAGAAAAAGGACTTCATGATTTTTATTGTGATGCAGAAAGACCTTTTTTCCAAAAATAAACCTTAAAAACTGGTCGGGAAAATTTGACAAGTAATCGGGAAAAACAACTATTCTATCCCTCTTATTTCAACAATATCTTTGTATCAGATAATTTTAATTAATACAAAACCATAAAAATAAAAGATTATGAACACATTTAATGTACCTACAAGAGAAGAAGTAAACACTAACAATCAAGCAATATTTGATAACCTTAATAAAGCATTAGGATTTGTTCCTAACTTATATGCAACCTATGCACATAGTGAAACAGCTTTAGAAAACTACCTTAATCTTTCTAATGCAAAAACATCACTTTCTTCAAAAGAAAAAGAGGTTGTAAACTTAGCAGTTAGCGAAGTAAATCAATGTATCTACTGTTTATCTGCCCATACTGCTATCGGGAAAATGAATGGATTTACAGATGAGCAAATATTAGAACTTAGAGCTGGTAATGCATCTTTTGACTCTAAATTTAATGCACTAGCTAAATTAGCAAAAAATATAACTGAAAACAGAGGTAAAGCAAGTCAAGATGTAATCGAAAACTTTTTTAGCGCAGGATACTCTAAAGGAAACCTAATTGACACTATTGTACTAGTAGGAGACAAAACCATCTCTAACTATGTTCATAGTACAACCCAAATTCCTGTTGATTTTCCTGTTGCGCAGCCACTTCAAACTTCAGAAGTATAATACGTAATTATCAACTTTAGTAAACTTTATAGCTAATATATTATATAAATTTTAAACCCATTAAAAAATACAATTAAAATCATGAAAAAATTAATCGCAATATTCTCATTACTTTTAGTAATCACTTTTAGTTCTCAGGCACAAGAAGTTAAGACAGTATCTTTAGAACAAACCAAAGGAGAATTTACTCAAAAAGGAATCACATTATCTGAAGGCAGTTATGTTTTCAATATTTCTAACAATAATGTAGGAACTGATGTTGGTTTTGTATTAGTTCCAGAAGGAAAAGATGCTTCTAATGCTAAAAATCATATTAAATCTGCATATGTTACTAAAGTAGTAGCAGATGGTAAAACAGAAAGTTCTCAAACAGTAGCACTAGAAAAGGGAACATACAAATATTTCTGTCCTTTAAACAAAACACCACAATACACTTTGGTTGTAGAATAATCCCTTTTATTTATTACTAAAGCTTAAATCCTTGTTAATCTAATTTAACAAGGATTTTCTTTTTATATTTTAGCCTAGAAACAGACTAATCTGTAATAAAATTAATACCATGAAAAAATCTTTAGTTTTTTTAGTAATTACTTTAGTACTTATAGCTTGTAAAACAGATGTTAAAACAGAGAATAAATACGAAGAGGAAATAGAAACACGAGATCCAAACCCTATTATAAAAAAAAACGAAGATAAAATACCAACTACCTCAGAAGCAATTGCATATACGAATGGATTAAAAAACTGGGATAAAGTAAAAGAGATTAGATATACTTTTAACATGGATCGGGACAGTACTCATTATGAACGATCTTGGATATGGAAACCAAAAAGTAATATAGTCACTCTTATTACCGATAAAGATACCATAACATACCAAAGATCCAAAATGGATAGTATTTCAAAAAAAGCAGATCAAAGATTTATCAATGATAAGTATTGGCTATTAGTTCCTTTTAATTTGATTTGGGATGCCAATAGTTTCATATCAGAACATAAAGTAAAATCTATAGCTCCTATAAGTAAGACAGAAATGCAAAAACTAACTATCATTTACAAAAATGAAGGTGGTTACACCCCTGGAGACGCCTATGATTTCTATTTTAAAGGAGATTTTATCATTAGAGAGTGGGTGTTTAGAAAAGGAAATCAACTAGAGCCCTCCTTAATTACTTCATGGGAAAATTATGAAGATTTTAATGGTATTAAAATAGCCAAAATGCATAAAAGGGATCATGGCGAATGGTCTCTTTATTTTACAGATATCAAAGTCACTACTATACAATAAAACTTTATTAATTACTTTCATAAATTTAGAGTCAAAAAACTAAAAAAATCATCAAACTTAATGATAGTTAAGCCTTAAAATCAAGGTTTTAAAAATCATCACATTTATTCTTGGGTTTACACTCTTTACAACCCCTTATTCATACTAAAATAAAATTATTATTTTTTCTTATGGTTTTATTTTTGTAATTTTATGAAACACTGTTTCAATTATTAAAACAACAAGAATGATCACAGGATTAAAAACTAGTTTAGAATATGCTAAAGAACTAGATAAAAAGGATAAAATCTCACATTACCGAAATCAATTCCATATCCCCAAAGATAAAGATGGAAAAGATTGGATATATATGTGTGGTAACTCTTTAGGATTGCAACCAAAAACCACCCAACAATATATTCAACAAGAATTAAACGATTGGGCTAATTTTGGAGTAGAAGGTCATTTTGAAGCAAAAAACCCATGGATGCCTTATCATGAATTCTTAACAGATGCTATGGCAAAAGTGGTTGGAGCAAATCCATTAGAAGTAGTTATAATGAATACCTTAACAACAAATTTACATTTGTTAATGGTATCTTTTTATCAACCTACTAAAACTAAATATAAAATAGTAATAGAAAGTGATGCTTTTCCTTCAGATCGGTATGCTGTAGAATCTCAATTACATTTTCATGGATTTGATCCTAAAGAAGGATTAATAGAATGGAAACCACGAAAAGGAGAAGAGCTTTTACATATAGAGGATTTAGAAGGAATTCTTAACCAACAAGGCGATGAAATAGCATTATTATTAATAGGTGGACTTAATTATTATACTGGACAATACCTCGATATCAAAAAAATTGCAGATCTGGGACATGCAAAAAATTGTATGGTAGGTATTGATCTTGCGCACGGTGTTGGTAATATCCAACCCAAATTACACGAATCCGGAGTAGATTTTGCAGCATGGTGTACTTATAAATACCTAAATTCTGGTCCTGGTAGTTTAGGAGGATTATTTGTGCATGAAAAACATGCCTATAACAAAGACTTAAAACGCTTTGCAGGCTGGTGGAGTCATAATAAAAAAAACCGCTTTAATATGCGTCAAGAATTTGATGTTATGCCTGGGGCAGAAGGATATCAATTAAGCAACCCCCCTATCTTATCTATGGCTGCTATAAAAGCTTCCTTAGATATTTTTAATGAAGTTGGAATGGATACCCTAAGAGAAAAATCAATAGCACTAACAGGATATTTTGATTTTTTAATACACCAAATAGATACCGACAGGATAAAAATAATCACGCCTGATAATCCAGAAGAAAGAGGATGCCAACTATCTATTCAAGTTAAAAATGCGGACAAAAGTTTACATCAAAAACTCACAGATCACCATATAATAACAGATTGGCGAGAACCAGATGTAATACGATGTGCTCCAACACCGCTATACAATAGTTTTGAGGATGTATTTAAAATGGCAGAAATATTAAAAACAGTACTCTAATGCAAGAAAAAGAAAATATACTTATCATAGGTGCTGGACTTTGTGGATCTCTTTTAGCACTAAGGATGGCGCAAAGAGGATATCAGGTCACGGTGTACGAAAGCAGACCAGACCTAAGAACCACAGATATTTCTGCTGGGCGATCTATTAATCTTGCATTATCAGATCGTGGGTTAAAAGCCATGGCAATGGTTGGTATCGAAGATAAAGTAACCCCGCTTTGTATACCCATGTACGGTAGATTAATTCACGACAAAGAAGGAAATATGTTTGCTTCTAATTACTCAGGAAGGGAAGGAGAATATATAAACTCTATCTCCAGAGGTGGTTTAAATGGAGTATTGTTATCTGAAGCAGAAAAATATGATAATGTAACTATTCATTTTAATAAAAAATGTCTTGACGTTGATATTGAAAATACAATAGCAAAATTTAAATGCTATACTACCGATAAAAAATTTGAAGTAAACGCGGATATGATTTTTGGTGCAGATGGCGCTGGGTCTTCTCTTAGAAAAAGCTACTACTTAGAAAAAAAGTTTTTATTCAGTTATTCTCAAAACTATCTAACACATGGGTATAAAGAACTTGAAATCCCAGCAGATAAAATAGGAAAACATCAAATTAGTAAAGATCATTTACATATTTGGCCTCGTGGAGAATACATGCTCATTGCCCTGCCAAATCTGGACGGAAGCTTTACAGTAACTCTATTTTTATCGTATGATGAAGGAAAGTACAATTTTAATAACCTAACGACTATAGATAAAGTTACAGAGTTTTTTCAAACACAATTCCCCGATGCCTTAGCTCTTATTCCTGATATACATAACGAATTTTTTAATAACCCTACAGGATCACTAGGTACTATAAAATGTTCTCCTTGGTCTTATAAAGATAAGACTCTTTTAATAGGAGATGCTGCTCATGCCATTGTTCCATTTTACGGACAAGGAATGAATGCTTCTTTTGAAGATGTTGTGGTTTTTGATACCATATTAGAACAACATAAAGGAGACTGGAACGCTACTTTTAAAGCGTATGAAAAAGCAAGAAAAGAAGACACCGATGCTATTGCAGACCTTGCAATCGATAATTATTACGAAATGCGGGATCATGTAGCAAATCCATTATTTAAAGAAAAAAGAAAACTAGAGATAGATTTAGAAAAATCCTTTCCTACCTCCTATTTCTCAAAATACTCTATGGTTACATTTGATGAAAATATAGGGTATGCAAAAGCAATGAAAATTGGCAGAGCACAAGACAAAGCTTTATTAAATCTAATTGCAGATAGTGAAATTGACACTACCAAAGATTTAAAAAACATATTGGATCAGGTACAAACAGAAACCAACGAAATATTGGATGAAGATAAAATAGCAGGTTTAAGATAGCTGTAATCTTTTATAGCAAGATTATACCTTCTCAATCCTAATATCTCAAAACTCTATACTAATAATAAGTATGAATAAAGGAAAATTAATACAAGGCAAAGCTACTCCAAGAGGAAAGTTTCCTCATGTAAAACGAGTAGGAGATTTTATATATGTATCCGGCACAAGCTCCAGAAAACCAGATAATACTTTTGAAGGTGTCGAAGTAGATGAATTTGGAACTACAAATCTGGATATTAAAGCACAAACAAAAGCTGTTTTAGAAAACATTAATGATATTTTGAAAGAAGAAGGTGCAAGTCTAAAAGATATTGTAGATGTAACTTCCTTTTTGGTCAACATGAATGATTTTGGAGGATACAATGAAGTATATGGAAAATACTTTGATTATGATGGACCTACCAGGACTACTGTGGCCGTACATCAATTGCCTCATCCACACTTATTAATCGAAATAAAAGTGGTTGCCTATATAACACCTTCAAGGTTTTGAAAACCTAACATCTTCAAGGTTTTGAAAAGCCTTGAAGGTGTTACAATACATATATATGAACAACACCAATGACAAAAAAATCCTAAACACATCTATTGAAAAAGCTTTCAAGATTTTGGATTGCTTTTCTATGGATACGATAGAACTTGGAGTTACTGAAATTGCAAAAAAAACAGGCACTAATAAAAGTGCTGTATACAGGATGTTAGCCACTATGGAAGCGTTAAATGTAATACAACAAAATCCAGAAAACGAAAAATATAGATTAGGTCTTAAACTATTTGAATTAAGTCAAAAAGTAAGTATCCATAAAAATTTTATCTCAAAAGCCCGACCTTTTATGGAGGAGCTAGTAAAACGTGCAGGAGAAACTGCTCATTTAGCTATTTACAAAAACCGAAAGGTTTATTTTTTAGACAAAGTGGTAGGCAGACATGATTTACAAATCAACTCACAAATTGGCACAGAAAAGCCATTGCATTGCACAGGACTAGGAAAAGTCATGTTAGCTTTTGCAGAACAAGATTATAAAAAAAATATCGAGAACATTCAACTGGAAACTATTACAAAAAACACAATCACAGATAAAAAAAAGTTGATCACTGAGATAGAAAATATTAAAAAAACTGGCTTTGCTTTAGATTTAGAAGAAAATGAAATAGGATTGGTATGTGTTGCCGTTCCTGTTTTTAGCACTAAAGGAAAATTTATAGCTGCTATAAGTACTTCTGGTCCTTCTGCAAGATTTAATAAAAATGAAATTAAAACATATACAGGAGATTTAAAACAAACAGCAGAAGAGTTAAAACATATTTTTAGTTAATAGACACATATAAAAATGGAAAAGATATTAAACTATATTAATGGCGAATTTAAAAATCCTATACAAAATCAATGGATAGATAATTACAATCCTTCTACTGGTGAGATATATAGTTTAATACCCAATTCATCTGCTGATGATGTACAAATTGCCTATGAAGCCGCAGAAAAAGCTTTTTTAGATTGGTCAGAGACAACTTTACAACAACGTAGTGTTATTTTGGCAAAAATAGCTTCTTTACTAACAGAAAACTTAGAGCTCCTTGCCAAAGCTGAAACTATAGATAATGGCAAACCTTTAAGCTTATCTACTAGTGTGGATATACCCAGAGCATCTTCTAATTTTCAGTTTTTCGCTAATGCAATTACTCAATTTGCCAGCGAAGCACATGAGAGCGTTGGGCAAAACGCATTCAATTTTACCTTACGCCAATCTATAGGAGTGGTAGGGTGTATCTCCCCTTGGAATTTACCTTTATATCTTTTTACATGGAAAATTGCCCCTGCTCTTGCCGCAGGAAATACCGTAGTAGCAAAACCTAGCGAAATAACCCCAATGACAGCATATCTTTTAGGAGATATTTGCAATAAAGCCGGGTTACCAAAAGGGGTTCTAAATATAGTACATGGATTAGGTAAAACAACAGGACAAGCTATCGTAGAACACCCAAAAATCAAAGCAATTTCTTTTACAGGAGGAACAGCGACCGGAGCACATATCGCTAAAACAGCCGCACCTATGTTTAAAAAATTATCTTTAGAATTAGGAGGCAAGAACCCCAATCTTATTTTTGCAGATTGCGATTATGACAAAATGCTAGAAACCACTCTAAAATCCTCCTTTTCTAATCAAGGACAAATATGCTTGTGTAGTTCGAGGATATATGTAGAAAGACCTATATACGAAAGATTCAAAACCGATTTCATTGCAAAAACAAGAAATCTTAAAATAGGATCTCCACTAAATAAAGAAACCAACATAGGAGCACTCGTTTCTAAAACACATATAGAGAAAGTTAAATCCTATATTGATATTGCAAAAGAAGAAGGCGGTACAATACTTTGTGGTGGTGATTATGTTACAGTAGAAAATCATAAAAATGGGTATTACTTACAACCAACTATTATAGAAATTACTGATCCAAATTGCAGAGTAACGCAAGAAGAGGTTTTTGGACCAGTAGTTACTATTATGCCTTTTGATACTGACGATGAAGCTTTATCTCTGGCAAATAACGTTCGTTATGGATTATCATGTACTATCTGGACAAATAATCTAAATCGAAGTATGCTATTATCTAAACGCATACAATCTGGAATCGTTTGGATAAACACATGGATGATGCGTGATTTACGCACCCCTTTTGGTGGTATAAAAGACTCTGGCGTTGGTAGAGAGGGTGGTTTTGAAGCACTACGATTTTTTACAGAACCTAAAAACATTTGTATACAATATTAAAAACAAAATATAAACTTTAGAAACATCTATAATGCATCTAGATTTAACTCATAAAAACGCACTAGTTTGCGGCAGTACACAAGGCATAGGAAAAGCTTCAGCTAAACAATTAGCAGAGCTAGGAGCCAATATTACCTTAGTAGCAAGAAATGAAGATAAGCTAAAAAACACTTTAAAAGAATTAGCTACAGATAAAGGGCAACTACACCATTATATTGTTGCAGATTTCCAAAACCCTGATAGCTTAAAACAAAACATTTCTAAAGCAAATAAAATATTTCACATATTAGTAAACAATACCGGAGGACCAGCAGCAGGACCAGTATTTGACGCTTCTTTAGAAGCCTTTGAAAATGCTTTTACACAACATCTAAAAAGCAATCATGTCTTAGTGCAAGCAGTAGTTCCTGGAATGAAAAAAGAAGGGTATGGAAGAATAATTAATATAATTTCCACTTCGGTAAAACAACCTTTAAACGGGTTAGGTGTATCCAATACTATACGTGGTGCCGTTGCAAACTGGTCTAAAACACTATCTAATGAATTAGCTGCATTTGGAATAACCGTAAATAATGTATTACCTGGGGCAACAGCAACAGAAAGGTTAAATGAAATCATTAATAACAAGGCAGAAAAAACGGGAAAAACTACAGAAGAAGTTTCTAATGCTATGAAAAATGAAGTGCCTGCAAAGCGATTTGCTAAACCAGAAGAGATAGCTAATGCTGTAGCATTTTTAGCATCACAAGCAGCATCTTACATTAATGGTATAAATCTACCAGTGGATGGAGGAAGAACAAAATCCTTATAGTTAACTATTTGTTATTACTAAATAAGGATTAAAATAATTAAATTTAATACAGAATACGCTTTACAAGCAAGGAAAAAATAATACATCTAAATCAAAACAAGCATATGAGTAATCTAGTTTCGCCACTAAATTTTAAAGCCTGGATAGAGGAACATCGCCATCTGTTAAAACCACCCGTAGGTAATAAATGTGTATGGAAAGATGGTGATTTTATCGTAATGGTAGTTGGTGGGCCAAATAACCGAAAAGACTATCATTATAACGAAACTCCAGAGTTTTTTTATCAGGTAGAAGGAGATATGATTTTAAAAATAATGGATAAAGGAGAGCCAAAAGATGTTCATATTAAGGAAGGAGATATCTATTTATTACCTCCTAAAGTTCCGCATTCCCCTCAAAGAGGAGCTAATACGGTGGGATTGGTTATCGAATACCCGCGTCAGGAAAAAATGCTGGATGCTCTGGAATGGTATTGTGAAAACTGCAACACCCAATTGTATAGAGAAGAATTTGCTTTAGATAATATAGAAACAGACATGCCAATTATTTTTGACAAATATTATAATGACAAAAAAAAATGTACTTGTTCTAATTGCGGAACAACAATGGAAGCTCCTAGCAAAAAATAATTGCTGCACTATTTCTACAAACATAAAAATTACAATAAAAAACATAACAACCACCAAAGTACTAAAGAATACTATTTAATATTAATTGTATTTATCGACCATAGAAAAACAAACATACCCATGAAAAGAAAACTTCGTATAAACGGTCACTCACATCTACTACCATATCCAGAAGAAATTCCTAAATTCATGAAGGATAAAGAGATTTTTTGGGTAGATGATGAACGCAAATATATGTTACAAAAAGGATGGAAACGTCCTGTAACACATTCTAGTTTTTTCTTAGACGACAAACTAGAATGGATGGAACACTTTAAAATCGATCATGCTGTTGTTTTAAATCTTTCACAATTATATGGTAATGGTTTACGCCTGGAAGAAATGAAACATGCTTTACGATTTCAGAATGATTTTAATGCTCGTATACAACAAGATCACCCAGATAAATTTACTTGCGGTTTTGTGGTACATCCTGGATTTATAAATGGGGCGCTTTGGGAGATGGAGCGTTGTGTGGAAAAATTAGGGATGCGTGTATTATGCTTACCAACTCACTTTATGGATTCTATCGGGCAGTGGCGATGTATTTTTGACGAAGAAAACGATCCCATTTTTGAACTAGCTGATAAATACAAATTGGCAATAGAAGTACATCCGTATGATGGGGATAAAATGATTAAATTAGAAAATGTTTCTTGGCGTTTTCATTTAGTATGGATGTTGGCACAATGTGGCGATGCCTATCATTTTTATACCCTTAATGGAATGCAAAGCCGATATCCAAATATAAGAACCTGCTTTGCACATGGGGGACAGTTAGCACAAATGAACCTTGGGCGACGTATACAAGGTTTTGACGGAAGACCTGATTTATTTGAAGGAAAGCACCATCCAAGAAAAGCTGTAGGGCATCCAAACATATATTTTGATACTCTTGTACACGATACAGATTCTTTAAAACTAACTGTGGATCGACAAGGAAGCAAACAAGTTATCATGGGGCTAGACGACCCTTATCCTTTAGGCGAAATGGAAAGCTTACCTCAATCCTCTTACCCTGGTAAAATTTTAGATTTGGCACTGGATCGCAAAATAATAAATGAAAAAGAATATGATGATATCTGGGAAGATAATGTTTTGCGCTGGCTATTTGGAGACAATCAAGATGCTAAACAAGATTTGATAGATAAAATACTAGGTAAAGTAGGCGTATAATAAACCCATATTTTTAACAACTAAATCTTATTTTAAAGATTAAACTAAAAAAATACTATCCAACCAAAACTTTATAATATAACTTAATAATGCATTTTATTCCAGAAAAACTTGATGAATATGTAGTTAATCATAGCGAAAAAGAGCCTGAATTACTACAACAACTTAATCGGGAAACTTATCAAAAAATTTTACAACCTCGTATGCTTAGCGGGCATTATCAAGGTCGGGTTTTAAGTATTTTATCAAAACTCATACGTCCAAAAAACATACTTGAAATTGGCACCTACACAGGGTACTCAGCCTTATGTCTGGCAGAGGGATTACAAAAAAATGGAGAATTGCATACTATTGATATTAATGAAGAATTAGAAGATTTTCAAAGAAAGTATTTTAACCTTTCTGATTACGGAAAACAAATTCATCAACATATCGGAGATGCCTCTAAAATTATTCCTAATCTAGACTTAAAATTTGATTTAGTATTTATAGATGCTGACAAACCTAATTATCCGCTTTATTTTGATCTGGTCATCGATAAAATGAACTCTGGAGCTGTTATTTTATCAGACAATGTATTGTGGAATGGTAAAGTAATTGAACCAGTAGAAGAAGAAGATATTTCTACAAAGGCTCTTTTAGAATACAACAAACTTTTAATAGAAGATAAAAGAATAGAAACCGTAGTACTTCCTATTCGAGATGGATTAACCATTAGCAGAGTATTATAATTCTTAAAAATAGAAAGTGGAGATCTTAATGTATGATCTCCACTCTCAGATTCCCCAAATATTCTTTATATTATTGTACTGCCTTTAAAGCATTTATATTACCATAACCAAATTTACTATTACGGTTAGGATAAAACTCTCCTGCTCTTTTTAATTTATCTAATACCTGAGCTCTTGTCATACTAGGATTACGAGCCCATACCAAAGCCGCAATACCAGCAGTTGTAGCAGTTGCTACAGAAGATCCTCCTACATAAGCTTGTGTTCCTGTATTAAATCCTAGTACAGGCACTGTTCTGTTAGTATCTCCTGCTCTTTGCATTACAATTGTAAAATCGATTTTACTACCATCATGACAAATATCACAACGATTATATCCATTATCTTTTATTCCTGTAACTGCAACTGCTTCAGACATACTTGCTGGAAAAATAACTCCATACCAATTTGTAAATGTAGTAGAAGTTCCTCCTGCTGCAATAATCATTTTACCTTTTCCGTAGGCATATTTTACAGCATCTTTTACATTACCAATAGACCAAGGATATCCTACAGACATAGAAATAATCTTAACATCGCCTCTATTCCCCAGTGCTTTTAATGCATTACTAACTCCCTTACGCTCATGATAATCATTTAATACCACATCTTCTGTTCCTCGATAAGCAACTAAATTACTATTATAAGCTACTCCTACAGGCATAAAATCATTATTACGTGGAGATGCTATTGCAGATGCCATTTGAGTTCCATGACCACATTTATCGTTAGGCCCATCAGTATCATTAGCCCACCACCATGGCGAGTCGATAAATGTTCCAAATCTTTGTACTGTTCTACCATTAGAATCCCCATCATTAAAACCACTACCTAATAAATTCTGGCTTGCAGAAATTCCTGTATCTATTAAACCAACAGTAATTCCTGCTCCTGTACTATAATTCCATGCTTGTGGCACTTTATGTATATCAAAATTCCAAGGTAACCTTGCGTTAGGAGATATCACTCTATAATCTCCACTATTGATAGATTGTCCACTTTGACTACATCCTGCAGATTTTTGCTGGCTAGAAGTGTCTTCTTCTAAATAAGATCCATAACCTATTGGATCCAAATATCGTATTTGAGATGCTTTTTGTAACTCTATAATAGTTTGTAAACTGCTTATCTTTACATCCGTCACGTTAAGTATTTCGTCTGCTGATACAAGTGAATTTGATTTACTTGCTCCTTCTACAGATTGTATAATTTTATATACATTTTCTCTAGCATCATTTAATCTGGAAGTCTTTTCTGTAGAAAAACTCTCTCCTTTTTCTCCATATCCAACACTTAAAACTTCTCCACCATGCATTACAGCACTCCATAAAACAATTGCAGGTGCTTTTGTCCAATCTACATCATTGTTTTGTTTTAATTCTGTTTCAATATATTTATTGATTTCAGATACGGAAAGTAATTTCTGGGATTCAGAAAATTCTGTACCAGATTCTTCGATTTCACTAAGGTTTTCTTTAGAGCAGGAGAATACAAGAATTAGCCCTAAAGCAATAAAAATAATTTTTTTCATTTTAGAATAAGTTTTAAAAGTTTGTGTGAAAAATTAATAAATGAGAAATTCGAAAAAAATACGAATAATTATCATTTCTACAATCATAAAGCTAATATATTAAATTATATTTAAATATTTTACGTTAACATTGTTATATAATCAATAGAAATCCAATTATTATGCTTGCATAAGACTAAATTAGTCTATAATAAAAATGTTAAAACTCAGTATTTACGGGAGCTGTAATCCTATTTTTGTAAAAGAAAAAAATAATTCAAAAAAAATGGATTTTTCTTAAAAAAAATGAATTTTTACAAGGAAAATTAAATAAAACAGAAGTGAGATTCGTATAAAATTTAGCGCTGACGTTTAATAGTACCAGTAACTTTATCAATATCTTCTTTGACTTGCTCTATTTCCTTCTTTATATCTGAAGTAATTGAGGAGGGGAGATCAGTATCTATACCATGCTTTTCTGCACTCTTAGTGATCTCAGTTTTAATATCGTTTGTAGCGTCTTTAATTATTCGCATTCCTTTACCTAATCCTCTTGCTATTTCAGGAATTTTATCTGCACCAAATACCATTACCAATATAAAAACTATAAAAGCAATTTCGGTTCCACTAATAAATAAAGGCAATGTTATCATAATACTGCAAATATAAATAATATTATATAGAAAAAAGCCATCTCAAAGTTTTTCGAGATGGCTTTTTAATCTTATTAGAAACAATATTTTATTGTCCTTTTACTTTATTTTTAAATTGTTGAAACTTGCCTAGTTTATTTCGTTTAGGCCAGCTATTATTGGATATATCGACATCTGCTGTTTCTTGTTTAGGGTCTACTACAATTTTAGTTATTGTTTTTTCAGATGCGATTGCTCTTTTAACTTCTTCATTATTTTTTCTCCAAATCTCTGCAGGATACGTTATCGTTTCTGAGGTTCCATCCTCATAAGTGTATTCTACAATTAATGGCATCACTAACCCTCCTGGTTTTTCAAAAGTTATTTCATAGAAAAACTTAGGTTGTTTTAGGTTTTTACGTTCTTCAGGAGAAAAATTATCCATTACATATTCTTTCAATGAAGTAGCATCTTCAATAACACCTCCATTTGCTTTAATTCTATTATAATCATCGCTTCCTTCTTCAACCATAAAAACAAGATCAGAAAAGTTAGCAAATCTTAAACTTCTATCAGATGCAGCAAATTTTTGCGCTTCTAATGTAGGCACCTTAGATACAACATATTTTTTTACATCTTTTACACCTATATCTGTATAATCTGTAGTGTAGAACCATCCTCTCCAGAACCAATCTAAATCTACGGCAGAAGCGTCTTCCATAGTTCTAAAAAAATCTTCTGGTGTTGGGTGTTTAAACATCCATCGTTGAGAATACGTTCTAAAAGAGTAATCAAATAAATCTCTACCCATGATTGTCTCTCTTAAAATATTTAACCCTGTTGCTGGTTTTGCATACGCATTTGGACCAAATTGGTGAATATTATTAGACTGAGACATTATTGGAGATAAGAAACTTTGATCTCCGCCCATATAAGGCACTATTTTGGCTGCAGGACCTCGTCTTGAAGGGTATTTTTTATCGCTACCGAGTGCTTTTGGGTACCATTCTCCAAAATCTTGTTCTGCAACGTATTGTACAAAAGTATTAAGGCCTTCATCCATCCATGTCCATTGGCGCTCATCGCTATTAACAATCATCGGAAAAAAGTTATGCCCTACCTCATGTATAATAACACTCATCATTCCATATTTTACACGATCGCTATAGGTACCATCTGTATCTGGTCTTCCATAATTCCAACAAATCATAGGATACTCCATTCCTTGATTTTTTGCATGTACAGAGATAGCTTTATGATATGGATAATCGAAAGTCATTCTACTATAGGATTTTAAAGTACTCGCAACTACTTTTGTTGACCAGTCTTCCCATAAAGGATTTCCTTCTTTAGGGTACATAGATACCGCCATAATATCTTTTCCTCCTATTTTAACTGCCATCATATCCCAAATAAACCTTCGGGAGGTAGCAAAACCAAAATCTCTGACATTTTTAGCCTTGAGTTTCCATGTTTTCTTATTTTCAGAAAATATTTTTTCTTTTGCTACAGCTTCTTCTTGTGTAACAATAACTACTGGAGTATCATATGATTTTTTTGCTTTTTCATAGCGGCTCATCATATCGTTTGTAAATACGTCTTTTCTGTTTACTAGTTCTCCTGTTCCATCTAATATATGATCTGCAGGAACTGTTATATTTACTTCAAAATCACCAAATGGTAATGCAAATTCTCCTCTACCCCAAAACTGATGATTTTGCCACCCTTCCACATCGTTATATACCGCCATACGGGGATAAAACTGAGCAATAACATATGCTCTGTTTCCATCTTCAAATTCTTCATACCCAGATCTACCTCCTCCATTAACATGATCATTAATATTATACCACCAGTCGATAGAAAATACAAATTTTTCTCCCGATTTTAGATCCTGAGGCATCTCTACACGCATCATAGTTCTGTTAATAGTATATTTAAGTGGTTTACCACTACTGTCTTTTACTGCTGTAATATTAAAACCTCCATCAAATGGCTCTGCTAGATATTTTGTTAAAAAACCATCTGTTGTAGCTGCAGGTTCTACTCCATTTGCTTGTATTAATGGAGTTTTAGAATCTTTTGCCCGCATATTTTGATCTAATTGCACCCAAAGAAATTCTAAATTATCAGGAGAGTTATTGGTATATGTAATAGTTTCTTTACCAGTAAGCTTTTTATTTTTGTCATCTAATTCGATATCCATTTTATAATCTGCTTGTTGCTGATAATACGCTGGACCAGGAGCTCCTGAAGCTGTTCTAAACATATTTGGAGTCGCAAACTCGTCATACATCTGCTTAAATTTGTTCTGATTGGTATGCCCTAGTTCTCGAACTTTTTTAGTCTCTTCTTGATTTTGAGCATATGAAATACCTGATATCAAAAAAGTCACTGAAAGGACTAAAAGTATCTTTTTCATTATAATAATTTTGAGTTAAATGTTATGGTTTTGCAAAGTAGTTGTTTTTTAAAAGTTTAATAATTTATTTACTAAATTTTAACACCCCTACCTCTTTTTCTTTTTCTAGGATTAAGCTTTTGCGCTGATCCCCTTTTTTTACATGAATAATATTTTGTTGTTCTTCAAAAAGATCCATCAAAACTTCGTTAGTGACTACTATACTGTCTAAAGAAGGAACATTTTCTATTTCTAAATAGCAAATCATAAGGTCTTCTTCATATTCTTTACCAATAAAAGCAAAATTTACTTTTTTACCATTTACCTCAAAAATCAGTTTTTGATTAAGATAAGTGGTTAAATATTCATCTATTTCTGAACTTTTCTCTTTTTTATCGAAATCTATAGATATACCATACCTTTCTTTTAAAAGATCCTCGATATCATCTATAAAAATTCTGGATATTATTTGTAAAGCTTGTTGCTCTTTATTGTATTCTACCTGTGTTACACTTACATAAAACTTATGTGCGGTAGTAAAGGAACTTAATGTAGTAAACATTATAAAAACAAAAAGAATTATATTCTTATGCATATACTATATCTTATCAGTCTGATGAAATATGCACATTCTTTTATGTGTATTTCATAATTTAAAGCTTGTAAAAGGCTAAAAGTAATTAATTTTAAGATTATGAATCAAAAAATTATGCCAAACTTGAAAACCATAATAAATTTACGTTAATTTATTTCTTTATGTTTTTTGTAAGAAATCACTTTTTTTTGAAAAAATTCTACTAGAGTAAGTTTGTTCGAATTTTCTATACGATTTTTAAAATAATCGTCTTTTGCGCAATAATACATAAAATCAGATATTAAATTTTCTGGCAATTTTAGTTCGTTTGTAAAAAAGGAGGGATCGAATGTAGTCTCTCCTTTTTGAACTATTGTATTTAAATCTTCTATAGCTTTTAATTTTTTGAGCTTTTTGAGTTTACCATTTAAATAATTAATAGGCAAGTCTAATATCCCAGATCTTGCTGTATAAATTCTTCTTTGCGCTAATGTTGGTTGTGGTCTATCACTAAATGGATGTCCTAATATTTGGTTATCCACAAAAGGACTTAACTCTAGTGTTTTCAAATCCGCATCTAAATACCCTGACAACTCTACATTACTTACTTTTACTTGGTCTAACTGCTGTATAACTGGTTTCAAAACAATTGTAACTCCGTTTTCTAAAAATTGATCTTTGCGAACTATAATAGAACGTATCTTATATTGCACAGATGAAAAAACAATAGAATCCCCTGGTTTCGCTGGTATTTCAAAAAAACCATTTTCATCATTTGTTGTTCCTATTTCTTTTGTGAAATTCACGATATTTATAGCATAACCTTGAAGAGAATCTGCTATAATTCTACCTTTTAAATTCTTAGATTGCCCGTAAACAGATATGGATAAAAGTATATATATAGGTAGTAAAAATTTTGCCATAAAAACATCTTCAGAAATAACCTTACCACATATTCCTTAATAAAATTCAGGTTATTTTATCTCCAAAGACGATATGTTTTTAATACAATTACATAGAACTACAAAAATAATTCTATTTTATAATTTGAATTTACTACAACCAATATAAGACATTTACTGATTTCTATAGATTTTACTTTGGTATGCTAAAAATTGTAATAAATCTAATTCTTTACCTTGTTCAAAATACTCATCGTTTAATCCATTTTCTTCTGCAAAGAAGATAAAATCATTTATCTGATCTATTTCTAATGCCAAATAGTCTTTAAAAAACTGATCATTATACACGTTTCTAATCTTGACATCAATATCCTCAGTTTCCTTTTTTGTTTTAGTTTTATCTTTAGTTTTATATACTAATTTAAAAAGGTTAACAAAATTTAATCCGTTAATTAGTCCTTCTTCAGAAAATTTTGAGAATTCTCTACTATGTATATCCGATAATTCATCTGGTATAAAATCATAATCTGCATCATTAATTGTTGAAGAGGTTTCTTCTGCAACCTCTCCTACCCCACTTTTATTATACCCTATTTTCTTTACATCTACAGTTATATTACCTAACAAATCATAAGGAGTTACTACTACTTCGTCTAATTGATTTACGGATTCTTTAAGAAAAATATGTAATCTTTTATTATCTACTATTCCTTTATCTACCAATACTATAAAATGTTGGTATTGCATAGCAACTACTTCAATTCGATCATTAATCCCTGCACTAATTACAAATACCCCATTAGTTTTTGTAATTGTTCCTTTATTAGTACTACGATTATATATAACCACTCCCTCGGCATCATCTCCTATAGGAACACTAACTTTTCCATTAACTAAAACTCTCGAGGTAATCTGGGCTGACACTGCAATACATATAAAAAAAACAAACAGAATCGATAATTTTACTTTCATAACAAACAGGGTTAAATTTATTTTTTAATATACTACATTTTTTTATTTTCACAGAAGATTTTATTAAAAGAAAACGTTAAACTACCTTTATAAAAAAATTACATGAAAAACTGTATAATTGCAAGCACGTCTACTGTTCACGGAAGTGAGCCTTTAGCATATCTACAAGAAGCTTTACTAGATTTATATGCTGACGCTGAAGAAATACTTTTCATACCCTATGCACGTCCCGGAGGTATCTCTCATGATGAATATACTATCGGTGTTAACAACATATTTAAAAAGATAAACAAAAGAATAGTTAGTATCCATATGTTTTCTGATCCCATCGAGGCATTAAAAAAGGCAAAAGGTGTTTATACAGGAGGAGGAAATACATTTTTATTAGTAGATCAACTATACAGAAATGCCATTATAGAACCTTTAAAAGAAATAATAAATTCTGGGATACCATATTTAGGAACAAGTGCAGGAAGCAATATTTGTGGTTTAAATATGAAAACCACTAATGATATGCCAATAGTATATCCTCCTAATTTTAAAACCTTAGGAATAGTACCTTTTAATATAAATCCACATTATTTAGATCCAGATCCAACATCAACCCATAAAGGAGAGACAAGAGAAACAAGGATTAAAGAATTTCACAATTTAAACCCACAACCTGTAGTAGGATTAAGAGAAGGAAGTTGGTTAAGAGTTTATAAAAATGATATTACTCTTAAAGGAAATCTAACCGCTAGAATTTTCGAAAAAAATAAAGCTCCGTATGAAATACAAGCTAATAGTTCTTTATCTGAATTAAGCTAGAAACGCTATATGGAATATCAAAAAATACTTACTTCTATACAAAATGAGTTATCTTGTATGGACTACACAGGAAAAGTTCCCTCTTATATTCCTGAATTAGCAAAAATAAAAGCTACTAAACTTGGAATGCATTTATATTGTGTTAATTCTGGTCATTATCATTTTGGAGATAATACAGAGAAGTTTTCTATACAAAGTATATCTAAAGTTTTTGCTCTTACAAAAGCAATGCTACTATTAGGAGATAAGTTGTTTGAAAGAGTAGATGTTGAGCCATCTGGAGATCCTTTTAATTCTTTAGTACAATTAGAATATGAAAATGGAATTCCTAGAAACCCTTTTATCAACGCAGGTGCTTTAGTAGTATGTGATGTTTTAGTCTCAAAATTAGAAAACCCAAAAAATGATCTTCTTGATTTTATACAAAAATTAGTAAACAGCAAGAATATAGGCATAAATCGTAACGTTTTTGAATCTGAAAAGAAAAATAGCTATCGTAATATGTCTTTACTAAATTTAATGAAAGCCTTTGGGAATATTAAAAATGACATCGAAATTGTTTTAGACTTATACATTCATTTATGTTCGATAGAAATGTCTTGTGAGGAGTTATCCAAAGCATTTATGGTATATGCTAATGGAGGGAAATTATTGTACAATCAAGAACAAATAATCCCTTCAAGAAAAGTAAAACGTATCAATGCTATTATGCTAACTTGTGGTTTTTATGATGAGGCTGGTGAGTTTAGTTTTAGAGTTGGACTACCCGGTAAAAGTGGTGTAGGTGGAGGAATCGTAGCTTTATATCCAGGACACTATACCGTTACTGTATGGAGCCCCCCTTTAAACTCTAAAGGAAACTCTGAATTAGGAATGTATTCCTTAGAACAATTAACTACTTTAACAGGCCTTTCTATTTTTTAAAACCAGTACACACTCTATTTAGAGCTATTTGACTCTTCAAAATTAGTATAATATTCATAAATAAGTCCGAGAATAATTACCAAAACAAAATACAAAAAAAGTGAATTATACGTGGTTCCTTTACCTGAATGAATAAGAATTGAAGTAGCAGACAAAGGAAGAGAAATCACAATAAGACTAATAAAGTTCCATTTCTTTCTTTTAAACAAAAAGTATAACAAAGGCATTAATAACCAACCTAAATAAGGAACTGGTATCGTTGCTGTTAATGTTTTAAATATTCTTTTTATTATAATAGTACCAAACCATAATGGATCACTTTTTATATCAGCAATTACTTTATCTTTAACAACTTTTTCGTAGTTTGGGAGTTCTTCTGGCTTTTTGTAATATAATTTAGAAGCATCATAATAATCATCGGTTATATATTTTCCTGAATAGTTAATTTGCATTCCGTAATCTTTTTGCAAAATAGGAATTGCATATTGATATGCTATAACATCATACCATTCATATCCATATTTGGTATCAAAATCCCCTAGCCCGCAAAAAACAGGATGCCAAAAATTATGACCACTTAACCTTGGCCCGTTATAAATATGACCTTTATTATTACCAACAAGATGCATTGTCTTTTCAAATTTTAAACTAAAGTAATCTCTAAGAATAGTCTTACTTGCATTAAAAAAGAAAATAGCAATAAAAATAAAAATGATTTTTGTTCTTATTTTAATTTTTGTTGATAATGTATAAAGTAACAGTAATGAAACAATCACTACAGAAATTTCATTCCTAAATTCACTAAAAAAACCTATTAAAAGCCCCGAAAAAACAGCCAAAACCCCATATTTAAAAGGATCAACTTTAGAAAACAAAAGAGATATATTAAGCCCCAATATTATAAAAAAACAGGAAGCCATTAATCCGAAGATATTTTCATTACAATACACTTCGTATATAAAAAAAGGAGTGCAATTAATCAATAATAACAGTAAAAAACCAAATAATGGCTTCCTTATCCTCCAAAACCCAAAAAACAGTATAAAAAGACTAACCGTAAATACAATAGCATTAAATAATTTAATAGAAGGGTTTTCTGGAGAACCTTTCATGTAAGCATTAGGCATATATGCAAAAATCCTTGCTGACTCTCCTAATCTGGACCAGTGCATATACTCCATTATTAAATCCTTTCCTCTTTGATCTATTTCTTTTTCCGCTCCTTTTTTAGAGTACTCCAGATCTGTATTTATTGTAGCTAAGGGATAATGCCCCAGATAGTAAAAAAAATATGCAAATCGATTTGCTTTATCATGAGAGAATCCAGCAGCGTCTTTACGAGCTTGAATATCAGGAATTTTTTTATACTCTGTTTTAATATATAAAAATGTATTAAAAAGCAATACAGAAAGTAAAATAACTAATAGTCCTTTTTTACTTTTCAAAAACAACTCATAACGATTCATAACGCCAATAAACTGCCTCATATTAATCCTTTTTTTGCTTTATTATATAAATAGGTCGTCTACGCATTTCTTGTATAAGCTTTTCAAAATAAAGAGATAAAACCGATAATGTAATAAATAGAATGGAAAAAGATGCTGACATAAAAATAATTATAGTTGTGTATCCCGAAGGTCCTTTTGCTATATAAAAGTAAGTATAAAAAGTATATACTATCATTCCTATTGTAAACAGAACAAAAAATATGGATAAAAATATACTTATTCTTAAGGGTTTATTTGAAAATGAAAAAATAGCATTAAAAGCAAGTTTTACAAGATGAAGGTAAGAATAACTACTCTCTCCATATTGCCTGGATGGAGCATTAAACAAAAGAGTTTTTTTTGAAAACCCTAAAGATTGAATAAAGCCTCTTATAAATCTGTTATGATCTCTAAAATTAGCTCCTAAAATTTCTTTTATTTGCTTTGAAATCAAGAAAAAATCTGTTGAATTCTCTTCAAAACGTATAGTAGACAGAAAATTTATAATCTTATAAAAAAGCTTAGAAAATTTCTTTTTCAAATAACTATTATCGTTACGAGATACTCGTTGCATCAAAACAATATCAAAACCATCTGCATAAGCATTAATCATTTTAGGAATTTCTTCTGGAGGATGTTGCCCATCAGAATCTATACATATTACCGCATCACCTGTAGAATTATCAATACCAGCAATCATAGCAGACTCATGCCCGAAATTTTTAGAAAATTCTATAGAAACATGTTTTATATTCTCTACAAAATGTTTTTCTCTAATTTTGTCAATTAGTACTTGTGTACCATCAGTGCTTCCGTCATTTACCCATATAATCTCAAAAAAAAAGTCGTTCTCTTTAAGTAATATTTCTTTTAATAAACCCCAAAAATGATCTACTCCATCTACTTCATTAAACAAAGAAACTATTATTGAAATATGTGTTTTTTTCATCTTCAAAACAATCTTTTATTAGTAAAAGTATTGTAGAAAACCATAAAGTCTATGAAATTTAAAATCATTGAATACTTTTAAAACGGATTAAATACTTCTATAACACAACAGCATCAAAACAAAACTTCTTTAGAAAAATGATTTTGCCACTTTTAGACAAAGAGATTCTCAAATATAATATAATTCATTTTTGTTTACTTCGGCTATCACGATAGTTTATATTCTTTTATTACATTATTTAAAAATCACTAAATTAGTTTCGACTTAGTAAAATGAGTAAAAAACCATATTTTAAAAATACAAAAACAATATAAAACTATTATATTTAATCCCAACTCTTCTTATTATTAAAAAGTACTACACTATTTTTTTTAGAAGAAACATATTATTTCTTATGATAATTTACTTTTGTTAAAGTGCATAAAATTATAAATAACAAATGTTTAAAAAATTCACCCCTAGAAAAATTGAATTCATAACTTTAATAGGAATACTTTTTGTTACTCTATTGGTTTATTTCAATCACTTTGATAATCCATTTTTCTTCGATGATACACATACTATTTTTGAAAATGAATCTATAAGAAGTTTAAAAAATTGGACAGAATTTTTTACAAATGCAGACACTTTTAGCTCTCTTCCTGCAAATAGAGCATACCGACCTATGGTTACTTTTCAAAATGCAATAGACTATTATTTTGCAGGAGGATTAAATCCAAGATATTTCCACTATCATATTTTTTTCTGGTTTTTAGTTTTAATAGTACTATTTTTCCATTTATCAAAACACATTTACATACAATCTGATTCTAAAAACAAATTAATTGGTGCCACTGCTCTTTTTGCAACTGCATGGTTTGCTCTTCATACCGCTAATGCAGAAACTATTAATTATATATGTGCCAGATCCGATTCTTTTTCGACCTTATGTATAGTTGCTTCTTTACTATTGTATATTCATCCTTTTGGAAAAAAATGGTATATATATATTTTTACAATGGTAATAGGGATTTGGACAAAACAAACTGGAGTAATGTTTTTTCCTATTCTTTTTATATACGTTCTTCTTTTTGAAGAATATGATTTAATTACTAATTTTAAAAAAGACACCAAACTCAAAATAATCAAAATATTTAAAAAAGTGTTTCCAGCAGGAATTGTTGCAATTATACTTTTTCTATTTAATCAATATTATTTAACTCCTAAATCTACAGATTCTACTAATTTTTTGGTAACAAAATTTGAATATATTAGTACGCAATTTTATGTTATCATACACTATCTAGGTAATTTCATACTACCTATAAACCTAAGTGCAGATCCAGATATAGTAATTATTAAACCCTGGTATGACATTCGAATAATATCTGGTCTCCTTATTGTCGTAGGATTACTTATTATAATGTTCAAAACGGCTCTTATAAAAAAAATGAGACCAATAGCATTTGGAATTGCATGGTTTTTCATAGCCTTATTACCTACTACCTTAAACCCCTTATTTCAAATTGCAAATGATCATAGAATGTTTTTCCCATTTGTAGGTCTTTTTATTGCCGTTCCTTGGGGAATATTAATACTTCTAGAAAAATATAATCTTCTTCAAAAAAACAAAAATTCTTTAAAAATAGCATTAATATTTGTAAGTATCATTAGTGCATATTCTTTTGGAACAGTTCAAAGAAATAAAGTGTGGGATTCTCCAGGTTCCTTATGGCTAGATGTTGTAGTAAAAAGTCCTAAAAACGGAAGAGGCCTTATGAATTATGGCTTGACACACATGGAAAAAGGAAATTATGAAGTTGCTCTTGAGTATTTTAATAGAGCTCTTAAATATAGCCCTAATTATTATACTTTACATGTTAATCTCGCTATTCTAAATGGAGAAATGAATAATCACACAAAAGCAGTTGACCATTTTAAAACTGCCATAGCTCTAAACACTTCTTCTCCCGCTCCAGATTATTATTATGCTCGATATTTAGTGAAATTAAAAAAATATAATGAAGCCGAAACTTATTTAAAAAAGGCTATCCAAAAAAGTCCTAATCACAGACAATCTAAAGAATTATTAAATCTTATTTCTAAAAACATAACAACTCCAGAAGAAGAAATTAATAAGATCATTGATAAAATCAAAAACACCCCATCTCCAACATTATATTTAGATCTTAGTTTTAAATATTATAAAAACAAAAAATATAAAATGTCTATTCTTGCTTGTGAAGAATTGCTAAAATTAGATCCAAATAGTGCTGACGCATATAATAATATGTGTGCTGCTTATAATCAATTAAAAGAATGGAAACGTGGAGCAGAAGCTTGTGAAAAAGCTATTAAAATTAAACCTGATTTTCAGTTAGCCAAAAATAATCTAAAATGGGCAAAAGACAACATTAACAATTAAAAGACCACCTCTAAATGCTTAACAATAAAACAATAGCAGTAGTAGTTCCTTGTTATAATGAAGCTAAACAAATAAAAATAGTTCTGGACAGTATGCCAGATTTTGTTGACAGAATAATTATTGTTGACGATGCGTCTATAGATAACACTGCTGGTGTTGTTATGAAAAATCTCAAAGAAAACACCTCTCCTCTTTCTATAACATCTAATATTACAAAAGAAATTGTTCCTAACCTATACAATCGTGCAGATATAGAGGTGAAACAAAAAAGTATTGATGAAATCAAAAAGTTTACTCCAATTGAAATTCTTAATACAAACCCAGAAAATGAAAGGACAATAGTCATTAAACATTTAGTCAATGGAGGTGTTGGAGCAGCTATCGCTACTGGTTACAAATGGTGTAAAGATCATGATATTGATTGTACAGCAGTAATGGCAGGTGATGGTCAAATGGATCCAGATGAACTAGAATCTATATGCAATCCTGTCATACAAGAAGGAATAGACTATGTAAAAGGAAATAGATTAATTCACAAAAGTGCGTGGGTTATAATTCCCAGAGTTCGGTTTTTAGGAAATTCTATATTAAGTATTCTTACAAAAATTGCATCTGGCTACTGGGGGGTTTCAGATACACAAAGTGGATATACTGCGATATCAAACAATGCTCTAAACTCCATCCCCCTTTATGATATATATAAAAGGTATGGGATGCCCAATGATTTATTGGTAAAATTAAACATAGCATTTTGCACTATTCGAGAAGTAAAGATCAAACCTATATATGGTGTTGGCGAAAAGTCTAAATTAAATATTATAAAAGTATCCTTACCTATCTTATTTCTTCTTATTCGTTCCTTTTTCAAACGTTTGCAAACAAAATATCTGTACAGAAGCTTTCATCCGCTATACCTTTTATACTGGACTTCTTTTATCATAGCTACAATAAACATATATTTCTTTTACCAATTAGTAGTTAATTTCATTAACCCGGATTCTAAAACACCTACAGATTATTTAATCATATTCATCTTCCTTACTATTTCAGGATTTCAATCCTTTCTTTTTGCAATGTGGATGGACATACAAGACAATGAAAGATTATCTAAATAAATTATTGATCTCGAAGCTTTCCAAGGGATTATATGCTTTGACTCTAAGAGGTAGTGAAAACCCCCAAAAGAAGTGAAACACTTTATTGAACAATCTCCCTTAGAATTGATACAATAGGGGCACTAACCACCCGCCTAGGTATGTCGAGCAGATAAAATGATGGTTCTAAAAGGCATTGAAGTACTTCGAAGTCCCTGAAAGGTGGTTCGAACTGATAATTTATCAAATAAAAGGGTCTGAATATCTTCTCGAAGTGATAATTTACAGATTCGAATGGTCAAAATATCAAATCAAATCGATAAACTATCAACTCGAAGGATCAAAATATCAGTTTGAATAGATATAGTATCAGCCCGAACCTGTAAATTATCACTTATAAAGATCAAAATATCAGCTTTAGTCGATAAAGTATCGGTCTACCTCCCTTTCTGGATGGGGTTGACCCATCTTATCAAGGGGTATTCCCTTATAAACAAAGGATAAAAAGTTGACTAATAATAAAAGACAAACAAACTATTGTACACATCATCAAAAAGCTAAATTTAGCATTAATACACTTTATTATTTTAAACTTTTTAATTCATTAAAGTCAATAGGAGAAAGATAGAACCATATTGCTCCGGGAACAAAAGAAATGATTTGTAATAAAAAAACAGTTAACGATAAAGCTATTGCATCTTGAGAAGGAAGATTATACATCTGAAAAATAACCACTAACGATGTTTCTCTAACTCCTATACCTAGAACTGTAATCGGTAATAATGTCAATACACCTAACACAAAAGTACCAAGAAACAACCCTATATGGTTAATTGGTATATTCATTCCCCATGCCAAATAATTAAAAACTCCATAAATTAATACCATACTAAAAACGGTAAGCCCAATAGATGTACAAAAACTTACTACTTTAAGATTATGAGAATTAAAAACCTCCCACCAAGGAATCACTATTTTTTTAATTTTCTTCCAAAGTAAAACAAAAAGAAGAATTCCAAATATCAAAACAGCAATCCATGTTGCTAAAGACCAATAATTATCATTCCATTTTATAATATCAAAGTTTACCTGATAATAAAGAAGAGCTATAACGCTAAAAAAGAGTAAACAAATTAAATCAAAAACACGATCCATTATAAGACTAGACCATCCAATTTTTTGATTAGGTATTTGATCTTTAATATAAAACAACCTGCCAAAATCTCCTAATTTACCAGGAGTAATATTAGCTAGAAAAATTCCAATAAAAAACACTTTAAATGCTTGACTTCCTTTCAAAGGGATCCCATAAGAATTAGATATAATCTTCCATCTGAGGCTTTTTAAGTAAAACGCTATCCAAAAAGTAAAAAGTGAAATAACTAGATAGGTAAAGGGAATTTTTTTAATGGAATCAATAGTTTCTCTCCATCCAACTTTATAAAGTAAAAGACACAAAAGAATAATTCCTAAAAATTTTATCAAAAAACTAAATCGTTTCAAAATAGAAAACAAATAAAATTAAACACCACTCTAATATTATTTAGATAACGTTCCATCTTGTTTCTCTCTTTCTATATCCCCAATAAAAACTAAATCTCCATGAATTTTTTCACAAGTATAAAATTTCATTTTCATTTCTTGTTCTAACATCCATTTATAAGGAAAAAATCTAACATGCTCATCCAAAGTATAATAATACGCTCTTTGACAAGGAACCACAACACATAACTTGTGTTTTGTAATACGTTTTAATTCTTTTACTGCTTTTTCAAAATCCAATACATGTTCTAAGGTATGTGTAGCCATAACAACATCAAAAGAATCATCTTTAAAAGGTAAGTTTTCAATATTAGCCTGATAGTAATCACTATGCTCAAAACTTTTTCCATCTATAATATCACACCCTGTTGTTTTAAAACCTTTTTTAGTAGCATAATCAAGTAAAAAACCATTACCGCAACCTACATCTAAAAGAGTATGGTTATCACATACAATATTATCAAAGACATAATTAATACATTGACTAGACATATCTGTTACTCTACTATTAGAAAATCGCGTATTCCTATTCGAATAAAAATCTGAAAATTCTTTATCCGTCCATTTAAAAATAACAGATTTCAGATTCATTATTGTTTTAATATCTTTTCCTCTATAAGCATAATAATAAAAAAGATACATAAAAAACTTAGAATCTCTAATTGCAGGAGGCAACCATTCATCCATGAAATACCTTATAATATTGGTAAAATTTCTACTATTCATTTTTAATTAAAATTTATCAAAACCTATTTTTTTAATTAATGTAAAATAACGAATATACATATTACAAGTTAATACCATACATAAATAAAAAAAAGAGGTCCTATTTTATTAAAATAAGACCTCTTTTAGAGCGGGAGACCAGGTTCGAACTGGCGACATTCAGCTTGGAAGGCTGACGCTCTACCAACTGAGCTACTCCCGCTTTTACTGATGCAAATGTATTTATATTTTTTACATTAAAAAAAAGAAAAGTTATTTTTTTTTAATGCAAAAAAAAATTAAAAAAATGTCTTTTATCGTTAAAAATTGTTTTTTATCGAAAATGTTATATCTTTGTTAAGATAATTATGTTTTAACACTTTAACATTTTATATTTATCATTTAAAAAGTAACAAGTAGTATTTTAAACTAAACTAACTGTTATAGTTATACCATAATTACAATAAGTTTTACCCCAAAACAAAACATAAATATGAAGATAAAATTACCACTTCTATTCTTATTTTTATCTTTTTTGTATACACAAGCGCAAGTTAAGATTGGTGACGATCCAAATCAAATACACCCGTATTCTGTTCTTGAATTAGAAAGCATTGATAAAACATTTGTACTTACTAGAGTTACTACTGCCCAAATGAATGCTATTACTCCTTTAAATGGAGCTTTAATATACAATATAGA
Organism: uncultured Flavobacteriaceae bacterium; assembly: GCA_964353005.1. Classification (GTDB taxonomy): domain Bacteria; phylum Bacteroidota; class Bacteroidia; order Flavobacteriales; family Flavobacteriaceae; genus Aquimarina. Next base: position 299 of record CAYGUC010000013.1, on the reverse strand, counting down.
TGACAACTGTGTTTTTCAATATAATAATAACAGTTGGAGTAGTTTATGTAACAGTAATGACAATCAACAACTATCCTTTAATCCTATTACAAATATTTTAAGTCTTGAAGATGGCGGATCTGTAGATTTATCTTCTTTAATATCCGCAGGGCCTATTGGACCTACTGGGGCGCAAGGACCTACTGGTTCACAAGGAACAACAGGGAACACTGGAGCAACCGGAGCGCAAGGAACAACAGGTAATACCGGAGCACAAGGGCCTACTGGAGCGCAAGGAGTAACAGGTAATACTGGAGCAA
>CAYGUC010000012.1:0-134724 GCA_964353005.1 uncultured Flavobacteriaceae bacterium | reverse complement strand
TCTAGATCTACACCAATAGGAACTACAAAAGTAGCCCCAAGTACAGCACCTAGACCAACACCTTGTCCTGGCTTAAAAATTTTGGAAATTTGTTTTTTGATACCATTACTAATTTTTGAGGCAATAGCGGAATCTTTGTGTAATTTTGCAAACAATAAACTGGCAAAACGCTTGCCAGGAATCCACATATAATAGTTTTTCTTAATATTAATGTAGTTTGGATAAGGATCTTTAGTTATTGCATCTGCTGCATACGACCAGTAATTCCCTTTTTTGGAAAGAATGTCCAAAAACTGATTATAAGCCCTTTCTTTATTGCTAATTTGATAGATGTTAATGTCTTCTATAACGGTTTCGTTATACTCATAATTTCCTTGCAAATGCACAGATCTTTCTTTATCAATGCCAGTTGGGTTATTAGAGTATAATAACAAATTGACCAGATATTCTATTCTATCCTGTAGTTCATAACCAGAAAAATCTATATTGTTTAAATAATCACTTGTTTTACTATCATAGGTTCCCTGTCCCAAGAGCGGGTATTTATGTTTAGATATAATTCCATTTGGTCCCAAAAGAGTATCGGATTCTTTAATACGATATAGCCGGGCATCTGGATCGGGCATAGGTAAACGGCCAGGTTTCCAAATTGCCCATACCAGGTTGATATTAATATAACGTTCTAAAATGGTATCAAGTTCATCTTTTCCTTTTTTGACATCCTCATTCTGGTATTTTATGGGGTATAAATTTTCACTGTCAGGTGCTTCAAAATCTTTTGCAGGAAAATCTACAATCACATGTGCCCATCCACTATCGGGATCGAGGTGTTTTACAAAAACTTTTGTATTAACCGGAAGTTTGAGTATCTCCGATTTTTGAGTTTTGTCGGGTATTTTATAAGCATTTATGGTTATTGGGGCTATTAAATTTTGGGGACTAGGACCCGAGGATTCTACAACTTTAGGATTAACATGATCCGGGTCTTTGAAATTATCCGGGATATAAAGCACACTCATTTGTTCTACTTTATTATCTGGATTTCCAATGTTAAAAATGGTAGTTGCACTATCTATATCATAAATTAGTTTTTGTAGCTCCTGATCAAAACGAGCAATAGTTTCTGAGTTTACGGTTCCGGTCTCATCTAGTTCTATGAATTTTTCCTGAAATTTTTTTACCAGTAATCGAGTTCTTACATCATAATTAGGATCGTTAAAATCTAAGGCATTAAGTATAGTTCTATCTTCGCTAGACAACTCTCTTAATACGATACGAAGTGCTTTTTTAACCAGCACAACGTGCTCTCCTGATGCATTAGACCTTGGGAAATTATCCGAAATTTCTAATTTTTTACCTTTATGAAGGTCTTGTAGAAATGCATTATCTCTAAATAGCTCAGAAACAAGATCTTTTTTTCCTTCAGAGATAAAAGATTTTAGTTCTTCTTCTATTGCTGCAATTGATGATTGTGTGGAATATATAGCCATGTTATCTCTTATCTGTTATACCGTTTATAAACACTCCTGTAGGTACAATATGTTCATCTACTTTTAGGGATTCTCCTTCTTTAACTTCTCTAAGTCCTTTGAGTACTAATTCTAGTTTTTCTGTATAGTATGTAGGTCTGAAATCACTAGAAACATGCCGCACCGATAAAAATATACGTGTGTTTTCAATGAATTTATTTTCTGGGGTTAATCTAGTTACAATATTTTGAAGATCGGTAAATTCTTGTTTTGTGATTGTAATTGCTTCAAACTTTCTAACATCGAGCTGACGTGTAAAATACTTTGAATTATGTTCTAAGAAACGTAAATAAGCATCACTTTTTATAGTATTCGTTATCAAGTCAACCCTAGAGTTATCTTCTGTTATAGAAAATAAAAATGAAACGTCTTTGATTCTGTTTTCTGTGAGTAGTTGATATGGCCATTCTTTGGACTCTAAGTCTGGTGCAAGATCAGATATGTCTACATCATAAGAATATAAATAAAATACATAAGAAGCTTGATCTTCTGCGATCCCTACTGCTGGAATGTATGAAATTGGAGGAAAAACAAAGTCATTATATATTAGATCGCCATCTGTAGTATAGGTTTTATAAGAAATGCGATTTGCCTCAAACGTAAATGGAATAGCCTTTTGCATATCAAAAATAGGAAATTGTAAATCCAGAAAATGATAATGTCTGGATAGCAATGCGGCTGGTCTGGATTTAGATGTAGTACCTATGCTATGATAAAATAGTTTTATTCGAATCATCATACTGCCCAGAAAAAGTTTGGTATCCGATTCTGTATCATTCCATCCTTCAAAAGTTAATGTATTGCTAAGTATACTTCCGTATTTATCTCTTGAGAATCCCACATAATCTACAAAACTACCGCCAGTTTTTATTCTTCCATTAATCACAAATAGGATAGATTCATTAGGCACAACATTAACCGATGGGCTACCATCATCAAAAGATTGTAAAACATAATTAGGAATAGTAAGTAAAAAACTAAGGTTTCCATTTTTTTTAATAACATCAATTTTTGTTGAAATTCGAGGCCAACCATTAGTTTTAAGAGGTGTAGTTGTGTTATTATAATACCCAATATAAGAACGCTTATCAAAATCATTATCTGGATCATCAATGCCTGTATGTTCTATTATAAAATCCTCCTCTTCATATTCTTGATAATAATTATAAGAGTAGTTTTGTCCATTTTTTACATCTATATAGATGTTGTTTTTATTTCTGAAGGGGTTTAAAAGAGTATTAAAATTTTCTATTTTTACACTTGATCCGTCATCTTTCATTTCAAGTACGGTTATCTTATTATTGTGTAAAGTTCCGTAAAAAGCACACACATCATAATAATGAAGTATTTCTTCTTTTTTATGATTATACAAAAACTTCTGAGGGGTATTTTTTTCTCCTAAAGGTTCTACCCCAACATCCAAAATATGTTGATATGTTCGAGCTATTTTCATAGTAGACTCATATCCTAATCGTTCTTCAATTATTTGAAAGCCTACTTTGGAAGAAGGTAAAGACGAGGAATCTGGATCGGAAAACTGACCTATTAGCGTTCCGGCTTTAACTAAAGGAAGTTGAATATCATCTCGTATAAAAAAAACTTTATTGATCAGAACTTCGTCTTTTATATCAAAAATAAGATCATCTCCAGAAGGAGAAATTATTTCTCTGTAAAGAGTGCCGATATTTTCGGACTTAGGTTTTTCAGAAGTTGTTAAGCCTTGTTTGACATTGTTTTTATGATCATCATAAAGTTTTTTTCTAATGTCATTTGCATTATTCGAAGCATTGATGGCATAATTTTCAAAGGGTTTACTAGCATTATAATTTTCAAAAAGCCAACTTGGATTTAATCCTTTATAAATAAAAAAATCAATATTTGACTGACCAAATCCTTGAGGTTGATTTAATGGTTTTAAAATTGCATTTAATAATCCCTTGTCATTGTATTGAAATAAAACAATAGAATCTGATACTGCATATGCCGGTGCCTTACGGTTTGCTATATTAAAGTTGTCTAAACAATATCTTTGATTACTTAAGGAGCCATTTGACTCAATTTCAGGACCAAACCACCCTTGATCTAGTTCAATACTTTGTACTATTAAAGATAAGGGATCGGTATAAAAGAAAAAATCTGCCATATAGCTTTGTTTCTAATTTTTTTTTATAATGATAAGAATAACTATCTAACAATAAGAGTTGAAATCCCTTAGCCTAGAATAGTAATTCTTGGAATATATCAAAATGTGACTGAAAAGATTTGTACAAGGGTAGGAAATTGACAAATCCATAACGGTTAAATGAAAGACTGTTTCTTTTTTTAACTGTTACTAAATTAGATAAAAAAAGTGATGTATTCGGTAAAAAATAATGTTATTAAAATGTTAAAAAATATTACTTTTTTCTTTATGTTGTGATTTTAAGGATTAGTCTGAAAAATTTAATAATAAAATATAAATGTTTTGAAACTAGTATATAATTTTTTTGATTTACTCTTTAGTAAAAGAAATTTTAGGGACTTTGTACCTCTAACACAAAACCTCAAAATCTTCAAAGTACTCTAAACTACTTTCTTTAAAAGAAACCGCATCTACTCTTGCAAATTCGGGGCCTTTAGCGCACCAGTCTAACAAAATTTTTAGTTGCTCTTCAGGAGCTTCTGCTTCTATATATACCTCTCCAGTATCCAGGTTTTTTACAAATCCTTTTATATTAAGTTCTTTAGCTTGGTTTAGGGTACTTTGTCTATACCATACTCCCTGTACTTTTCCTGTTACGGTAATTTTATAATGTTTCAACATCCTATTTTTATAAAACAGAAAGATACTATAAATCTGTTGTTTGTATAAGAAGGATATAGATATGATAATTATCATTTCAAAAAGGATAAATATTCCATAACTTTGATAGTATAAAAACAGTTAACTATGAAAAAAATTCTTGTACCAATAGATTTTTCTGAATACTCAGAATATGCATTGAAAGCTGCTGCAATATTAGCTAAACAACAAAATGCCGAAATTATAGTACTACATATGCTAGGGTTATCTGAGGCTGTATTAATAAAAGATGAAACTCAAGAGGCAAATGAAGCAATGTTTTATATGAAACTTGCTGAAAAAAGGTTTAGCACTTTTTTAGATAAAGAATATTTAAAAGGAATTAAAGTTACCGAAACGGTACAAAACTATAAGATTTTTAGCGAAATTAATGAGGTTGCTCATGAAAAAGAAGCAGACCTTGTTGTTATGGGATCTCATGGAGTTAGTGGCTTAAGAGAAGAAGTGTTTATTGGCTCTAATACAGAAAAGGTAGTGCGAACTTCAGATATTCCTGTATTAGTGATAAAAAACCCTGTAGATGATTTTACGCTGGATAATGTAGTTTTTGCCAGCGATTTTAAGATTGAAAATATTACAGCATATCACAAAGCAAAAAAATTATTTAACTCCTTAAATGCTACAATACATTTATTATATGTTAATCTGCCAGGAGAACAATTTAGAAGTTCTGACCAGATAGAAGAAAGAGTAAAAGAATTTCTTTTTAAAGCAGATGAAGGAAGCCTTGAAATGTATAACAAGGTTGTCTATTATAATGATTATAGTGTAGAAAGTGGTGTTTTTAACTATAGTAAAAAGATAAAAGCAGATTGTATAGCAATCCCTACGCATGGTCGACGAGGGTTAGCACATTTCTTTAATGGAAGCATAGGAGAGGATATTGCAAATCATGCAAATAGACCAGTGATTACATTTAAGATATAACCAGACTTGTGTTTCAAAGTTAAACAGGTTTCCGTAAAACTTCACAAGGGACTTAAATCTAATTTAAGTCCCTTGTGAAGTTTGTATTACATATTGCCGAAAGTATCTTTTATAGAGTTCCTAAAGCAATTTCGATCATTTTAGTAAAGGTAGATTCTCTTTCTTCTGAGGATGTTTTTTCTTTTGTAACCAACGAATCTGATATGGTTAAAATGGAAAGGGCTTTCACATTATATTTTGCTGCAACAGTATATAGTCCTGCAGTTTCCATTTCTACACAAAGGACTCCAAATTCTGCCCATTTTTTATAAGAGTCAGGATCATCTTCGTAGAATTGATCTGAAGATAAAATATTTCCAGCTTTAATAGGTATGTTATTATTTCTTGAATATTGTACAGCTTTCATGAACAAATCAAAGTTTGCTGTAGGCGCGTAATCCGAATTGAGAAATCTGGTATTATTAATATTAGAGGTAGAAGATGCTGCCATGGCAATAACAATATCTCTTATTTTAATATCTTTTTGGTAAGATCCAGCAGAACCTACTCGAATTAAATTTTTAACCCCATAATCTTTAATGAGCTCATGACAATAAATTAGAGCAGATGGGATCCCCATTCCTGTTCCTTGTACAGATACAGGTTTGCCTTTATAGCTACCAGTATAGCCAAACATTCCTCTGATTTTAGTATAACAAACGGGATGGTCAAAAAAAGTTTCTGCAATCCATTTTGCTCTAATAGGATCCCCGGGCAGTAATACGGTTTCTGCAATCTCTCCTTTTTTAGCGGCAATATGTATACTCATTTAATCCACATTGTGGAGTTTAATTCTATGACGTTTGCCTCGAAAACAAAATATGTTTTCGTAAGCGCACCTCGTGAAATTGCTCCGTATTAATTTTTATTTGGAGGTAACTATGGTAATCCCAGATGAGGTTCCTATTCTAGAAACTCCTAAATCGATATATTGCTTTGCGGTTTCTAAATCCCTAATCCCGCCAGAGGCTTTTATTTGTATATTATTTTTTACTTCGCTCTTCATGAGCTTTATATCTTGCAAAGTAGCACCACTGGTTCCAAAACCTGTAGAGGTCTTTATAAAATCTGCACCAGCATTTAAAGATAATCTGCAAGCAATTTTCTTTTCTTCATCGGTAAGATAACAGTTTTCAAAAATTACTTTTAAGGTGTTCTCTCCAATAGCTTTTTTGATATTACTTATTTCGTCTTCTACAATCTTATAATATCCGGATTTTAATAATCCTATATTAAGAACCATATCAATTTCATCAGCACCATCATCTATGCATTGTTGCGCTTCATAAATTTTTGTTTTAGAAGACATAGCTCCCAAAGGAAATCCTGCTACAGCGGCAATTTTAATACCAGTATTTCTTAATTCGCTAGCTGCCAGTCCTACATAATAACTGTTTATACAAACCGCATAGAACGCATAATCTTTTGCTTCGGTACAGAGTTTTTTTATATCGTTAACAGTTGCATTGGCTTTTAGTAGTGTATGATCTATATACTTGGCAAATGACATAATTAACGATTCGAATTGATAATACTTATAAGATCATTTTTTTGTAATACTCCAGATTGTCTCCAAAGTTGTTTTCCTTCTTTAAATAAAATCATGGTAGGAACTCCCCGAACCTGATATTTTGCAGCCAAAGGTTGATTTTTATCTACATCTATTTTTATAACTTTAATACTATCTCCTAATTCGTCTTTTACTTGTTTTAAAATAGGAGCAAGCATTTTACAAGGACCACACCATTCTGCAAAAAAATCTACCAATACTGGTGTTTCTGAATCAATGATATTATTAAAACTATTTTTCATCTGTTTATATTTAATATTTTTTAAGTATACCAAGTATTATTATAAGATACTAAAATAAGATAAAGCATTGGCTTACCCAGATCTTTCTGATAACAAAATTTATCATATAAGATAAACCTATAACCATTTAGAGAATTTGATAAAGGTGGTTTCTAAAAAAATATTTTGATTTCAAAATAAGCATTGACAAACAATACCTCCTCAACTTATTTTGGGTTTATCATTATATTTTTTAATAAGATGCATTATATCTTTAATTGGGATTTCGATAGAGTAGGTGCCTGTATAGGATGGGCAAATAACACAATCATCAAAATAAAACTCTACTGTATTGTCGTTTATTACAAAATTGTTTTTATATGCTTTAAAATCTCCTTTAGAGAGTTCCCAACAATCATAAAATAATTCTCCAGAGTCAATGCCCTCCATGATGATAGTATTTATTGTCGTAAATACTTCGTCGTCTGATCCAGTTTCAAAAAAATCATCGAAATAAATAAAATCATGATTTTTAAGATCAAAGTTTACACAATCAAACAAGTAGGTAGAGTGTAGCATCCCCGAGTAGTAGTTCTCTTTGTAGAGTACTACACTTATAAGGTCATTTTTTACACTATAAATTTTATAATCAATACTTCTTTTATCTCTAAATCTATTAATTTTTAAAGTATCGCATAATAACTCTTTGTCTTCAAGAATTTGATTTTCAGTTTTTTCAATATTTAGGTAATTTTCTGTGATAAAATCATTAAAAACAGCATAATTAGAATCTATTTTTTCATTAAGATAAGGGTATCGGTACTCTAAAATATATAAATCTTCATCTTTTACAAAATTTTTAGAAATAACTAATTCCTGTAATTGAACCTTATCATCTTCGGCTTTTATCAATCGTTGTTTTTTGATGGATTTAGTTTTTTCTTGATTTAATTCTAGGTTTTCTTCAGAAAAAAAAGAGGTAGTACTTGTTGTTTCTTCTTGAGTAATTTGCTCGGTTTCTGTTTCTTTTTGTTCTAAAGGTTGTTTAGTAGAGATTTCTTTTTTACAAGAAATAAAACTTATGAATATAAAACAGGTAATTAGGGTTTTCATACATTTATTTTTAGTAGATATAAAAATAGGTTGGAAAATCATCAAAAAATATGATAACAATCATCTAAAAAAGCGAATAGGCGTTTTTTATAAATTCTCATATAAACCTAATCTATTTTTTAAAGTATTCATTTCGTGTTGAATTTTTTGAACCTGTTCTAGTAAGCGCATAATAACTTCGACACCTTCAAGATTGATTTCTAGTTCTTTATTAAAAAGTAAAATTTGTTCGAGTTTTGGTAATTCCTCAGAATTCAAAAAAATAGTGTCTTGTTCTATAATGGTTTCAATTAATCCAAATTCGTGCAAAGAGTCAATAAATGAAAATTCTATTTCATGATTACTACAAAATTCTATAACAGGTATAAGATGCTTTTTAGTCATTGGTTGTGTATTTAAAGTTTAGATAGTTCTCTAAATAATTCTTTTTGTTTTGAAGAAAGGTTTTTAGGAGTTTCAATAGCATAGGTAATGTAAAGGTCTCCAAAGGTTCCTTCTTTTTTGTATACGGGAAACCCTTTTCCTTTTAGTTTTACTTTAGTGCCATTTTGGGTTTCTGGTTTAACGTTTAATTTTACTTTTCCGTCCAGAGTATCTATAGTAATTTCTCCTCCCAAAACTGCAGTATATATATCAATGCTTTTGTCTACGTATAAATTGCTTTTATCTCTTTTAAAAGCAGTGTTGTTTTCAATTATAAAAGTAATATACAGATCTCCGTTTGGTCCGCCCCCTAATCCTGGGCCTCCATGATTTTTTATTTTTATGGTTTGTCCGTTCTCTACTCCTGCAGGAATTGTAATTCTAATATTTTTGTTGTTGATAGTTAGTGTTCTTTTGCTTGTTGTGTACACATCTAATAGGTTTAGATGCAACTCTGCATTATAATCTTCGCCTCGGTATTTTACTTGGTTGCTTTTATAACTCCTGCCAGAGGAACCAAACATATTTTCAAAAAAATCTGAGAAATCACTTTCTGAGAACTCCTTATATTGCTCTTGGGAATTAGGTCTTTTATATTGTTGTTGTGATTGTTTCGCTTTTTCAAATTCTTCAGCATGTTTCCAGTCTTTTCCGTACTGATCATATTTTTTTCGATTTTCGGGATTACTTAAAACCTCATTGGCCTCGTTAATGTCTTTAAATTTTTGTTCTGCTTTTTTATCATTAGGATTAAGATCGGGATGGTATTTTCGCGCTAATTTTCGATATGCTTTTTTGACATCCTCTTGCGAAGCCTTTTTAGAAATGCCTAATACTTTATAATAATCAATAAATTCCATAATGTGTATGTAGAATTAATTACTGTTTTTCAAAAATTAGTTTTAATCGTCCTAAGAGTATTAACTCAGATTTATTTTTTCCTGAAAAAGCACCTGCAATAGTGTTGGCAGTATCCCAGATTAGATTTTTTAGATTATCAGTAAAAGAGGAGGTGTTTTCTTTGTAATACGCTTCAAATTGTTCAAAACACTCTTCGGCATTTAATTCTTCTTCATAATCCAGCCAATCAAAAACAATTTCTATTTGGTAGGAAGCATTTACGCCAAAATCATCTTCTATAGTGCCTGTTTTTAACCATTCTGATTTCACAATGTTCCGTAAAGAATCGTATTCAGAATTTCGGACTACTTTATCCGAAGCTGCAATTGCATAAAATAACTTGCCTAGATTTTGATAAAATTCTATTTCTATATTTTTTGAAGTGTTCATCGTGCAATAATTTATAGTTTATTTAGGATAAATTTAGGTAGCTATGCCGAGGTTTTTTATGATATTTATCAGTCGTGTTAACAAATCAAAATCCTTATTTTTGGAAAATGAAAGTTTTCGAAAAAGAGAATAATATTTTCAAGCTACTTTCTGAAGCCATTTCAGAAGGTATTATTGTAGTAAATGAAGATCAGGTTGTAGTTGCTACTAATGGATCTGCCGATACTATTTTTGGGTATGAAAAAGAGGAGTTAAAAGGAAAACATTTAAATATCCTGATTCCTCAAAAATACCACCACAACCATAAAAATCATTTTGAAGGTTTTGTAAATCATAGCGAAAAGCGAAATATGGGAAAAGGACGGGATCTTTTTGGTATTCGAAAAGATGGAACTGTTTTTCCTGTAGAAGCTGGTTTAAATCCATTTACAATTTATGGTAATAATTATGTAATGGCTTTGGTTATCGATATTACGTTTCGTAAAAAACAAGAAAGGCAAATACAAGATTTAAATACGAAGTTAGAACAAAGGATAGAGGATCGCACAAAAAAATTGCATCATACCATACAAGAATTAAAAGAAGAAGTAAGCCTTCGTATGGAAGCAGAAGCGAAGACGAATGAATCTTTAAAAAAGGAGAGAGACCTTAGTGAGTTAAAAACAAAATTTTTATCGCTCGTTTCTCACGAATTTAAAACGCCTTTAAGTGGTATTCTTACCTCTGCAACATTAGCAGGAAAATATACCCAAACAGAACAACAAGAAAAAAGAGAAAAACATCTGGATACGATCAAAAACAAAGTAAAATATCTGGATAATATTCTTAATGATTTTTTATCAATAGAACGTTTAGAGACAGGTAAGGTGACTTATAAATTTAGCCAATTTCCTTTAAGTAAAGTCATTAACGAGGTGGTTTATGATGCAAATATGTTACTTAAAGATGGGCAACGTATAAACTATCCTAAAGATATTGATGATTATGTAATAGAGTTTGATGAAAAGATTTTAGAACTTGTATTATCCAATCTAATTAATAATGCAATTAAGTATTCTGCAGAACATACTACCATAGATTTACAAGTAGATTATAAGAATAGTATCCTTACTGTAAAGATTATCGACCAAGGTAGAGGGATTCCAGAAAAGGAACAAAATTTTATTTTTAAAAGATATTTCAGAGCAGAAAATGCATTGTTAGACCAAGGTACAGGTATTGGTTTAAACATAGTAAAAAGTCATTTGGAAAACCTTGGAGGGAGTATTACTTTTACCAGTAAAGAAAATAGAGGTTCTACCTTTATTGTTACAGTACCTATAACGAATACCCGCAAATAATGAAGACTATTCTTTTAATTGAAGATGATACAGCACTTAGAGAAAACACAGCAGAACTCTTAGAGCTTTCTAATTATAAAGTTATTACCTCACCAAATGGTAAATTAGGCATTTTTAAAGCAAAAGAAGAAAAACCAGATATCATTGTATGTGATATTATGATGCCTGAAATCGATGGGTATGGAGTGTTAGAAGCATTATCTTGCGATATAAAAACCAATCATATTCCCTTTATATTTTTGTCTGCAAAAACAGAACATAAAGAAATTCGAAGAGGAATGGATTTGGGAGCAGATGATTATCTCACCAAACCTTTTGAAGAAGAAGAGCTGTTAAGCGCTATAGAAAGCCGTCTTGCCAAGGCTACTATAATCTCAAAAATTATTGAAAAAGAAACTTCAACAAAAGAAACTATTCAAGATAGTGGTATTCGAAATCTAAATGAGCTTAAAAATTTTTTTGATGACCACGGAGAGGTTTCCAGATTTAAAAAAGGAGAAACAATTTATAAAGAAGGAGAACATTCTAACAGTATTTATCTTATCCTAAAAGGAGTAATTAAAAGCCATAAAATGGATGAAAGTGGTAAAGAGTTGATTACTAAATTATATAAAGCAGATGATTTTGTAGGTTTTACTTCTTTTATAGATAATACCCCGTATTTAGAATCGGCTACCGCAGTTGAAGATGCAGTATTAGCAGGGATATCAAAAACAAATCTTAAAGATATACTAGAAAAAAGTAAGAATATATCTTTAGAATTAATGGAGTTACTTACTCATAATCTTTCTGAGATTAAAGAACAATTACTACAAATGGCGTATAGTTCTGTACGCAAAAAGACTGCTCAAACTATAATTCAGTTTGCAGAAGTACTTAATAAAAAACCAGAAGATTGTATAAAAATATCCAGAAATGATCTTGCCAGCGTAGCAGGAATTGCTACCGAAAGTTTAATACGTACCTTATCTGGTTTTAAAAAAGACGGATTAATAGAAATAGAAGGGCGTAACATAAAAATTTTAGACTTATCTGGTCTTCAGGTAGTAGAATAAGAACACAAAAAATATCTAAACTGATTTTTGTCATACTTTTCATGAATGCATCCTGATACATTTGTTGCATTAGAAAGTATTAAAGATGAAGAATATCCTGATTCCTACAGATTTTTCTGAAAACTCATGGAATGCCATTATATATGCATTATCCTTTTTTGAAAGGGTACGATGTAATTTTTATTTCTTACATGTATCTCCTTTTGAAGAAGTGACTGTAAAGAATTCTTTTTATGAATCTGGAGAAACGACTATAGAAAACACAGCCAATAGCAATATAAAGCAAATGCAGATTTTGCTTAAAAGAATAGAAAAACTACCTCTTAATACCAAACATCGTTTTTTTACAACGAACGAGTATATGTTTTTTGTAGATGCAGTTAGAAAACAAGTAGAAGAAAAGGCTATAGATTTTATTGTAATGGGTACCAAAGGTGCTTCAGGAATCCAAGAAAAAACTATAGGTAGCAATACTGGTGATGTGATTACCAAAGTAAAATGCCCAGTATTCGTTATTCCTGAAAAAGCAAGCTATAGAAAACCTAAAGAAATAGCATTCCCTACAGATTACAATATGCTTTACAAAAGCAGGGTTCTTAATACAATTACAGATATTCTGGATGTAAACAAAGCATCTTTACGAGTACTTCATATTGCAAAAAAAGAACAAGAATTGACTAGTTCACAAAAAAAGAACAAAGATTTTTTAGATGATTCTCTTGGTAAAATAGAGCACAGTTTTCATTTTCTTTCCAACCCAAATATTGAAGAGGCAGTACAGTGTTTTGTAGAAAGCAGAAATATCGAAGTGATCACTATGGTAGCTAAAAATCTCAATTTTTTTCAGCGTATTTTATTTCATCCTATTGTAGAAAAAATAAGCTATCATACCGATATCCCCTTTCTGGTATTACATGAGTGATCCTTTTATATGATATTGAGTTAAAACATAGATAAAGAGTCGACCTATACATAAATTGCAAGTTTGACAATCATAAATAGTTTCAAAAACTTTAAAAATGCACGATAATCTAATCGATAAATATAATATTCCAGGACCACGGTATACAAGTTATCCTACAGTACCATATTGGGATATAAATACATTTTCTTTAAAAAACTGGATAACTTCAGTAAAAAGGTCTTTTACACAAAGTAACGATAACGAAGGTATAAGTCTATATATTCATTTACCATTTTGCGAGAGTATGTGCACCTTTTGCGGATGTAATAAACGTATCACAAAACGACACGATGTAGAAACTCCTTATATAAAAACAGTCTTAAAAGAATGGCAATTATATCTTTCTCTTTTTGAAACCAAGCCTAAAATAAAGGAGTTACATTTAGGAGGAGGAACTCCTACTTTTTTTTCTCCCGAAAATTTAAACTATTTAATTAAAGGTATTTTTTTAGGAGTAGAACAAGCACAAGATTGCGAATTAAGTTTTGAAGGACATCCTAATAACACTACAAAAGAGCATTTGCAAGCGCTCTATGATGTAGGTTTTAGAAGAGTGAGTTTTGGGGTACAGGATTATGATCCTGCAGTACAAAAAGCAATTCATAGGGTACAACCATTCGAGAACGTAAAATATGTTACAGATACTGCACGAGAAATTGGATATACATCGATTGGGCATGATATTATTTTTGGGTTGCCTTTTCAGACAGAAAAAGCAGTAATAGATACTATCGAAAAAACAAAAGAATTACAACCAGATCGTCTGGCGTTTTATAGCTATGCACATGTACCATGGCAAAAAGGAAACGGGCAACGAGGTTTTTTGGATTCGGATCTGCCAAGTGCAGAGCAAAAAAGAAAACAATATGAAATAGGAAAAAAACTATTATCAAAAGCAGGATATGTAGAAATTGGGATGGATCATTTTGCATTGCAAAACGATACCTTGTATCAATCTATGCAAAACCAAACTTTGCACCGCAATTTTATGGGATATACTGAATCCAAAACACATATGATGATAGGCTTAGGAGTATCTGCAATTAGTGATAGTTGGTATGGCTTTGCTCAAAATGTTAAAAACATTGAAGAATACCAACATCTGGTAGGAGAAGGTATCATACCAGTATATAGAGGGCATATGCTTACTAAAGAAGATGAAATTATAAGACAACATATTTTAAACCTAATGTGTCATTTTAAAACCGACTGGGGTCAGGATACCTTATATTTTAAAGAATTACCAGAAGTTCTGCAAAATATTAAGGAATTGGAAAAAGACGGGTTATTGGTAATAAATGATAAATATATACAAGTAACAGAAAAAGGTCGTCCCTTTGTTCGAAATATTTGTATGGCTTTTGATTTAAGATTACAACGTAACAAACCAGAAACAATGTTGTTTTCTATGACGATATAGTTTTTGAGATTTAACCATATTTTTTTATACTTTTTTAAGCAAGAAGACAGCATAGCATATAAAATCAACATAAAAGTACCTCTGAAAAATTTGGCGAGCCTCTAATAGAACTGTAAAGGTTGCTGGATTTTACGGCAACATTTTCAGTCCCACTGGAATCACCCCGTATTTTCCCGCAGCACATCCAGTAGCACTGGAAAACGCCCCAGAAAACCCAGGGCATTCTCCAGTTTAGTATACTTATTCTAAATAATAAAATTAAGTACCTGATAATCCGAGTTCGATTAATATTTGGGTATACCTTTAAAACCGTCAATTCGAGTGATTTTTCGTATTAGAATGGAGAAAAATTATATCGAGAATAGGTTTTTAGTACTGAAATGCTAGTTTTCGATACAAATTTCTTATCAGAATTTCACTCAAACTGACGCATTTCAGATTAATCGAATTCAGGTTGATAATTAAATAGTTGTTTTAGAATAGGGATTTCATCTTTATAAACAGTGTAATAGGCAAGCAGCTGCGATAAAATTTCCAGATATTACACATCCAACTGTTGTGATATATCCTGCATCTAAGCATTGTTGCGTGTATGATTTAATACACTCCCAATAGCAATACCCAGCATAATCTACGTTATTTACTTTAAATCCGGTACTGGTTTGTTCAAGCTTGTATTCTGCCAAAACAGTATCATGAGTATTTGAGTATCTAAACTGTATATTTTTTGTGCCAGCTATTTTATAATGTTCTATAATTATCGCTTTATTAATGGTTTTATCTTCAATTTTAAAATAAAGTTTACGCTCTCTACTATCACTACTTACTAAATCTACAGCGTAAATTATTTCTCCATCTACTTTAGAACTTTCTAACGATTGTGATACTTTAACCTTATTAAGGTCTGGATAGTTTTTAGCCATTAATTCACTTGAAAACAATACTTCAATAGGTTTTTGTAACGCTATATCTGCATCTATGTTTATGTTTGAGTCCTTATTACAAGATGTTAAGAATATTAAAAATAAGAGGATTAATTGAAGGTTTTTCATAACAAAGTATTTTAAAATTAGAAACTTAAAACTCTGAAAAAAAACTTAGATGTAATGCGTTTATTGATAATTAGGTTTTAATCGTCTATATAAAGTCGTTTAGTGTAGACAAAAAGTTTGTTGATCCTATTAGATTAAATGCTTTTAATCAAATGGAACTATAATTTTTTTAAGTTTTTTTGAACCCGATCTATAACTTTATGGTTTAATTTGAGCAAGATTTGAAGTAATATTAAAACACAGTTTATTTATTATCTGGTTTTTAATGTAATCCTATTTTGATAAAGTAGATGCTGATAGTTTGAAAATATTAATACCTTTAACTAATATAATAAAGTTAGAGGAATTAGACTTTATTTTACATAAACATATAAAAAAAATTAACAATGGCAGAAATTATAGCTTTTGGCGTTTTAAGTTTTACTTCTTTTTTTACATTAATAAATCCTTTTGGTACAATGCCAATATTTATGACAATGACTTCTGAATTAGATGAGCAACAAAGAACAAGAACAGCTAAAAAAGCTTCAATTGTTTCATTTGTTACAATTGTGATTTTTGCTTTTTCAGGTCAATTATTATTTAATTTTTTTGGTATTTCTGTAAATAGTTTTAGAATAGTTGGAGGGGTTATTTTTTTCCTAATGGGAATGGATATGTTACAAGCAAGATTAGGAAAAGTTAAAGTTAAAGATTCAGAAGTTAAATCTTATGTTGATGATATTTCAATAACACCATTGGCAATACCTATGATTTGTGGACCTGGTGCTTTAACAAACGCTATAGTTATGATGGAGGACGCAAATTCATTTGAAAAAAAAATTATATTAATTGTTAGTGTTCTACTTGTGATGCTTTTGACCTACATTATCCTTTATAGTTCTTCAAGAATAATTAAAATATTAGGTCAGACAGGTATCAATGTAATGATGAGGTTAATGGGGTTGATTGTTATGGTTATTGCTGTAGAGTTCTTTTTTGCTGGTTTAAAGCCAATTTTATTAGATATAATGAAATAAAGATTTAGCTAATTAAATAGGATGAATGTCAGAAGCAGACCTGTCACCGTTCTAAGGCAGCTTAGTACTAAAATTCCATTCAGGTGTTTTTATGTAGCGCAGTAAAAAAATGTATTTCGGTATAACTCAGTAGAACTATCGAGAACCCTTTCTGTACAAGATCAACTTCTCGATACAATTTCTTTCATTATCATTGCAGAAACCACTCGAATAGACAAGGGGGCACAAAAACCAGCACCCGACATCGGACTTGATATTGGAACTTGTTAAGACGTGGCACTCGAAGAGACGGGATAAGTTTAAAAACGAAAAGTCAGTTCGAGTGTTTTTTATGTAGCGTAGCGCAGTAAAAAATGTATCGAGAACTACTTGTTATTTATCAAAATTCTTTTTACTCAAGTTTGGAAGAGTATCATATTCACCATTTATTAAAGCTTCTTTTTTAGCTTTGGACCATTTTTTAATTTGCTTTTCCTTTTCAATAGCGATATTAATATTGGTAAACTCACAATAAAAAACTAAATGTACAGGTCTCCTTGTAGAAGTATAAGAATTTTGATGAAACCCTGAATGATGTTGAAACAATCGTTTTTCTAAATTAGAAGTGACCCCTGTATAATAGGTTTTATCTGAGCATTTTAATATATAAACATAGTAAATTTTCACTTTGGTAAAGTACAAATTAAAACACTTCTCGATACAATTTCTTCCATTATCATTGCAGAAATCACTCGAAGAGACAAGAAACCAGCATCGGTCATCGGACTTAATATCGCCCATACTAAGGCGCGGCGATCGAAGAGACGAGAAATGAATAAGAATATTTAATGGCATTCAAAATCTGCAGAAACGGTTTCTACAGTAAGTTTTGGAGAAAGATATGGGATACCTAATCCAAGACCACGTAAAATAAAAAGTAAACCAATTAGTATTACAAATACAGGAATTGCTTTTTGAATATGTTGCCTTGCTTTTTGAGACAGAAAATTCCCTGCATAAACAGCTATAGTCATTAATGGTATCGTTCCTAACCCAAAAAAAAGCATGTACAAACTGCCTTCTATAATAGTACCAGAGGCGATAGATCCAAAAACAGCCATGTACACCAGACCACAAGGCAAAAAACCATTAAGAAAACCAATGGAAAGAAATGTATCTGGAGTTTTCTTTTTTAGTGCTACACCTAAACTATTTTTAACCTTGGCAATGATTTTATAAATAGGCTTAGAGAAATTATATTTTATAAAGATTTGATATGGAGTTATTACGAGTATAATCATTATGACTCCAACAACAATAGACAATTTTTGTTGCAATCCAAAAATAGAAAAGCTTTTTCCTAAAATTCCAAAAAATACTCCGATAATACTATATGCTAATAATCTTCCAAAATGATATAGAAAAACTTGTAGAAATTTTTGAATAGTATTTGATCTGTTTACAGGCAACATAAAGGCAATAGGACCACACATTCCTACGCAATGAAAACTACCTAATAAACCTAGTATGAATGCCGATAGGATCATTTAATAGGTAAATGATTTTTTGTACAGATAAGCAGTGTTATTATATTTCCAGTCTATGGTTATATTCCAACGTCCTTCTATCATATTTTCCTCCTTAATTAGAAACTCTGATCCAGAAAGTGAAATAGGTATTTTAAAATCCAAATTTTCATTAGACGGTCTGTATAAAGATATATTTCCTGAGATCTGCTTATAGTTTTTATCTTGTGGAAAAGAAATTACCAAACCCTTATCTGTTTTTTGTACCGTAATGTTAATCGATAAATCTTTTGAATTTTCTTCAGCATTAATTTCTTGCTGAAAAGCAAGCTCTTGTTTATAATAGTCTTTTGTTACCAGATCATGCTCATATTTCTTCTCTGTATTCATTCGTATAACGAAATACAAGATAAAGGAGATGAATGCTATAAAAACCAATACGATAGATGTTCCCCAGTTTATTTTCATAATTCTTATTTTTTTCTGATTCATTAAAAAAATCACTCGACCACTATTTATAACTTCTAGGGCCTAAAAAGGCTGTGGTGGTAGTTTCAATCAATTCATTTTTGCTATAAACACCTATTTTTAACCGGTCTTTATCTCCTTTTAAAGCAGCTCTGTTGATTTCTATAAAAAGTGTACCTTCAGAAAGTCCTTGCTCTGGGATACTAAAGTTTTTATGGGTAACAAGTTCTATTTTTCCTTTATGAGATAATAATTCAAAATGAATGTCTTCAATTTTTGAAGTAGTTTTATTTACCAGTTTAAAGGTATACACATTACTAATTATATTGTCCTTTTTATGTTCGTAGAGTTGCCCTGGTAGTCTTAAAATATTTGCTTCTACATCATTTCTTAAAAACGACATTCCTAAGAGAACTCCTGTAAGAATTACTAGTACTGCACTATACCCTTTTAATCTAGGTGTAAATTTAAATTTTGCTTTTTTGGCTATATTATCTTCACTAGCATATCGTATAAGGCCTTTAGGTAGATTAACACTTTCCATCATGTGATCACAGGCATCAATACAAGCGGTACAGTTTACGCATTCTAATTGCGTACCGTTGCGAATATCAATTCCTGTAGGACATACATGAACACATTGAAAACAATCAATACAATCTCCTTTTCCGGTAGAAGGACGATCTTCATTTTTTTTGAATTTTGCGCGTCCTGCATCCTTTTCTCCACGCTTATAATCATAAGCAACTACAATAGACTTTGCATCTAATAATACCCCTTGTAGTCTTCCATAAGGGCAAGCAATGATACATACTTGTTCTCTAAACCATGCAAAAACAAAATAGAAGACAGCAGTAAATATAAGTAATGATATTAAGGTGCTAATATTTTTAAAAGGGTCTCCTGTGATGTACTGTATTAGTTTGTCGCTACCAATTAGATATGCTAAAAACACATTAGCAATTAAAAAGGAAACAATAAAAAAAACAGACCATTTAAGGGTTCGTTTTCTTATTTTTTCGGCATTCCAGGATTGTTTATCTAAGCGTATTTGTTTGCCACGATCCCCTTCGATCCAATATTCTATTCTACGAAAAACCATTTCCATAAAAATAGTTTGTGGACAAATCCATCCGCAAAAAATTCTTCCAAAAGCAACAGTAAATAAGGTAATAAATACGACTCCTATAAGCATCGAAATAACGAATAGATGAAAATCTTGTGGCCAGAATGGTGCTCCAAAAATGTTAAATCTACGTTCTAAGACATTAAATAATAGAAATTGATTTCCATTTATCTTGATGAAAGGAGCAGAAAATAGAAAAAGTAATAATCCATAACTTACCCATTTACGATACGTATAAAATTTACCGCTGGGCTTTTTAGGATACACCCAAGCACGTTTTCCTTCTTCATTTATTGTTCCAATAGAATCTCTAAATTTTTCGTTTTCTGGTGTTTCCAATGGGCGTGGTTTTTATTAGTAATTATTACAATTGTTTTAAAACCTTTACGCAATGCCTTTTTAAAAAACTAGTTTTTCAATCTAAGTTTATCAAAGATTATTTAGAATGTTATTAAAAAAATCTTTGATAAACTCAATTAAGCATATTTTAAGGTTTACGACCTTTATTCATTTACTACTACAGAGGTGGAGTCGGATACACTGGCAGGAATTTCCTCTTTTGTAGATTCTGATTTTAGAGCATCTGGATCTATCCAGATTTCACCTTGTGCTTCTTTTGGTTCTGCAGGAGTTGTACCTCCAAGTGTAATTACGTAACTAGATACTTGAGCCATTTCTGCAGGTTTCAAAGTTTGTTTCCAAGCTACCATTCCTTTTCCATCTCGTCCACCTTCAGAAATTGTTCTAAATACATTTTTAATACCTCCGCCCAAAATCCAATATTCGTCGGTAAGGTTTGGTCCAATACCACCGCCACCATCTGCCTTATGACAAGCAACACAATTGGTGGTAAAAACAGCTTTACCAGCATTAATATCTGTTGCATCGGTAAGCAAGGTAACGGTATTTACATCTACCAGATCTTTTGCGGTTTTTTTGTATTCTTCGATAGCAATTTTAGCCTCGGCAACTTCAGTTTCGTATTCTTCGGCTTGGGTATACTCATTTAAGACGTGAAAACGAACTAAATAAATAACTCCAAAAAGGATAGTAGCATAAAATCCATATACCCACCATGGCGGAAGATTATTATCTAATTCTTTAATGCCATCATAATTATGATCCAGAATTATCTCTTCTTCGCTTTCTACAGGTTTGCTATCCAGAAGTTTTAGATATATCTCTTTAATTTTTCTAAATTGCTTTTCTTTTTTAGCCTTTTCAGCCAGAAGATAACGCTCTTGTGCATCAGGTTTTAAAGAACGGAACAATATGCTACGTAATGCCTCTAAACTAATTTCTATAGCAACAGAAAACAATAGTACCATTCCTAATACCAACCAAGTTAATGGTTGCGCTATAAATGCAGATTGTTCTCCTGACTCGACAGTTACTTCTATTAACAAATAGGTGATTAATAGAAAAACAATAACTCTTATATAGGATGCAGTACTTCTCATAACACAGTTTCGTTTTCGTTATCTAATGGGATTTGACTTACTTCTTTTATATGTTCTTTTTTTGCGGTGAAAACCCACCAGAATAATCCCGCAAAGAATATGAAAAATATAAGGAGAGATACGATAGGATATATCTCTATACCGTCAATACTTTCCATGTGACCTTTTATAAATTTTAGCATGGCGTTTACTCTTTAGTTTGAACTACGTTTTCTTCGTTTTTTACTTTTATATCGGTTCCTAATCGCTGTATATATGCGATTAGTGCAACAACTTCTCTATCTCGCATTTCGATAAAATCTAATCCATTTTCTTTAGCATATTTTTTATCAGCTTCATACGTTTTTGCAAAGTCGGGATCTGTATATAGATTTTTCTCTATTTGTGTAGCTTGTTCATCCATCCACTCTTGTGCTCTTGCAATTTCTTCTGTGGTATATGGCACCCCAAGAGTTACCATGACATTCATTTTGGTTTCGGTATCAGATCGATCCAGTTTATCTTTAATTAACCATTTATACCCAGGCATAATAGATCCTGATGAGGTACTTTGTGGGTCATAAAAGTGGTTTAAATGCCAGTTATCCGAATACTTACCACCAATCCTCATTAAATCAGGTCCAGTACGTTTACTTCCCCATAGAAAAGGATGATCATACACATATTCTCCAGCTTTAGAGTATTCTCCATATCGTTCTACTTCACTACGAAATGGTCGTATCATTTGGGAGTGACAAGAAACACAACTTTCTCTTATGTAAATATCTCTGCCTTCTAATTCTAAAGGAGTGTATGGTTTTACACTAGTAATTGTTGGTATATTAGATTTTACCATTAGTGTAGGTACAATTTGAACAACACCTCCAATTAAAATAGCAATGGTAGCAAAGATGGTTAATTTTACTGGTCGTCTTTCTAACCAAGTATGGTATCCTTCTTTAGCAGTTCTGTGCTTGGTTACTTTGGTGAGCGGAGCAGCTTCTGCCAATTCATCGGTAACTGTACTACCATTTCTTACTGTTTTAACAATATTGTACAACATTACAAATGCTCCCAGAATGTATAAACTACCACCTATGGCACGCATCCAATACATTGGGATGATTTCGTTAACGGTTTCTAAGAAGTTACCATAAGTAAGAGTTCCGTCAGGATTAAATTGTTTCCACATAGATGCTTGTACAAACCCAGCAACATACATTGGTAGCGCATACATGATAACACCCAAAGTACCAATCCAGAAATGAAGATTTGCTAATCCTGTAGACCATAATTTGGTTTTAGTTAATCTTGGGATTAACCAATATATCATTCCAAAGGTTAAAAATCCATTCCAAGCTAAAGCACCAACATGAACGTGAGCAATAATCCAATCGCTAAAATGGGCAATTGCGTTTACGTTTTTAAGAGATAACATTGGTCCTTCAAAAGTTGCCATACCGTATCCAGTAATAGCTACCACCATAAACTTTAAAACAGGATCGGTACGTACTTTATCCCAAGCACCTCTTAACGTTAGTAGTCCGTTAATCATACCCCCCCAGGATGGAGCTATTAACATTATAGAAAAAGCTACACCAAGATTTTGTGCCCAGTCTGGTAAAGACGAATATAATAAGTGATGAGGTCCTGCCCAGATATAAATAAAGATTAAAGACCAGAAGTGAACAATAGATAGTCTATAAGAATAAACAGGTCTGTTAGCAGCTTTTGGAATAAAATAATACATTAACCCTAGGAAAGGAGTAGTTAGAAAAAATGCTACTGCATTATGACCATACCACCATTGTACCAAAGCATCCTGAACTCCTGCATATACCGAATAGCTTTTAAAAGCACTTACTGGTAATGCTAAACTATTAAATATATGAAGAACAGCTACGGTAACAAAGGTTGCCAAATAAAACCATATTGCAACATACATATGACGTTGTCTCCTTTTTAAGATAGTCCCAATAAGGTTCCATCCAAAAACTACCCAAATTACAGCTATTGCAATATCAAAAGGCCATTCTAGTTCTGCATATTCTTTGGAGGATGTAAACCCTAATGGTAATGTAATAGCAGCACCAACTATAATTAATTGCCATGCCCAAAAATTAATGTTACTAAGGGTATCATTAAACATTCGGGTTTTTAATAATCGTTGGGTAGAATAATATACACCAGCAAAGATGGCATTACCTACAAATGCAAAAATAACCGCGTTAGTATGTAAAGGTCTTAATCTACCAAAACTAAGCCATGAAATACCATCTGTTAGATTAGGGAATAAAAACATAAATGCCAGTAGTAGTCCTACCGTCATACCAACAATACCCCATAGTATTGTAGCATATAAGAATTTTTTCACGATTTTATTATCGTAATAGAATTGTTCCATTTCCATATTTATGATTGTTTAGTTGTATTGGATCCTGAAGATTTTTCTTTATTTTCTTTTATAAGTTCGTCATCAAATAGCATACGTATAGATGGGGTGTATACATCATCATACTGACCATTTCTAACCGATATAACGAAACTTATAAAAAAGACTATGGCAACGATTATACTAATCGTTAAGAGGATATAAATAACACCCATGTTTTACGTTTATGCCTCAAAAGTATGTGTGAATGTTTTCTTAAAAAATGACATTTATCAGGTTTTATTAATAATGATTGTCTGTAGCCAAAATCTCTCAGGTTTTGATGCTGTTTTGGAAGAATAAATGTTAAAATAGTACCTTTTTATACATAGTACTGTAACAAAAATAAATAACGTACGTCTAGTAAGTATATAACAATTTAAAAAAACAAGAATTATGAGAACTTTAGATAGCAATCAAATTACAAATAAGACAATAGGTAGTAGAGGATATGTATGGAATTCAAAAAGGCGTTACAGATAATCTAATCATATCATACAAAAAACACTATAACAATTTATTAAAAAATCAAAACCAGAAATTATGAGAACTATAGAAAATAATCGAATCACGAGAAAATTAAACGCTCCTAACGGATATACCTGGAATTCAAAAAGGCGTTACAGATAATAAACGTTTATTAACCACCTCGATACCGAGGTATAAAAGCTAACCATTATGAAAACGATAAAAAATATTAGAAAACGACTAAAAACCGTAACACAAAAACAGAATATGTTTTTAGGTTGCAATACAAATCTTTATAATGATGCCGATATTTTATTTGCAAGAATTAAGCGATACGCACATTGATTTTAATTTTAAAATACACTAATAAGCCGAATTCCACTATAGAATTCGGCTTTATTTATTTAGTTCTAAAACGCAATTTTCCAGTCTCTATTTTGATTGCAGTTTTGGCGAGTATTGTGAAAATAAAAGCTCCTAATGCCCAAATACCTATGGTTACTCCTATTTCTATTCCTGTAGGCATATACTCCACAATTTTTCCATAAGGTCCAGGTATAAAACCAGGAACTATTAAACCAAACCCTTTTTCTATCCAGATAGCAATAAAAAGGATAAAACAACAAAAATATAATACTTTTAAATTGTTTCTTAGTTTACCAAAGGTAAGAAGTATCGTTGCCAATACATTTAGAGGTATTGCGGTCCAAATCCAGGGTAATAAAGCAGTTTTACCATGTAAACCAAAAAATAAATAATAGGCACTTTCACTATGATGTGTAGGAGCATAAAATTCTTTAAACAATTCAGAAACTAGCATAATCAAGTTTATTTGTGCTGCTACTGTAACGATCATGCTAATTTTTTTAATCGTTTTATCTTCAATTTTAAATTCTGTAAAGCCTCTAATAACTGCCAAGACTAAAATAATCAAAGCAGGTCCTGCTGCAAATGCTGATGCTAAAAAACGTGGTCCTAACAAAGCATTGTTCCAAAAAGGGCGAGCTTGTAATCCTTGATATAAAAATGCGGTTACCAAATGTATACCTACTGCCCAAAAAACAGATAATATCGCTCCAGGAACATATATTTTGGGATTTGGCACTTTTCCTTGGTAACGCATAAAAAGTATATAAAAAGGAATACTAATATTAATAAACAAATATCCATTAAGGACAATCACATCCCAGGTTAGCATAGAGTTCGGAAAATTAAAAACTCCAATACTAGGGATCATATGCCAAAGAACCGATGGCCCTCCCATATCTGCCACAACAAAGGCTAAGCACATAATTAGTGCAGCTACAGCCAAGCCCTCGCCTATAAGTACCGCTTGTTTAAAGTCAATATCTTTAAGGACATAAGTTGGCATAACCAACATAACAGCAGCAGCAGCAACACCAACCAAAAATGTAAAATTAGAAATATACAATCCCCAACTTACTCTGTCGCTCATGCCCGTAACACTTAATCCATGTTCTATTTGTATAGAGTAGCAATACATCCCAATGAGCATCACTAAAGTTAAAAACCCCATCCATACATGGTATTTTTTAGACCCTTGTGTTATGGTATCCAGACTATCTATTAGTAAACCTTTTAAAACTTTAAATCGTCTCATTATTTTATTTGTATTATGGCGTTTCCCTCATAACTTCGGGTCGGGCTTTACGCTATATCTTTTTTTTTGAAGAAAAAAGGATGCCGCTTCAATCCCTTACGCATTATCGTATTAATCCATAAAATACCAGAACTTAGGTTCTGTACCCAGATCTTCTTTTAATCGAAACACTTTTTTATTTTCTAATACCCATCTTATGGTGCTGTTTGGGTCTAATAGATTTCCAAAAATTCGTGCACCAGTAGGACAAGCGTCTACGCAAGCAGGATTTTGACCTTTTCTGGATCGTTGTACACAAAAAGTACATTTTTCCATTACGCCTTTTTTGCGCATACGGTTTCCTAAATAGTGTTGGTTTTTGTTGATTTCCTTTTCAGGAACTTCTGGGGTACTCCAGTTAAATCGACGCCCATCATACGGGCAAGCAGCCATACAATACCGGCAACCTACACACCAGTCATAATCAATAACAACAAGACCATCCTCCTCTCGCCAGGTAGCTTGTACCGGACAAACTTCTACACAAGGTGGATTATCGCAATGAAAACATTGTGTACCCATATAAAAATGCCCTTCGGCTGGCACTTCATGATAATAATTATCATCTGCATCATCAAACTTAAACCCTTCTCCATCTTTCATTTCATGAATACGGATATATTGCATTTGCGAGTTTCGATCCTGATTGTTTTCTTCAACACAGGCACTCACACAATCCATATACCCTTGACATTTAGAGATATTAAATGCGTACCCAAAAAGCACATCTTCTTCGGCATTTTCAGAAGTCATACTTATCGTTTTTCCGGTACGAAGCTGGTAGGAGCGCACCAATCTATCTACGGTCCCTTTTTTTTCATTATCAGTCATCAATTTATAGTTTCCTTTAAATTGCTCTTCCCAATCTATCTGCGCTTTTTCTTTAGAATCCTCGCCTGTAGTTATGCTGCAAGAAGTGCTTACTGCTCCGGCTCCTATTAATAAGCTGGCTGTTAATTTTCTAAATGCAGTTCGGCGATCCATTTGTACATCAAATACTTGATCAAAGCCATCTTTTTTACGTTCGTTACCAATAGCAGCATCTACTACAGTATCGAATTCCTCATCACTAATTTGATCTTTGGCATGGGATCCACATCCACCAGAAATTTTTCCACACCCACAGGAACCAGAAGATTCTTTTTTTGCACTATTCAGGTTTAAAGAAAACCATTTTTTGTTATCGCTCATACCTTATATTATTAATGCTCTAATTCTTCTTTTCTATCTTTTACAGTTTGGGTATTAAACCTTGCAGGCCATCTTTTTTCAAAACTTGGGTTATGAGGATTATGACAGTTTACGCAAGTCATCGATGCTCTTGGGGGAGCCCATCCTGCAATTTTTTTTCCGTGTGCGCCTCCTTTCCAATCTTCAAATTGGTTAGTATGGCATTGGCTACATAGCTGGTAACTTTTATTAAAATCTATGTTGTTTCCTGTTAGGCTGGTAAGTGTATTCATATCACTACCATTATGACATGTAATGCAGTTCATGGTATTACTATTGGCATGCGCTAGTTTAATATCCCAGTGTGCTTTTTTACTAGCTGCACTATTTTGCATTTGATCTAATGGTTTAGAATGACACTCTATACAGGCATACGATTTGATTTTTCCTTTACGTTCAGGAATTAAAAAAGTATGCTCTCCTTCAGTAATTTCTATAAGATCTATATCTTCCAAGTATTTTTCAGAATGAATAGATGAGCCGTGATAGGAATTACTTTTACCCTTAATTTTATCTGTAAGACTATGATATTTATCGTCCTTTTGTTTACAGGAAACAAACAGTATCATAAATAAAAGTAAGGAACCTAGTATATGTATATATGTGCTACGATAGTTGGTCATAATTCTTAATTATTGTTTCTTGAAAAAACACTTTTATCAGAGTATTCAATAGCGTTTGGGACATGGCACTGTCTGCAATTGATACGTTCTGGATGCGTAACTCTAATTTCTTTGGGAGCAGCTGGCCCTGCATGGCAAGACAAGCAATTTTCGCGCATTTGTATAGCGTGTGGGATCATTGGGGGGCTACCTGGTAATGCATTATGTATACCTGCCATTGGTGCCTTAACTTTTGTAAAACTAGTCTCTGTAAAGGACGTTGTAGTGTTTTGAGCCACATGACACTGCCTGCAATTAATCATTTCGGGATGTGGTGTTACAGGCGCATACGCATTAAATTTTTGTACAAACCCTCCATTTTGATGGCATTGTAAGCAAGTGTTTCCTCCTATACTTATCTCTTGTTTTACAGGATGAGGAATACTAGGGGGAGCCCCATGATATGCTCTATTGTCATAATATGTTTCTAATGTTCTTTGATATTTATCGTCGACGGGCATATTTGCATAATCCAATGCGTATTCAGATCGCTCAAATACTCCTGCTTCTGAAGGGATTATTGGGAGCGAAATCTCATTTTCTAATGGGATATATGCATCTTCTAATCCTGTTTGATAGCTGTAATTCCAAATAGTTATAAATGCTATAAACAACAGTACAAATAGTGATATGATACCTAATCTTTTCATTTAATCCACATTGTGGAGTTTAATTCTCTGAGGCTTGCCTCGAAAACAAAATATATTTTCGGAAGCATACCTCGTGAGCTTGCTCCGAGGTTATTGATTTAAATTTTACTCACTAAGTGAGGTTCTAATATTCTAATGCTTGTTACAAAATCAAAAACATTTTTTTGAGACAATACTTGTACAGTTTTATTCAGTTAATCATTAACCACTGAATTAGTAAATCTTGGTTTGCCATAATTAGCACTACACTTTTTCTACTCTAACTGCGCATTTTTTATAATCAGGTTCTTTAGATATAGGGCAAAAAGAATCTAATGTAAGATCATTAATAAGCATATTCTCATCAAAAAATGGTACAAAAACCTGCATTGGTGTTGGCATACCTCGTTCATTTACAGAGGCAGGCATTATAATCTCGCCACGACGTGTGGTTAGTTTTACTTTGTCTCCAGTTTTTATTTGTAGGCGTTCTGCATCTTTTGGATGTAGTTCTACATAGGCATTCGGCATAGCTTTATGTAACACAGGGATTCTACGAGTCATAGATCCTGTATGCCAATGCTCTATAACCCTACCTGTATTTAACCAAAATGGATATTCGTTATCGGGCTCCTCTGGTGCGGGTTCATAAGGGCGTTGCCAGATCACGGCTCTTCCATCGGGTTTTCCATAAAAATGAAAATCTTCGTTATTAGAACATGCAGGATCATATTTGGCATTAAATCGCCACTGTGTTGATTTTCCGTTTACATAAGGCCAAATGGCTCCAGACTCAGATTTTAGCACTTCTAGTGGTGCCATTCCATGTTTGTCTCCTTCATGAAACTGTCTGTACTCATTATAAATTTCTTCTACATGATTTTCTTCACTATATGGAAATAGATCTCCAAACCCCATTCGTTTTGCAACTTCAATGGTCATCCATGCATCTGGAGTAGTTTCTCCCGGGCCTTCTACCATTTTATCCCAATGTTGCGTTCTGCGTTCTGAGTTACCGTATAAACCTGATTTTTCGATATGCCAAGAAGCCGGCAATATTACATCTGCAACATCAGATGTTGGTGTAGGAAACACATCGGATACAACTACAAAGCAAGAATCTTTTTCCATTCCTGGTCGGTATCGACTTGTTTTGGGTAAAGAAACTAAAGGGTTGGTTACCTGAGTCCAAATAAATTTTATTTCTCCACGATCGATAGCTCTAAACATTTCTGTAGCGTGGTAGGTTGGTTTTGATGGGATACGTTCATAGGGGACTTTCCAGATTTTGGCTGCCAAACGTCTGTTTTTTTCATTAGTTACTACTCCTTTTGGTAATTTGTGAGTAAAAGTTCCCACCTCTCGTGCTGTACCACATGCAGAAGGTTGCCCTGTTAAAGAAAATGGACCGTTACCAGGTTGCGATATTTTACCAGTTAATAAATGGATGTTATATATCAAATTATTCATCCATGTACCACGAGTATGTTGATTGACTCCCATACACCAATAGGAGACTACTTTTTTATTTGGATCTCCAAAATACGCAGCCATATATTTTATATCCTTGACAGATACTCCTGAGATTTTTTCTACTTTTTCGGGGGTGTAATCTTCTAAGAATTTTTTATATGCCTTAAAATCAATTTTTTCAGGTTCATCTTTAAACTTGTAGTTATCTTCTAAACCATAGCCCATATTGGTAAGACCTTTGTTAAAATTACAATGCTTTTCTACAAAAGAGGTGTTCACCCAGCCATTTTTTATAATCTCATAACATATAGCATTGGCTACTGCCAAATCACTTTGTGGTTTAAAAAGAATAGACTTATCGGCAGCCATACTAGTACGGGTTGTTCTTGTTGCAAAATCAATAATTTTTGCACCTCTTCTGTTTTTTTGTTCCAGCATTCTGGAAAACAACACGGGATGCATTTCTGCCATATTATTTCCCCAAAGAACAAAGACATCTGCATGGTCTATATCTTCATAACATCCCATAGGTTCGTCTGCACCAAATGATGTTAAAAATCCTGTTACTGCACTTGCCATACACAATCGTGCATTACAGTCCAGATTATTGGTTCCTATAGCTCCTTTCATTAATTTGGAGGCTACATATCCTTCAGGAATAGTAGATTGTCCCGAGGTGTACATTGCTACAGAATCTTTACCATGTTTTTTAATGGTTTCTTTCATTTTGCTGGCAACCAGATCTAAGGCTTCATTTATAGGAGTTTGTACATAAGTGCCATTTTTTTTAACCAAGGCATGTGTTAATCTATCTTTTGCTTGTAAACACATGATTTGATGGTATCCTTTTACACAAAGTAGCCCTTTGTTAACTGTAGATTTAGGATCTCCTTTTACTGCTACCGCTTTTCCGTTTTCTGTTCCAACCAAAACACCACAACCCACCCCACAAAATCTACAAGGTGCCTTTGTCCAGTTTAGATCTCCATCGGGTAATCCTTGTTCTTGTTCATCGGCAAATAATATCCCAGGAAACATTGTCGCAGCAGCTGTCATTGCAGATAGCAAGGCCATTTTTTTTAAGAATTTTCTTCTATTAGTGAGAGAGGTGTACATAATCCTAGTTTTTTTGTGGCGTATTAAATCCAGACACCATAGCAAGAAGTTTAAGGCTTTTTAGGGCTTCTAATTTTTCTTTTAGAATTTCTTCTTCTGTATTGCTTTCTGTTTCTGTGATTAGTATAAGTAAATCTTTATTTTGAGCTGGCATAACTTCACATTGTTCTATCTTGGATAATGCTTGTATAAGCTCATTTTTTTTACCACCATGTGGGTGGACTAAATAACTTTTGATTGGCATGTGACTTTTGATTTACGGATTAGTTGTAAATAGTGTTGGTTTAATAGTTACCATAATCCAACCCCAGTTGTTGGTGTTACCGTCAAAATTGTTTTTCAATATTTCCATCCCATCGGAAGCGAATAGGTGAGAATACCCAGCTTTGATGTTTATCTCTTTTTGCAAACTATAAGAATACACCAAATCTATTTCTGTCCCTAATTGTTTGGCGTTATCTCCTGGCAAATCTGCTGCTGCCATAAAATTGTGAGCTGCGATATTTAGGGAAGATTTAGGGTTAAATTTTATATTGGTTTTTGCGTAAACATCTATAAGCCCTACATTGTCAATATGATTTCCTACATAAAAGTAATCCATTAATCCATTAAACTTGTGGTTGGTTCCATAAAAAGGAGTAAAAGCATTATTGTCTCCATTAGCAGGTGTGCCGTTATCATTACCACTTTGTAGTTCTCCTCCCAAAGTTGCTTTCCATTGTTCAGATATGTTATAATTAGCTTCTAAGCTCAATAAGTATGCACTTAGATCATTGTTGTTAACATCGCTCCCAAATTGATAGAAAAGATTGGAGACAAGATCAATTTTTTCTTTTTTATATTTTAAATGCGCTCCTGTAGTTTGACTATATCGGGTTTCATCATTATCAGGATTAGTGGTGTCTGTAAATTGTAATCCGTTGTTGAGAAAAAGAAAGCTTGCTGAAAAAATTTGCCAATCTTTATGTACCCATGCATATTGTATGCTTTTATAGGTATTGGGTGTTGTTAATGTCGTTCCTGTTAATGCTTCATCATCTTGATTAAAGGCAAAACCCAGATCAAACTTAAAGCTATCTTTATTATATTTTATAAGTGCTGCATCATGGCTTCTGGCTTGTTGTGCCCAGCCTACATTTCCAAAAATACGATGGTCATCATATATAATTTCCTGGCGGCCTAATTTTAAGGAGGTATTAGGGTTAAAAAGGATTTCGCCCCAAGCTTGATGCACGCTAAAACCATTTTTGTCTGCCGTATTAAGTTGTGGCACATCCCCCCATATCCTAACGTCTTGTAGACTGACATAAAAGTTCATCTTCTCCATTATATACCCTGCATTCAATCGTGTACGTTGGGACACAAATGCTGCGGGATCTGCATCTTCTGGGAAAAGTGTTTTAAATCCATGGCGATACTCGAATCGAGGACGTACTTCTGCATCGATTGTTAATTGAGCATGGGTATTTATAAATAATGATGTGAAAAAAAACAGAATACTTATTTTAAAGAATTTCATAGAAAGATTTGATTATAGATTAACTATATTAAATACACTCAACTATATGTATTCGATTTGGTTTTTTTAACGTAAAAAATGATTAAATAAAAGACATGAAAATTTAACAAACATTCTCACTCTTCAATTAAGCCCTAAATAATCTATCTGTTTTTCTAAAATAGGCGAATGAACAAATAGTTAGATACCTTTTTTTACCTTGAAATATTAGTATAAAACTATTCTTAAATAAAATTGCAAAACATGATAATTGTCATGAAATCAAAATGTTAATCGAGACTAATTAAAAATAAAAGATAAAAAGATCTTTTATTATGTTATTAAATGCATTTAACACGCATTAGATTAGATTGATATGTATAAAAAACATCAAATTATAGAAAAGAGATAACCCGAGTTTAATATATAGCTAAAAACCAACTAACTATATCTATCTGTTTGGTAGAGCGGAGTCGAGACCAGATGACTTGATTAAAAATAACCTCTCGACTCCGCTCGAGGTGACAGAAACAAAAAAATAACACGAATAATTAGTCGATTATCATTCGTTTTGGTGCCCAAAGTTGATTGTTTAATCAAAAACTGTTATGCTTTGTTTTCGACACAAACCTTGAAATGGAATTCCTACCGTTTTGAGGACAAATTTAAACAACCATTATACGATTTGTTTTAGATGTTTATATTTTTAGAAATTTAAAGCTAGTTATATCTATTTATTGGTATAATGAGTATGCTTAGACCAATTATAATCTGGTAAAAGCTTGTATGTTGTAATACATTTAAGTTCTGTTGAAGAGATGTATTCTACAAACTCAATTGTATCGGGTTTGATTAGATATCCTCCCCAATGTTTTGGTTTTGGGATACTTTGGTTTTTAAATTTGGTTTCATAATGCTCTAATTGATCATCGAGTATTTTTCGCGAAGAAACTACTTTACTTTGATTAGATGCCCAAGCACTTAGTTTGCTGCCTTCTGGGCGAGACTCAAAATATCCTTCAGATAAATTTTCTGCAATCTTTTCTGCTTTTCCAGAGATTAAAACTTCCCGTTTTGCTACTGCCCAGTTAAACAGGGTAGAAACCTTATTGTTTTTTGCAATTGCTTTTCCTTTTTCACTATTATAATTTGTAAAAAAGATAAAACCTTCCCATGTAAAACGTTTTAACAGCACTATTCTGCTTTTAGGAAAGCCATCCACACCGACAGTAGAAAACAACATTGCGTTAACTTCGATTTCAGGATATGTTTTATCTACCTCATAAAACCATTGTTGAAAATGTTGCATTGGGTTATGCTCCTGAGAAGAATCTAGCATCATTTTTGTATTATTTTTTTACCTGCCCAATTCGTTAATATAGTAACGTATGCTGCAATAGTAATAGAGCTTAATGGCATTAATATGGCAGCTATAACAGGGGAGAGTTGCCCGGTAACTGCAAAATATAGTCCAATACAGTTATATAAAAAAGACACTACAAAACTTGATTTAATAATTGTGATTGCTTGTTTGGATACTTGCAGATATTTAGGGATACTATCAAACTTTGTGGCATCCAAAATAGCATCACAAGCAGGAGAAAATACATTTACATTTTCTGAAATTGCAATACCAACATTACTTTGCGCCAAAGCTCCAGCATCATTTAATCCATCTCCAATCATCACTACTTTTTGATTGTTTTGTTGTAGTGAGGATATGTAATTTAGTTTGTCCTCTGGTTTTTGATTAAAAAGCAACGCTGTATTTTCTGGAAGCACTTGTTTTAAATATTCTTTTTCTCCTTCATTATCTCCGGATAAAATTGCAAGGGTATAGCCGTTAGATAATTGCTGAAATATGTTTTTAACGCCTTTTCTATATTGATTATGAAAAACATAACGACCTTTGTATTCTTGATTCGTACTAATATAAACCGATGTATTTATGGTTTCGTAATCTCTCTCGTTGCCAGCAAAACTTGCAGATCCTATTTTTATAGAAGTCTCTTGTAGCTTGCCTTCAATACCTTTACCCAAATATTCTTGGTATTCATCTAGTGTTAAAATATCATGCTCCTCTAATATATTGTATAAAATTCTGCTAAGGGGGTGGTTGGATGCGCGCAATGTATTTTTAAGAAGAGATTCTTCTTCTGGAGTTAGTTCCATTCCTTCATAGCTTACATCATTGGTAATAGTAGTGGTAATAGTACCTGTTTTATCAAAAATCATAGTATCTGCCATGGCAAATTGTTCTATAACATCTGCATTTTTAAGGTAGAATTTATTCTTCCCAAATATGCGAAGAATGTTTCCCAAAGCAAAAGGCCTGGCCAGTGCCAATGCACAAGGACATGCAATAATAAGTACTGCGGTAAATACTTGAGCAGCTTTTGTAGGGTCTGTGAATAACCAAAAAGTGGTTGCAAGCACCGCAATACATAAAATGGTAATAGTAAAATACTTGCTAACGGTATCCGTAAGATTGGTAAAAGAAGCAGATTTATCTTGATTAAACACATCGTTACTCCATAATTGAGTAAGGTAACTTTGTTCTACAGATTTTAATACTTCAATTTCTATAGCTCCATACAGTTGTTTGCCTCCTGCAAAAAGAGTATCTCCAGATTGTTTGGTTACCGATTCACTTTCGCCAGTTACAAAACTATAATCGATTTGCGCATTACCACCAATAAGGATAGCATCTACAGGAATCAATTCATTGTTACGTATTAATAATCGATCTCCTTTTTTGATATCATATACTTGTATGTTTTCTTCTTTTCTTTTGTTTTTTTGTTTTGCAGTAGAAATTCTGGTAACGGCAATAGGAAAATAAGATTTATAATCCCTTTCAAAAGATAAAAACGAATAGGTTTTTTGTTGAAAGAATTTTCCTAAAAGAAGAAAGAATACCAGCCCGGTAAGGCTATCAAAAAAGCCAGTTCCCCAGTCAAAAATGATTTCGGCAGTACTTCTTACAAAAAGCACCAAAATTCCTAATACAATAGGAACATCAATATTTAATATTTTGGATCGTAGTCCTTTAAAAGCAGAAACAAAATAATCTTGAGCTGCATAAAATACCACAGGCAACGAAAAAGCAAACATTAACCATCTAAAAAGAGACTTATATTGTTCTAACCAGAACTCAGATACTTCAAAATACTCTGGAAACGATAAGAACATTATATTACCAAATGCAAATCCTGAAATACCAAGTTTATAAATCAAACTTCGATTAATTTGTTTTTTACCAGTTGTATAATCGTCCAAACTAATATAAGGTTCGTAGCCTATAGAATTTAGTAAGATTACTAATTCTTTTAGGGAGATGTGATCGCTATTAAAAGTAATGCGTATGTTTTTTTTAGGAAAATTAACTTGTGAAGATGTAATCGCTGGTTGTAACTTATGCAGATTTTCTAAAATCCAAATACAGGAACTACAATGTATATGTGGGATATATAATGTGATGATTTGTGTATGACCATCGTCAAACTCAATTAATTTTTTAGCAATATCAGGAGTATCGAGATAATCGTATTTTCCTTTAATCTCTTCAGGAATCGCTCCAGGAGCGGATTGCAGATCGTAATAACAGGATAGATCATTAGACGAAAAAATATCATATACAGTTTTGCATCCATTACAGCAGAATGTTTTTTGATCAAATTGGATTATCGTTTTATTACAATCGTTCCCACAATGATAACAAGTAGACTCTGACATACAATTTATTTGCTACAAATTTTAAAAAGCAGGACTGGATATTCTATGATAATTATCATACTTCTGCAACTGATATAAATCATAGTTTTTGCCTTTATGATTTTTTACTTTTGAGTAGTATCCAAAAATGATAATAATGAGAAAAATAGTGCTTCCTACAGATTTTTCAGAAAATGCAATGAATGCTTTGCGATATGCCGCAGAGCTATTTAAATATGAGCGTGCAGATTTTTTTATTGTACATGCGTATGCAGATGAGGTGTATGATCATAATACTTTGGTTTCTCGGGATATTTTTGAAGAGCTAAAAGAAACAACGCATAAAAACTCGGATGCTGCACTAGAGAAAATACGTTCTGCGATACACGAAGTTTCTCCAAATCCACGACATACCTATACAACACTATCCAAATTTGGAAGCTTAATTGATGAGGTTAATGATTTGGTAGATCAAGAAAATATAGATGTTGTGGTAATGGGTACCAAAGGAAAAACAAATAACAGAAAACTTACTTTTGGCAGTAATACATTACAGGTTTTAAAATATGTAAAATGTCCTTTATTAGCTATACCAAGTGGTTGTACTTATAACCGCCCTGAAAACGTTTTGTTTCCTACCAACTATCTATTGCCTTTTAAACGAAGAGAATTAAAATTACTAAGTACATTGACTAAAAGTTTTAGATCTGTTATTCATTTTCTGTATGTTTCTGGCAGTAAAAATTTGTCTATTAGGCAAGAAGATAATAAAGAATTCTTAAAAAAATCATTAGTCGACGTAGAGTTGTATTATCATATAGAAGATGCTGAGGATCTTACTACTGCAATTAATGAATTTATCGAAAAAAAATCGATAGATTTTTTAGTCATGGTAAACTCCAGACATTCTTATTTAGAAAGTATTTTATACCAATCTACCATAGATAAAATAGGGCTTCATGTTAAAATCCCTTTTTTAGCTATGCAGAATCTACAACGATCTTAAAAAAAAGTTTTCGAATACTCAAAAATTAAAGCACAATGAAACATATATTATTGCCTACCGATTTTTCTGATAATGCATTTAATGCAATACAATATGCAATGCATTTTTTTAAAGAAGATATAGTTACTTTTTATTTGTTGAATACATTTACACCAGTATCGTATCATACGGGATATCTTATCGAGAATCCAACGCCTTATGGAATGGAGGATATAGCGATGATAAATTCGAATAGGGATATAGAACGAACAGAAGAAAAAATAAAAGAAAAATTTAAAAATCCAAAGCATAGCTTTGTGCGATTATCTGCATTTAATACGTTGGTTGCAGAGATTAAAGAAGTGGCAGAAAAATATAATATAGATCTTATAGTTATGGGAACTAAAGGAGCAACTGGAGCTAAAGAAGTCTTTATAGGAACGCATACTATGTATACTATTAAAAAAGTAAACTGCCCTGTTATTGCAGTTCCTGCTAATTTTGAGTTTGAAGAACCCAAAGATGTTTTATTTCCTACAGATTATAATTTTAATTCACAAAACAAATATTTGTCTTTAGTAAAGGAAATATGTGATGAACATGTAAGCAGGCTACATATTTTAAATGCATATTATGGAGTAGCTTTAGATGCTAACCAACAAAAAACAAAGAGTAATTTGGATGCGTATTTTAAAGACAATGCTCATCTTTTTCATATAGCAGAAGGAATGGATGTATTAGAGGCAGTAGAAGCCTTTCAGAAAAAACACAAAATTAATTTATTGGTTATGATACATAACAAGCATTCTTTTTTTGAAAATCTTTTGTTTACACCAGTCATTAATAAAGTAGCTTATCATACCAATATTCCGTTTTTAGTGATTCCTTCAAAAGAAAGAATGGAGTGATACTGATTTAATACCATTTAACCTTAAATCTTACGGGTAAAAAACTCTATGTAAGATTAAATGTAGAGAAATGAAAAAAATTATAATTCCCACAGATTTTTCTAAGAATGCATGGAACACCATTATTTATGCTATAGAGCTATATAAAAATACACCATGCGAGTTTTATTTGTTAAATGCTTATGATCTTGATCCTGTACAGCTTTTAACTACAGTAAGTTCACAAAGGGTTGGTCATTTTTATGGAATGCTAAAAAAAGAGTCTGAGCATGGATTAGAAATAATAATAGAAGAAATACAAAAGTATAAATCAAATTTAGACCATACTTTTAAAACAATAAGTAAACGAGGGTCTTTAGTGTCTGTCATAAATGAATTGGTAGAACAATCTCTATTTGACATACTTATAATTGGTACTAAAGGAACTACAGGAGCCAAAGAAATTTTTTTAGGCAGTAACACACAAAATGTAATTAAAAATGTAGATTGTTGTCCAATTTTGGTTATTCCAGAAGATTTTAGCTTTCAAAAAATTTCAGAAATAGCCTTTGCAACAGATTTTGAGCGATTATACCACAAAGCAGAAGTAGAGCCAATACTAGAATTTGCCAAAAAACACGAAGCCACTATCAGAATGATTCATATCTACGACGAACCAAAATTAGGGGCAGTACAGCAATATAATTCCAGTACTTTAGAACACTTTTTTAAACACGTAAAATACGAGTTTCATGTAATTCCTGATTTTTCAACTATCGAAAATGCCATTCAGGCATTTATGGAAGAGTTAGATATAGATATCTTAATGATGATTTATTATAAACACAGTTTTTTAGAGAGAATTCTAAAAGAACCTGTTATCAAAAAAATGACGTTTCATACCAATGTTCCTTTTTTAGTAATACCAGAAGATACTACTATAGTGTACTGATATAAACCTGAGAATTATCATAGTATTCTTAATATTTTAGAAATAATTTTACGGTTTTAATACAGTAAATACCAAAACCAATGAAAAGAATACTTGTTCCTACAGATTTTTCTACAAACGCTTATTGTGCTCTTTTTTATGCAACACAATTGTTTAAAAATCAAGAATGTAAGTTCTATATTTTAAATACTTTTACCGTAGAAACCTCTATTTTAACCAGTAGGCTTAATACCAGTAAAGGAGATAAATTATATAAAGAATTAAGTGCAGACTCTCAGGATAAACTTGAAAAAATAAAACATACTATCATCAGAGATTCTAAAGGATTACAACATTCTTTTGAAACTATATCTGTTTCTAAAAAACTTGCAGAAACTATTGATAAAACAGTAAAAAGTTTAGAAATAGATCTTGTGGTAATGGGAACCAAAGGCGCTAGCGGAGTTAAAGAAATTTTTATGGGTAGCAATACTGTAAAGGTTATTCAAAAAATAAAAAATTGTGCAATCCTGGCAGTACCAGATCAGATGGATTTTAAAACACCTAAAGAGATCGCTTTTGCAACAGATTTTAAATGTTTTTATACTACAGAGTCCTTAAAACCACTTTTAGAAGTCACTACTGCATTTGGTTCTAATATAAGGATAATGCACATTCATGAAGAAGAAAAATTAAGCGAAACACAAGAACATAACCTTAACAATCTTAAAGAAAAATTGAAGGACTTTAATTATTGTTTGCATTGGATTCCTGGATTAACTAAAAAAGAAAAACATATACAAGAGTTTATAGATAAGATGAATATCGATATGTTATGTATGTCACAGTATAAGCATGGTCTCATTGAGAGCATAACACACGAGCCAGTAATCAAAAAAATAGGTTTTCGTGCTACGGTTCCATTTTTGGTTATCCCTGAAGCAAGCTGATAATTATCATAGTTTTAGGATAGTCGTTCCTATACATTTATAGTATTAATCGTAAAGACTTAAGTGATGAAAAAAAAGATTTTATTACCCACAGATTTTTCTAGAAATGCGTGGAACGCTATAACATATGCAATAGAATTATATAAAAATGAAACCTGTGACTTTTATGTGCTTAATGTATTTAACGCAACAGGGTATGCTATAGAAAGTATGATGGTTCCAGAACCAGGAGAAAAGCTATATGAGGAAGCGAAAGAAAAATCAGAGATGGGATTGGGTAAAACGATGGAAAGGTTAACCTTTAGAGATGATAACCCAAATCATAAATTTTTTATGGTATCTGAGTTTAATGGGATGCTAGAAGCGATAAAGGATATTGTTGAGAAACAAGATATAGAAATGATTATTATGGGCACCAAAGGGACTACCAATGCCAACGACTTAATTTACGGTAGTAATACAGTTTTGGTGATGGAAAAAGTTAGAAACTGCCCAGTAATGGCAATTCCAGAAGACGCAAGTTATAAAGAGCCTAAAGAAATCGTGTTTCCTACCGATTACAGAACTTATTTTAAACGCAGAGAGCTTCAATATTTGGTAGAAATAGCAAGAATGACCAATGCAGCTATACGAGTTCTTTATGTTGCTAAAGAGGATACCTTAGATGAAGAACAAGAAAATAACAAAAAACTATTAGAAGAATCTCTGGATGGGTTACAATATACTTTTCATATCCTTCACAATGTAGATGTAAGGGGAGGAGTAAGTAGTTTTGTAGAAAGTAGAGAAAGTGATATGATTACTTTTGTAAACAGAAAGCATGGTTTTTTTGAAAGCATATTTTCAAAGCCAATGGTAAAAACTCTAGGGCACCAATCCAAAGTACCAGTATTAGCATTACATGATTTAACAAACTAAGAGTAAGAGAACAGATATGCAGTAAGTAGTCCTGTGCGCTGTTAGGATTGCTTACTGGATATACTGTATAAAATATTTTTAAGGTTGGTTTTTATTTTTCAGAAATTCACTTTACAAAATCACAATATTCTTTCAGAAACATACCTGATGAATTTACGCTTAGGTTGTGGACTATAAAAATACTTTATGCAAAAACAAGATTTTGAGATTATAAAATCTACAGGAGAAAAAGTTAAATTTTCTCTTCAAAAACTTCGAGGATCTCTACAACGTAGCGGAGCAGGTACTAAGGATATAGAGCATATTTTAAATATTGTTAGAGATGAATTATATCAAGGTATTTCTACCAAAGAGATTTATAACAGGGCTTTTGCCTTACTTAAAAAGAAAAAATCTGTATTTGCTTCAAAATATAAACTCAAAAAAGCAATTTACGAACTTGGACCAACAGGGTTTCCTTTTGAACATTTTGTTGCAGCGGTATTAAAATATTCGGGATATGAGGTTACAGTAGGACAAGTTGTTAAAGGGAACTGCGTTTCTCACGAAGTAGATGTAATAGCCCGAAAAAACGGAGATTATCTGGTTATAGAATGTAAGTTTCATAGTGAAGAAGGACGTAATTGTAATGTAAAAGTCCCTTTATATATTCATTCCCGATATCAGGACATTAAAAAACAGCACCAAAACAATAAAGAAAAAGAACCTAATGAGGGGTGGGTAGTAACCAATACGCGTTTTACTACAGATGCAATTCAATACGGTACATGCATAGGGCTGTATTTACTAAGTTGGGATTACCCAAAAAACAATGGTCTTAAAGACAGAATCGATCGATTAAGACTTTATCCAATAACGGTTTCTACACTTTTTACCAATCGAGAAAAACACTTTTTATTAAGTAGAGATGTCGTGCTTTGTAAGCAATTATTAGGAGACGTTTTTTATCTGGATCATTTGGGTGTTTCAGAACAAAGAAAACAAAAAATTTTAAATGAAATAAGCATGCTTTGCAATGTGTAAAATAGAAGGATATGCCAACAGTTAAAATTCATTTTTTGGGAGCAGCAGGTACTGTAACAGGATCCAAGTTTTATATAGAAACCCCGCAAAAAAACATACTAATTGATTGCGGTATGTTTCAGGGAATTAAAGAGCTACGGGAGTTAAACTGGCAAGATTTACCTATCGATGCTAGTGAAATAGATAATATATTACTCACGCATGGGCATTTAGATCACACTGGCTACTTGCCAAGATTAGTGAAGCAAGGGTTTGCTGGAGATATAATAGCGACTGCTCCAACATTAGCAATAACCGAAATTATCCTTAGAGATAGTGCAAAAATACACGAAGAAGAGGCAGAAAGAGCTAATAAAGAAGGGTATTCTAAACATCATCCAGCATTACCTTTTTATACCAAAAAGGAGGTAGAAAAGACGCTTCAATATTTTAAAAGTCAGGATAAAGATAACTGGGTTTCGTTAAGCAAAGATATTCAATTTAGATTTCGATATAATGGGCATATTATAGGAGCTACTTTTATTGAATTAAATATATACGGAAAAATTTTAGTATTCTCTGGAGATATAGGAAGAGAAAAAGATGCACTTCTATACCCACCCCAAAAACCAGATTGGGCAGATTTTCTTTTTATAGAAAGCACCTATGGCAACAAATTACATCCCGAAGAAGATGTAGAAGAAAAATTGATTACCCTGATCAAAGAAACATTATGCAATAAAGGAACATTAATTATCCCCTCGTTTGCAGTAGAAAGGTTACAGACGTTGATGTATATATTGTGGAATTTATATCAAAAAAATAAAATTCCTAATATACCAGTTTATGTAGATAGCCCTATGGGTAACAATGTGCTTTCTGTTTTTGAGAGTTTTTCAGATTGGCATAAAATACCACAAAAGGAGTATTATGCCATTTGTGATCATATTCATATTGTAACTTCTTATAAAGAAACCTGGGAAGTGATAGATAAACCGCATCCCAAAATTGTTATTGCAGGTAGTGGTATGGTTACAGGAGGAAGAGTTCTTACGTATTTAAAACAATGTATAGATACTATAAACACATCTGTTTTACTGGTAGGATATCAGGCAGAAGGAACAAGAGGAAGGCAATTGCAAGAAGGCGCTCATGAAATTAAGTTATTTGGAAAATATTATCCTGTAAAAGCAAAAATACACCAAATAGAAAGCTTATCTGCGCATGCAGATCAACAAGAATTATTAGATTGGATGGGAGCTATTAAAAATATTCCTGAAAACGTATTTTTGGTACATGGCGAGGCAACCGCAGCAGATGCATTGCGTGTAAAAATACAAGACACCTATTCCTGGAAAGTTAAAATCCCCAAGCTACACGAAATTGTAGAGATTATAGTGTGAAACTTTGGAGATTCTCGATAACTATGTTGAGCTCTGTCCAAATGTTTTTCTATGATCGAAACATTAAACCCGCTTTATGCAATAGAAAATCTATTGCACCTTGTAACTGCTGCAAATACAGACGCTTTGCTTCGTTTTTTAATTTAACCATAGCGATGCTATGCTAAAATCAAGAAAACGACTGTATTTATGGCATCTTCAAGCTTCATTACGAAGTTCTACTGCACAAAGCAGGTTAAACAGACGAATTTCAAACCAAAGAACAAACACCGTTTTTGTATAAAGCTACTTTTAGTATATAATCTGGACTAAAAAAACCTCAAAAAAGCAAAAATAACATAAAACACTAATAAACAAAACCTTAGTTGTCTCCTGCACCCCTGCGAAGGATCGATGTACCTGTTGTAGTTATTTCCTGCACCCCTGCGAGAGGTCGATGGGGTGAGTATCATAAATGTAAGAAGTATGCAGTAAAAAAAATATAAAAACACGCTAAAACACACAAAACCTGATAATTATCATTTCTGTTTTTTAAAAAAGTATGTAACTTTTCAACATACTATAAAAACCGAAAAAAAAATGGCAACACAAATCAATAGTACTTCAGAAAAAGAATTAAAAGATTTTCATCTGGATACTTTAGAATGGAAATCAAGTCTTCAATTTATCGAAACCGAAATACAATTTGTAAAACAACTACTACATTCTTATGTGTTTGAACCCAATACCCCTAATCTTTTTGAAAAATTACAAGAATTTAAGAGCCAGATTGAAGATGCAGAGAACGAAATACAAACGATACATCTCGGGATAAGAAAACACGAAAGTGAATTAGGAGGAATGTTGGAATGTGATACCATTTCTTGTGATACAGTATACTACAAAGAACATGATAGATTAATGAACCTGTTTAATGATTTTTATAAAAAATTTAGGCAGTTAAAATCAAAAATTTTTTCCTACGCTGGGGGAATTTTAAAAAGTAATAAAAAGCAATAAAACAATTGCTAACCTGATAATTATCATGTCGATAAACAGAAGATTATTCTATTTTTC
Source organism: uncultured Flavobacteriaceae bacterium (assembly GCA_964353005.1). Lineage (GTDB taxonomy): Bacteria > Bacteroidota > Bacteroidia > Flavobacteriales > Flavobacteriaceae > Aquimarina. The sequence continues at coordinate 90,369 of CAYGUC010000012.1, read as the reverse complement.
AGAATACATAAAAATTCTTAATAAATAGCAACAGTATGTTATTAATTAAACACTAAAGGCTTAGGAATTAGGTTTCTAGAGGTGTTTCTTGTCTTTTTTAAATATATAATCTTATGAAAACAAAACAACCAAACCCAAAATATGTAGAGTGGAGAAGTTCTGAAGAGTTACATGAAACCTCTTTGTATTGGATTTCAGAACTTAAGTTCATAAAAGATGAACAACATTTTTTAGAAGAACTTATTGAAAATCATACCCTACAACTTATCTCTAAAACCACATTTGATATAAGTAAACCCATTGTACAGGCATTATCTAAAAGCAAAAAAAACATAGAGCCACTATTAAAAAAAATCATCAATCACCATAATGAGCTTACCATATTGTTAGATGGAATAGATCAGCCAATAGAAGAAAAGAAATATAAAGAAGAACATCGCAAATTAATGGTTGCAGTAAATGAATTTCTTATGGAGTATAGAGAAGTAAAAAGAAACATCTTTGATCTAATTAAAACCATAATAAAGCAAAGCAAACAAAAACGGTTATTACATTAATTTTGAGAATCTCGATATAATAAAATTTAAAATGAAGCGAATTATCAAGGTTGTAATAGGGCTTATTTTGATAGGGTTCTCAGGATTCTGGATATGGTATGAGTATACCTATTCTATGGATACTGTAATTCCTTTTGAGGTTAAGGATCCAAATTTAGAAACCAAAGTTTTAATAGCATCGCAAGGTAGTAGGTTTAAAGATTCTTTAGTTCAGGGAATCCTTAAACATTACCAAAAAGATTCTATACATTTTAAAGTAATAGATGCATATACCATGTTTACTGTAGATATAAATAAGTGGGATGCACTAGTTATTATTAATTCTTGGGAGTATGGCAGCCCGCCAAGAAACGTAAAAAAATTTATTAAAAATCATCCCGATCAATTAGATAAACTTATCATTCTTTCTACCGTAGGGAGCAGTAATATAGCTTTAGAAAATGTAGATGTAATATCAGGAGAGTCTATTATTGAAAAAACACCACACTATACTAAGATTTTGGTAGAACGATTAAATAAAATAATAAAGTAGAAAATACTGGTTAGAGTTTTTTTGAATCCGAAAAAATATTTTGTTCTCGAGGTAACCCTTTAATAAGGATTCAAATATCATTTTTAATACAATAAATAATAAAACATGAACAAATTACGTATATATATATTAATTGTCGTTGGACTATTTTATAGTTGTACTTCTAGCGAGTTGGTTGAAAACTGGAAAAATCCTGACATTAAAACTTTTGAAGCACAAAAAGTTTTGGTTATAGGTATTACGCCAGAGGAAAGTACAAGAAAAGTATTCGAGAAAAAATTAGTAGCAGAGTTAAAGAAAAATGGAGTTAATGCGGTAAAGAGTATGGATTATTTTGAGAATTCTTTTACATCTTCTCCTAAAACAGAAAAAGAAATGTTAGCTCTAGAGTCTGAACTTCTCGAAAATGGTTTCGATGCTATATTGCTTTCTAAAGTATTGGGAGTAGAGGATAAAATTACGGTTGTAAAAGCATATAGAAATCTGGATAAAACATTTAAGAGTTTTAGAGAAGATTATTATGAAAATCAAGAAATTTATTATGATGAGGATTATTATGAGGAGTATCAGGTTTTTCATGCAGAATCCTCCTTATATTGTATTTGCCCAGATAAAGCAAGAGAACTAATCTGGAAAGGATCTATAGATGTTACAGAACCCGAAAATATTAAAAAAGCTGTTGGAGATTATGTTAAGGTATTAGTTTGGGCATTAAAAGGACAAGAATTATTAATTATAGAAGAAAAGATTCATGAAAATACTAATATATAGTGCAAAGGACTTTGAAATTCCTTTTCTCGAAAGAGCAAATAACGAAGTACATCAGGTTAAATATATTCCAGAGCGTCTTACCGCTAAAACTGCGGTATTAGCAATGGGTTTTGATGCCATATCTATTTTTTCTGCAGATATCGCGTCCTCTCAAGTTCTGGAAAGATTAAAGAGTTTTGGGATTAATTATATTACTCTGCGCTCTACAGGGTATGATAATATAAACCTTACTACTGCAAAAAAATTAGGAATTAAAGTGGCAAATGCCGCAGGATATTCTCCACATGCTATTGCAGAACATGCAGTGTCTCTTTTGTTAGCATTAAATCGTAACCTCATACGTGCTAATGAACAAGTACATACCTATAATTTTTCATTAAGTAATCTGGTAGGGTTTGATCTTCATAAAAAAACGGTTGGTATTGTTGGAGTTGGTAGAATAGGAAAGACGATAGCTAAAATAATGTATGGATTTGGTTGTGAGATTCTGGCAAATGATTTTTATAAAGATAAGGAAGTAGAAAAAAATTATCAAATATCATATACAGATTTAGAGTATTTATGTAAAGAGTCTGATGTGATATTTTTATGCATACCGCTTAACAGTCAGACACACCATCTTATCGATGTAAATTATATTCAATACATGAAAAAAGAGGTAATCCTTATTAATATCGCCAGAGGAGCAATAGTAAATACTAAGGATGTATTACAGGCATTAGAATCCAATAAAATTTCAGGATATGCAGCAGATGTTTATGAAGAAGAAAGTGGCATATTTTTTTATGACCATTCTAAAGATAAACCAGAAGATGAACTATTAAAACGCCTTATCGAGCAGCCTAATGTTCTTCTTACACCACACCAGGCATTTGCTACAAAAGAGGCGCTTATGACTATAGCAGAAACAACATTTTATAATGTAAACTGCTGGGAGCAAAATATACCTGGTAAAAATGAACTAACATTAGAGTTAGTGGGGTAGTTTGTTTTTTACTATTCCGTATACCAAAGTACCAAGGATAGCAGAAATAAGTACGATCAAAATTGGTAGGTAACCCGCACCCAATAGCACAAACATTGGTCCTGGACAAGCACCTGCAAGAGCCCATCCCAAGCCAAACAATATACCACCAAACATATATCGGCTAAAACTTTTATCCTTGGGAGCTATATCAATAGACTCCCCGTAAAAAGACTTGATTTTTAATTTTTTGATAAGTTGAGTGATTATAATACCTAATCCTACAGCAGATCCAATAATCCCATACATATGAAAAGATTTGAATTGAAACATTTCATAAATTCGAAACCAGGAAGCGGCCTCAGACTTAAATAAAACAATTCCGAAAAAAATACCAATACCTAAATATATAATAGAGCGCATACGTTTAAAAAATTAAAGGGAATAAAAGGTGTACCATTAGTAATCCACCTATAAAAAAGCCAAATACAGCAATTAATGATGGTAATTGTAAATCGCTAAGCCCGGATATAGCATGTCCAGAAGTGCAACCACCAGCATATCTGGCACCAAAACCAACTAAAAATCCCCCTACTATTAATAAAATTAATACTTTGGGATCTGTTAGGGCATCGTTAGAAAATAAGCTATCTGGCATATACGCCTGTCCGGCACTTTCAAAACCTTTGGATTGAAGATCTGCGACCACTTCAGGATTTAGTTGTACTGCAGTATCTGTAGATAAAAATGTGTTAGCAATAAATCCACCTATAACTACTCCAAATGCTACGATTAAATTCCATTGTTGTGCTTTCCAGTCAAATCTAAAAAAGTCAGAGGTTTTTCCTGCACCGCAGATAGTACACATTGTTCTTAGATTAGAGGACATTCCAAATCTTTTACCGATCATTAGTAATACAAAAAGTACTAATGCAATTAAGGGGCCAGATACATACCACGGCCACGGGTTATAAATCCAATTCATATATATTATTTTGTTACAAAGTAATTAAAATTAAAAATTGTTATTAGTAACTTAGGTTACACAATTATCATTTTTGCTTTTGAAAACTACAAAAGATAAAATTTTGAGTAGTGTTAAAAGGGGTTTCATGATTTGTATACGAACATTTTAATTTTTTAAAAGAGTTTTTAACTAAATCACTCATCGATTTTTCTGAATATGGAGTAATATCAATGCCACTACATTTTTTTGGCCCATCTAAAGAAAAGGTTCCTATTATTAATGCTCCATTAGGGCGTATTGCGTTTTCTATAGTCATTACATAATTATCGATTTCTTTTTTTTCTCTTAAAAAATGAAATGTAGCGCGATCATGCCAAACATCGTATTTTTCGTTAGGTATAAAATTGGTGATATCTGTTACTATCCAGGTAATAGTATTGGCAAGATTTCCTAATCTTTCTTTTGCCTTATGTATTGCCGTTTCAGAAATATCAAGTACGGTAATGTTACTATATCCTAAGTCTAGTAAATGATCGACCAACAAACTATCTCCACCACCAATATCTATTATTTTTGCGGTTTTAGGAAGGTTAAGAGAAGTAATAAATTCTATAGAGGTTGTGGGCTTTTTTTGATACCAACTAACCTCTTTTATATCTTTAGTACTATATATAGTTTCCCAATGTTTTTTTCTGTTAAAATCATTCATTTAGTTACTTTTTAATTCCATAAAGTAAAATACATTTATAGAATATCTTTCAGGCTTGTTCTAGAGTTATTTTAAAGTAGAAGGACAAACATAGTTTGTGGTTTTAATTCCAACCTCTTTAATATCCTTATAGCCCCCGGCAATATCAATAAGGTTATGAATACCGCGACTTTTTAAAATAGAAGCAGCAATTACAGAACGATAACCTCCTGCACAATGCACATAGAAATTTTTATCTTCTGGGAACTCGGTAAGATAATCGTTAATAAAATCCAGAGGAGAGTTATTCGCTTTTTCAACATGCTCTGCTATAAACTCACTTTCTTTGCGTACATCAAAAACAGGAACATCTTCATGGGTCATAATGTTTTTAAACTCTGTAGCAGAGATAGATGTTATAGTGTCATAATCTTTACTGGCTTTTTTCCATGCAGCAAAACTACCATCAAGATATCCAAGAGTATTATCAAACCCTACTCTAGATAATCGAGTAATAGTTTCTTCTACTCGTCCTTCTGGAGCGACTAATAATATAGGTTGTTTAACATCTGCTATCAAAGCACCTACCCAAGGAGCAAATCCACCATCAATACCAATAAATATAGATCTTGGGATATGCCCTTTTACATATTCATTTTGATGCCTCACATCTAAAACAACGGCACCAGTTTCATTAGCCAACGCTTCAAAAGCATCTGGAGACAAAGGGGTGGTTCCTTGTTCTATTATTTTATCGAGATCTTCATATCCTTCTTTATTCATTTTTACATTTAAAGGAAAATATAATGGAGGAGGTAATAATCCTTCGGTGACTTCTTTTACAAACTCCTCTTTGGTCATATCTGCTCTAAGGGCATAATTCATTTTCTTTTGATTACCCAAAGTATCTACTGTTTCTTTCATCATGTTTTTACCACATGCAGAACCTGCACCATGAGCAGGATATACTATTACATCATCTGCAAGAGGCATGATTTTAGTGCGTAGGCTATCGTAAAGTGTTTCTGCTAATTGCTCTTGCGTTAAATGAGCTGCTTTTTGGGCCAGATCCGGGCGACCTACATCCCCAAGAAACAGGGTGTCGCCACTAAAAATAGCATGATCTTTACCATTGGCATCTTTAAGAAGGTAGGTAGTACTTTCCATAGTGTGTCCTGGAGTATGTAAAGCTATAATAGTTATATTTCCTAAAGAAAACTCTTGACCATCCTTGGCAATTATTGCTTCAAAAGATGGATTTGCATTTGGACCATATATAATATTTGCTCCAGTCTCTTTGGCTAATGTTACATGACCACTTACAAAGTCTGCATGAAAATGGGTTTCAAAAATATATTTAATTTTTGCGTTATCTTCTTTTGCCTTTTCTAGATACGGTTTTACTTCTCTTAAAGGGTCTATGATTGCTACTTCGCCATTGCTTTCTATATAATAAGCTCCCTGAGCAAGACATCCTGTATATATTTGTTCTATTTTCATTTATTCTGTTTTTTTAATTATAATTATGTTGAGGCTTTGCTGTCTTTTATTTCGTTTTATAAGCTTTTAGCTTAACTATATATCGATTAGACTTCAATACGAATTATAAAGATTAATTATATTTTGCGTGTTATACTATTTATTATTTCAAAAATACGGTAATTATTATTCCTTTATGGTAACAATTGTTACAAAGCTGGTTAGGCTAATTCTTTAAAGAGTATATAAATACCCATTGCCAAAACAAACCACCCAAATCCTTTTTCTAGTTTTTTACCATCAATAAAGTTAGAGATATACATGCCTATAAAAATACCTGCTACAGAAATTGCGGTGAAGATCAATAAAAAATTCCATTCTATTTCCAGATTCTCTACATCTCCTATAAAACCAATCAGAGATTTTATAGCAATGATTAATAAAGAGGTAGCAACTGCCTTTTTCATAGGTAGTTTTGCTAATAGTACTAAAGCAGGAATTATTAAAAAACCACCACCTGCGCCTACTAAACCGGTTAATGCTCCTACAACAAATCCTTCGACAAGAATTAATGGATAATTATATTTTACGGGGGCCTCTGTTGTAGTTTTGTTTTTCTTATTTTTTATCATGGATATGGAGGCCAGAAGCATAATAATAGCAAAGAATATCATGATACCAATATTTTTAGTAATCATAAATTCATTAATAGAAAAAAGCTGATCTGGGATAGCAGGAACTATATATTTTCTTGTGGTATATACAGCTATAAATGCTGGTACTGCAAATACAATTGCAGTGCGAATACTTACCAAACCTTTTCTAAGATTATTAATAGCGCCTACCAGTGCAGAAACACCTACAACAAAGAGCGAATATGCAGTGGCAGTAACGGGATTAAGATACATAAGGTATACAAATACAGGTACGGTTAATATAGAGCCTCCTCCGCCTATTAATCCTAAAACAATACCAATGATTAATGCTCCTATATATCCTAAAATTTCTGTAATCTCCATCTAAATATTTTTTGTCAAAAATAATTTCAGTGTAGAGTTTTTACAGTAACATTTGTTACAAAGGAACTAGATTTGGAGCATTTCGATATTATTTCTATTTAGTTTAACAATAGCATCTTTCTCTAATTTTTTAAGTAGTCTTGAAATTACTACTCTGGATGTGTGAAGATCATAAGCGATTTGTTGATGAGTACTATGAATAACACTGGTATTATTGATTTTGATTTTATCTCTAAGGTATTTTAGTAAACGGTCATCCATATTAAGAAAAGCTATACTGTCTATAGTTTCTATTGCTTCAATTAATCTTTTATGATAACTATCAAAAACAAAATTTCTCCAGGATTTGTATTTGGTTGTCCATTCTTCCATTTTAGATACGGGGATCATTACTAATTTGGCATCTGTTTCTGCGATAGCCTTGATTTCACTTTTATGATGTCCTAAACAGCAAGATAATGTCATCGCGCAGGTATCTCCTTTTTCTAAAAAATATAATAATAACTCATCTCCGTCATTATCGGTTCTAAGAACTTTTATTGCGCCATTAATAATCAAAGGCATAAATTTAATATAGCTTCCTGGTTTTATAAGTTCAAAACCTTCGGGAATTTCTTTAAAAGTGCCTATGCGATTAATTTCTTCTAATAGTTCTTCCTCAAAAAAACCTCCATAATTATTCTTTATTTCCTGTATCATTTTCTTGTTTTTTTAAAAAAGATTGTAGTTGTAATTTTGCTTCCTGATACCCATACTCATATACTTTGTCTAAACTACTGGGATTAAATACACTATGGTGAATAAGCTCTTTAGGTTGTATTATAATATTACATTGTTTAAATTTCGTTTCCCCGTTAGGCATTGCTCTAAGATAATATGCACGTTGCATAACATTATAAGAATGTTTAAAGTCACTTATTTTTGGTTTTTTAATAGGAGATACATCTACCCCGATGATGAAATCACAATGTTTTTTTATAGGCGTTATAGGAAAGTTATCTAAAATACCTCCATCTGCGTATAATTCGTTATTAATCAGTACTGGTGTAAAAACACCAGGGAAAGCAGCAGAAGCAAGTAAAGGTTTAATTAATTCGCCGGTATCAAATACTTTTATTTTTCCTTCTATTAAATCTGTAGCGGTAACGAAAAGTTTTTTTTGTAAAGATTCAAAAGTATTTTCAGGAAAATAGGCTAACAGATCGGTATAAAATTTTTCGGTATCTAAGAACCCTGCTTTCTTACGAGTAAATCTATTAAAGGTGAATAAAGGGGTGTTTTTGAAGAAATCTTTTATTGTTTTTGGAGAATGTCCTGCAGCATACAAGGATCCTACTATAGCTCCTGCGCTTGTTCCCGAAACAAAGTTTGCAATAATTCCTGCTTCTTCTAATGCTTGCATAGCACCAATATGTGCAACTCCTCTAAATCCTCCTCCAGAGAGAACTAATCCTATATTTTGTGTAGTTTTCATTTCGACAATAAATTTACAAAACAGGGCTAAAAATTTTAGCAAATCCCTCTTTTAATTTTTGACTCCATGGTCTTTGTATAAATGTATTAAAATCTAGCTGAGTACTATTTTTAATATCTTTTAAGAAGTCCTCTTTTAATTCTAAAGCAAATCCGTCATCGTAGATTACTGCATTTACTTCGTAATTTTGCTCAAAACTTCTAATATCCAGATTTGTGGTGCCTACAGAGGATATGGTGGTGTCTACTACGATAGTTTTACTATGTATAAACCCTTCTGGAAACAAATATATTTTTACTCCTGCTTGTAAAAGATCCTCAAAATAAGAGCGTATACACCATTTTACAATAACATTATCTGATTTTTCTGAAAGTAATATACGTACATCTACTCCGCTCATAGATGCCACTTTTAATGCATCCAGAATAGATTCTCCAGGTATTATATAAGGATTGGTAATGTATACATATTCTTTTGCTTCATTGATCATAGAAAAATACATCTGTTGTGTTGCAGAAAAATCAGAATCTGGTCCGCTATGTACAATCTGAACCGCAGATCCATTTGCTTTTTCATATGTATAGAAACACGAAGTATCTAAAATAGTATCCTCTTCACTAATCATATACCAATCCATTGCAAAAATAGCTTGAAGACTATGAACAATGGGACCTTTGAGCTGTAAATGGATGTCATACCAAACTCCTAAATTAGCATCTCCTTTTATATATTTATCAGATACATTAATGCCACCAGTAAAAGCAATTTTGCCGTCTATTACAATAATTTTACGGTGGTTTCTGTAATTTATAGAGGATAAAAACTTACCAAATTTTATGGGTAAAAATTTATGAATTTCAACACCAATGCTTTGAAGTTGTCGAATGTGTTTTTTACTTAAAGACATGCTCCCAATACCGTCGTATAGAATCTTTACAGTAACGCCTTCTTTTATTTTTTTTTGAAAAAGATTAAAAAGATCTGTGGTTAACTTTCCTTCTTCAAAAATGTAATATTCTAGATGTATATAATGTTCTGCATTTTTTAGTGCATCAAATATAGCTAGAAAAGTCGCTTCTCCATTTTTTAATAATTTTACATCATTTCCAGAACAAGGAGCAAAGTAGGAGTTTTTGGTAATTAAAGAAATGATTTTATGATGTTCCTCAAACTCTTTTTTTGTAATGGGAGAATGTTGATGTATAGCTTTTGCAATATAGGAGGTTACCTTTGGGGTATGTTTAAGTTCGAATAATTTATTTTTTCTTCGGTTTCTGCCTAGCATTAAGTACAGAAAAATTCCTCCTACTGGGATAGTAAAAATGGCAAATAACCAAGCAAGTGTTTTGGTGGGTCGCATGCCATTTAAAAGTAATCGTATAACGATAAATCCTCCAATTAGAACATAAAGAGCTATAGCAACATATAGTAACATTTATGGGTTCTGTTTTATAGTTTTTTAACTATGCATAATTAATAAAGGCACTTTTGTGCCATAGCTTATTTTAGAGGTTTCAGATCCTTTAAAAAAACGATCTAAAAAAGTTTCTCTTTTAATAAACATAGCTGTCATATCCATATCCATAATTTGCACAAAACTATTAATAGCCAAAGCAGTAGGGACATTCGATATAGAGTGAAAAGTAGGTTTTATTTCTTTAAAAAAGGAATTCATGTGTTTTTTATCCTCAAAATCGGCTACGGTAATGGTATCATCCTCTTTGATCTTAAGAATACGTAGGGTAGATGTATATTTTGAAAGAGCGCTCATTAATGGGTCGATGTTTTCAGCATTAAAATGATCCCAATAATCTATAGCATATAAAATATTTTTTGGGTCTTTATAAATGTACCCTTGTGGTATAACAATGGTAGGGCAATCTATTTTACGAATAACATTAAGGGTATTACTGCCAAATACAACTTCGGTTGCACTAGTAGCACCATTTGTACCCATAACGATCATATCAATATTTTTAGATTTCACTGTTTGTCTTATCGCATCAATAAAGGTATCATAATCATTAATAGCATCAAAAGTATAGTTTTCATTAGCGTATGCTTTCTTTAGTTCTTCTACCAAATCCTCTAATTCCTTTTTAGCATCACTAATAACAGATTGATGGATAGAGGTATTTGCAGGAGCGGCCATTAAATCATCTGTAGTATACTTAGAAACTTTTTGAACATTAAGGACATAAAAAGTACAAAGTTCATTTTTAAAAAATTGCAAGGCATACTCTATTGCATTTCTAGCATTAGTTGAAAAATCGGTGGGAAGCAAAATATTTTTCATGTAAATAGTATTTAATATATATTCAAAAATAAATCCTATTACAAAGGTTAACTATGATATTGGTCATGGATGAAAATGCTTAAAAACTTATGCAGATAGTATTTGTTATCCTCCTATTGTGATCATGCTTCGGTTATTAGAATGTATATCAGTTTGGCTAAATTTATCCAAGGTGTCCATTCCATTACGTATTTTAAGTTTAGATTGTATTGTTTTTTGGATAATTGAAGTTATAGATTTACCTGCTCTAAGCGGAGTTAATAAGTCGGATTCTTTTGTAGAGAATAAACAATTTTTTATTTGCCCGTTAGCAGTCAGTCGTATTCTGTTACAACCATCGCAAAATGGATTAGTAACCGAGCTTATGATTGCAAAAGACCCTTGATACCCTTTAATTCTATAGCTTTTGGTAGTGTCGTTAGGAGCGTCTTCTAACTTTATAATTTGGTTTTCGTTATAATTAGAATGTACTTGAGATAGAATCTCTTGTAAAGAAACCAACTTATCTATGTTCCATTGGTTTCCATCAAAAGGCATAAATTCGATAAATCGAACATGTACAGGTAAGTCTTTGCTTAAATTAATAAAATCTATGATCTCATTATCATTAAACCCTTTTATTAAAACACAATTTACTTTTACGATAAAGCCTTCTTTAATAAGTAAAAGAATATTTTCATATACTTTTTTAAAATAAGATCTGCGAGTAATTTCTTTATTTTTGTTAGAATCCAAGGAGTCTAAGCTAACATTGAGCGTTTTAATTCCACATTTTTTAAACTGCTCAATAAATTTATCCACAATAACTCCATTGGTAGTTAATGTAAGTTGTACGGGCAGTGAAGCTAGTTTTTCCAGAATAAGAGATGCATCTTTACGAACCAAAGGTTCTCCGCCAGTAAGTCTAATTTTTGTAACTCCCATACTTACAAATTCTTTGGTGATGGTATAGATCTCTTCATAAGTCATGATATGCTCTTTAGGAGATAGTTGAACCCCATCTGCGGGCATACAATAGGTGCATCTAAGGTTGCATCGTTCTGTTAGCGAAATTCTTAGATAGTTATGGTTTCTGCCAAAGGTATCGGTAAGAATACCTTCAGTAGACCTCACAGGTTTTGAAAACCTGTGAGATGTAGCGTTTGGTTTAGTCATGTCTTGCGCCTTTTAAAATTCTAAACACATGTAATATTTCGGGGAAAATAGCATCCATAGATTCTCTTGCTCCGTTGGTAGAACCTGGCAAAGCTAATACAAGAGTATTCTTTATAGTGCCAGCAACACTTCTGGATAGCATAGCATATGGCATACGGTCTTGTCCATATTTACGTATGGCTTCTTCGATGCCAGGTATATTTCGATCTAATAGTGGTTTTAGAGCCTCTGGGGTTACATCTCTTATCGATAAACCAGTACCTCCTGTGTAAATAATAAGATCTACTCCTTGTTTTTGATAGTAAATTGCTTTTTCTTGTATGATATGTTTTTCATCGGGGATGATTGTATAATCCAGAATATCGACTTCACAAGTTTTTAATTTGTTAATAATAGCTTTGCCAGCTTTATCTTCTTTTTTTCCTTCAGAAATAGTATCTGAACAGACAATAACAACGGCTTTAAGATCTCTTCTAAACTTGTCTTTGTAATCGGATTTCCCTCCTTTTTTATCTAATAGTTTTATATGATGAATTTCTATGCCTTTATCAATAGGTTTTAGCATATCGTACATATTTAGAGCAACGATACTTGCTCCATGCATGGCTTCTACTTCTACACCAGTTTTGTAAATGGTTTTTATGGTTACCATAATGGTAATCTCCAGTCCATCAATAGTGTATTCAATTCCTGTATATTCGATAGGTAAAGGATGGCAATCTGGCAGCAAATACGGAGTTTTTTTTACACCAAGCAAGCCAGCAGCTTTGCTCATAGCAAACACATTTCCTTTAGGCACGGTATCTTTTTGTATTGCTTCTATAGTTTCGGGCTTACTTACCTTTACAATAGCTTGTGCTGTAGCAACTCTTAATGTGGATGTTTTATGTGTGATGTCTACCATGCTTTTATAAATAATAATTTTTTTAGATTTAAACTTAGTTTTTATTTTGGATTCCAGCCTACGCTGGAATGACAAATCATAAGCTATTCTGTTTCATTCCTTATTTATTTTAGATTCTTATGATTTATAAAAAAGTATTAGCTATTTTCTTTCCATCGATGTGTTTGATCCTCAAAGATTTCTTTTCCAAAAACAGGTACATCGGCTTTAATTGCTTCTACAACATATTCTAGAGCCTTAAAAACTACTTTTCTTCTTGGAGAAGAAACAAAAACAAATAAGCAAATTTCTCCGGCTTTTACGGTTCCAAGGCTATGATATATATGCATACAAGTAAGGTCAAATTTTGCAAAAGTAGCTTCTCGGATATCATCAAACTTTTGATTTGCCATTTCTTCATAAGCAGTATAATCAATAGCGTTAACTGTTTTGTTATCAATAATATCGGCGCGAACCTGACCTAAAAAAATGTTGTGTGCTCCTATACTGGTTTTAGATTGATGTTTAGCAATAGAGGTACCTATAAAGTCAGATGAAATAGCTCCTTGTACAAATACATTTTTTGGTTTTTTTGTTTCCATATTTATTTCTTTTAATCATATTTTTAGGCTTCACAGAATTTAAAAAGCTGTGAGGTTTGATATGCTTTCATGTAAAGCAACTGCTCCTCCTTTTATATGAGATATATTTTTAAACCCTTCTTGCAAAAGAATTTCTGCTGCTTTTTTACTTCTAATACCAGATTGGCAAAAAAGGATTATTTCTTTTTCTTTGGTAATAGTGTTTGCTTTTTCTTTTAATTCTCCTAGCGGGATATATACAGGATGCAGACTTTCAATTTTGGGTTGCTCATGGGATTCACGAACATCTATAAATTGAGCATTTTTTACAATAAAAGCTTCTTTGGCTGTTATTTCGTTTATTTTTTGTATCCCACAGAATAGATCATAATCTATAGTTTCAAAATGATTTGTGGTACTCAGTACCTTGGATATTTCGGTTTCTACTCGGTTAATTCCAAAGTTAGAAGAACGGGTAGTTAAGCAATCATAAGTAAATAATTTTCCAGATAGAATAGTACCCAGACCTAAAATAATTTTAAGAACTTCATTAGCTTGCATACTACCTATAATACCTGGTAATACCCCCAGAACGCCAATTTCTGCACAAGAGGGAACGCTTCCTGCTTTTGGAGGCTCTGGAAAAAGGCATCGGTAGGAGGGACCATTTTGATAATTAAATACAGATACTTGTCCTTCAAACTTAAAAATAGCACCATATACCAATGGTTTTTTCGTAATAACGCACGCGTCATTAATCAAATATCGAGTAGAAAAATTATCGGTACCATCTACAATAATATCATATTTTAAAAAAAGAGAAATTGCATTTTTTGCAGTTAGTTTTTCTGTATATGCCGTAATGGTTACTTCTGGATTTAGGTCTGTAAGACGTTCTTTTGAAGCCAGAGCTTTATTTTTACCTAAAGAACTAGTGCCGTATAATATCTGACGGTGTAAATTGGAGGTGTCTACAATATCAAAATCTACAATCCCGATAGTACCTATTCCTGCAGCAGTAAGATATTGTAACACTGGGCAACCTAAACCGCCAGCTCCAATAACTAATACTTTAGATGCGCTAAGTTTTTCCTGACCAGAGAGACCTATTTCTGGTAGGATAATTTGCCTGTGATATCTAGAGTGTAATGAATTCATTGATTTGCGTTTTTATATTAACCTCCTGCAAAAGGAGGTAATAAAGCTATTTCTGCACTGGTTTTAATTATGAAATTAAGATCGGTTAATTGTTGATCTACTGCAATTTTAAAATCAGTATCTACTAGCTTTGGGTGTTGGTGTTTTAGAGTTTTTATCAATTCAAAAACAGAGCAGGTTTCTGTTTCTAAGACTTGCTCTACTATAGAAGTGGCTTCTGCCAGCATACCAAAATATTTAATTGTCAGTTGCATTTGTTATTGTTTTTAGTTCATCTATTGTATTTATGTTAGTTACTAAAACTTGTTCTTTTTTTGGTACGCTAACTGTTTTTGTATTTAAAGCAGAAACGAGCTTACGCAAACGGCGCTCTCCATTAAGAAGTAGTTTTTCACAGGTATTGGTACATCTTTTTTTGTATAGTGCTATTAAAGGTGTTGTTGTTCCTTCAGTTTTAAATTGAACGACATCATAATAGTCATCATTATGAGATATTAGTCTTTTTAAAAGGGAAGTGGTAACCATTGGTACATCACAACTCAATACCAGATTATTTTCAGTTTTAGAATGTACTAATCCAGCGTGTAATCCAGCTATTGGACCAGCATTAGATACAATGTCTTCTACTCTTTTTATTCCAAAAATGTCATAATCAGGATTTTTACTTACAATAATAATTTCACTAACCAAAGGTTGAAGAGCCTCGATAGAATATTGAATAAAAGGTTTGTTGTTAAGTAATACTAAACCTTTTTCACGATTCATTCTTGAGCTTTTGCCTCCTGCTAAAATGATTCCTGTATTATTTTTTTTGTTCATTTAGGGGTTATGTTATTTTTAGTATTAAAATACTTATAAAGAAATGTTTTTTAATTCGTTGTCTAAAAACCCCCAACATTTTTGATTAATAGTATCAAATGTTTCGATAACCTTTTTTCCGTAGGAGGTTAAATTAGCACCACCACCACCTTTACCACCAGTAGAGGTAATAACTAAAGGCTTTTTAGCAGCTTTATTCATGCTATCTAATAGTTTCCATGCTTTTTTGTAAGACATATCCAGAGAGGTGGCAGCTTTGCTTAAAGAACCAGTGTCTGCAATGGCTTTTAACAATTGTACTCTTCCTTCACCAAGAAAAATACCGTTTTCAGACTCTATCCAAATTCGACTCTTTATTTTATAATCCATGAAGTTTACAAGTAAAGCGTTATATCCTCAAAGATACAACGTTTTTTAAAAATTTATTTCTTAAGAGTAGACTTTAACTAGATATAGATCTTAGAAAATCAATTATATTCTGAAAACTATTTAAAAAATTTTCTCAATAGACTTTCTATCTGTATAACACATTATCTTTTTAATAACCTGATTTAATAATAAAAAACCATATTTAATCCACGTTGTGGAGTCTAATTCTCTGAGGCTTGTTTCGAAAACAAAAATATATTTCCGGAACCATACCTAGTGAGCTTACTCTGAAGTTATTGATTTGTAAAACTGGTCTTGCTTGAGTTTTATGGCAGATGAATTACTTGTATATCATCTCCAATCTTTACTTCGGTTATTTCTTCAGGAAGGTATACCATAGCATTTGCCATAGCAAAAGATCGCAACATAGAGGATGCTTGACCATCTAAGATGGTTACCGTATCTTTTTGTGTTAGTGCTTTTAAAAACTCTGCGCGTTCTCCTTTTTTAGTGTATGTATTTGTGGCAATTGCAGTACTACGCTTTAGATCACAATTTTTTTGTCCAGATATTTTAAGCAAAGCCGGAAGGACATATACATAAAAACAACTTAATGAAGATGCAGGATTACCAGGTAAAGCAAAAATAGTAGTCCCTGATTTTTTGGCAAAATATAAAGGTTTTCCAGGTTTTTGTTTCACTTTATAAAATATTTCCTCTACTTGCAATGCTCTTAGGGCTTTGCCTACAAAGTCATAATCTCCAACAGATATTCCGCCAGAAATTATAACTACATCATAAAGTTCTATAGTATTTTCTAAAAGGGCGAGGGTAATATCATAGGCATCTTCTACTTTAAAATACGATATATCGGTAAAACCACTTTTGGCGAGAGCAGCAGAGAACATAATCGAGTTACTTTCATAGATCTCTCCATGTTTTAAGATTTGCCCTGGTGCCACTAATTCGTTTCCTGTAGCTATAATTGCAATCGATGGTTTTTTATATACATTAACGTGAGTAATGCCTAAAGATGCGAGATACCCAATACCTGCAGCAGTTATAACAGAACCTTGCTCCAATGCAGTTTCTTGCTTTTGTATTTGCTCCCCAATTGGGCGAATATTAGCATTTGGTACAGCATTTTCTTGTAACAATACTTTATCGTTTTGTATCTCGACTTTTTCTTGCATGATTACAGTTTTGGCCCCAGATGGTACAGGAGCACCAGTAAAAATACGTATAGCTTCGCCAGGTTTAAGTTCAGGATCGGTATCATCTCCTGCTTTAACTTCACCAATAAGAGTAAATGTTTTTTCTAAAGTAGATCCTAAAGCATAGCCGTCCATCGCAGATTGACGAAATGGAGGCATATCGATAGGCGATAAAATATCTCTTGCAAGTACATATCCAAGTGCTTTAGATATGGATACTGTATGAATTACTTCTGTTTTTTGGATAGTACTGGCGGTTAATGCAAGTGCTTGTTCTACAGTTATCATAATTAGATTTGTTGTGTGTGTAAAAATACAACCAAATTTTGATACAGTTTTAGCGTATTTTTTTGTAGCATACTCCTATGGCATTTTAAAGTATTAAAGGCCCTAAATTTTTAGTTATTTTAGGGCCTCTGAGGAATAATAATTAACGTTTACAAAAGATGTTTCTGCTATAGAGATACAATAGTAGTTATCTTAAGCGAAGGGTTTATTTGAGATATAATTGTAATGCTCTTATCGCTTCTTTCAATCACTCGAGTTTCTGGAATATCTATTTTTTCTATTTCGTTTTGGGTGGTTATTTGGTTTACATTAAGTAAGGTTGTTTCATGTTCGTCTTCGGGTTTTGGATTTGTTTTTAAATAAATACAAAGAGGTCTTGCCTTAAAATCAATGAGCCAGCTAATTAGCTCTAGGTTTGCAGGTGTTGTAGACTTTGTATCTCCTTTTAAAAAATTGACAATAGGCTTAAATTTATCTCCATGAATACGCTCGATTGCATAGGCTTTATTCTCTCCTTCTTTAAATTGAAAAAAACGGTTTAAAATACCTTCGTCGTATTTTTTGTTACGTCGATATAATAGCCATAGGCAAGCTTCCTTAATTTGCTTTCGGGTAGGTTTAAAAAGGTAATTACTCATCTCTCCGCCTCTCTCTCTGTTGTACTGTTCAAGAATCTCTCTTTTGTAGGTCTCACTCGTTTTTGTTCTCATAAATAATCTGGGTTATTGGAATTTTTAGGATTTCTAAGGAATCTTAGGAATCCTTGGAATCGTATGCAAACATAGACTTGGGGTCTTTATAGATTCGCAGTATCAATTAGTTCCGGTTTCACTTTGCTAACATAGTAAATGTTTAGACTCGGTTCTTACGGAAATCCATAAAGTTACGGTAAAAGCTCCCATGGAAAGTGGCTAAGCACTATAACTAAAGATTTCAACTTTCCAAAAAAATAAAAGGAGTACTCCCTTAATGTATTGGATTGCACCCCCAAATACCAGGCAAAAATGCCAGGCAGCAATCCCCATGTTTAACCTTAAAAAAATAAAAAAATTATGAAAACTGTTTCTTATATACTTATGGCATTATTTATTATAGCAAGTTTTACTTCATGCACCGCAGATGCAATTAGTGATAATGAAGATATTTCTGTGGAACAAGTTGCAACAGAAGGTCAGGATGGTCAAATTGATCCTGAAGACGTAGGTTAATTGAAATAAATATATTAGAAAATCCAGCATATATAGTATGAAATCTATTATATACGCTGGATTTAATTTAGTATTTTAGGAGGATGAAACTTTGGCGCGTCAATTTCCTTTTTAATATTATTACGGGGGCTATATTGTTATGTAGCTCTATTTCTGTTTTTGGGCAGACAAAAGTAGAAAACCGTATGTCTTCTCAAAATTTAGATACTCTTACCAATTATTATGAACAAAGTGGTGTAGATACTTTATCTATATCAAAACGTTTAGAATATATTTCTTCTTTTTTAAAAGGAGTCAGATTATCCAAACAAGATTCTTTGGTTTATATAGGTTTAATGCGGAAAACAAAACTATTAAATAAGGCTAAGCAATATGATAGTGCAATTGTGTATTCTCGTCAGTTATATGATTTAGCAAAAACAAAAAGAGATACTCTTTATATTGGGTATGGTTTAACTAAACTAGGGATCTATCATAAAAGTAATAATCAATTAGTCAAAGCTTTTAAATATCATACAGAGGCTTTTAAAATTTATAAAACTATAAATAATCGTCTGATTGCAGGTAGAAGTTTGTTATATATGGCTAATATACAAACTTCTTTAGGGGATTATTCTGGTAGTAAAACCACAGCTATCGATGGGGTAACCTATTTAGAAAAAACAAATGATTTAAGAAATTTAGCAGGTTTTTATCATATTATTTCGGTAGCCAATAGAGTACAAAAAAATTATAAAGAAGCATTAAGATATAATGAAAAAGCATTGAGTCTGGGAAAAGACAGTGCGTCTATAAAAATAATAGGAGTTGGAAATATTTTAATGTTTAAAAATACTAAAGCTTTAATTTTAGCAGATCAAGGAGACTATAGAGAAGCAATATCTTTATTGAAAATATTGGTTACAGAACCAGCAGTAAAGGAAGATAATATAGAGTATGCAAGAGTACTTGGTAATCTTGGGTATGTACAATGGTTACAAAATAGAGAGAATCAGGATTCTGAGGTTATTTTGCTTGAAGCATTAAAAAAACGAAAGGAAATTAATGATATTGGAGGGTTGATTACAAGTAATATGTATTTAACTAGATATTATTTTGACAGAGATAGTGTTAAAGCATTAGAATACGCAGAAGTAGCTTATTATAATGCAAAAAGGAAAAACAGTTTAACTTCTATTATAGAGGCTTTAGGGTATATTTTTAAGCTAAGAAAAAATACAAAAGAAGAAGCTATAGAATATGATCGTATTCATAAAGAATTAGAAGAAGCAAATCAAAACAATCGAGAGATTTATGCTGTGACCCGTTATGAAAATGATAAACTCACTAACGAAAACCTGATCCTAAAAGCAGAAACAGCAAGAAAGGAGCGACAAAAAATAATTTATCTTTTTAGTTCTTTATTCTTACTTTTAAGTGGCGTGGTGATATTCTACTTTTTTAAACAACGATATAAACGAGAAAAAATACGAGAGGTGTATAATGCAGAAACTCGTATTTCTAAAAAATTGCATGACGAGCTAGCCAACGATGTATACCAAGTTATGATCCAGATGCAAAATAATAAAGCTAATAATCAGGAGATGTTGGATAAACTAGAAGTCATTTATAAAAGCACTCGCGATATATCTAGGGAACATAATAGTTTTAAAACTGGTAAGGAGTATGGCGCAGAGCTTAATAATATGTTAAGTAGTTACAGCTCTAACGATACCAAGATTATTATAAAAGATATAAACGAGATTAATTGGCAATCTATTAACCCAGAAAAAAAGATCATTGTGCATCGATCTCTGCAGGAGTTAATGACCAACATGAAAAAACATAGCCAAGCAGGATTAGTGGCAATTACCTTTAAAAAGATAGCTAAAAGCATAATTATAACCTATGCAGATACTGGTGTAGGAGTGTCTTCTAAAGAAATAATGTATAGCAATGGACTACGGAATACGGAAAACCGTATAAAAACGATTGGAGGATCGTTTATATTTGATTCAGAAAAAGGAAAAGGCTTTAAAGCCAAAATACATTTCCCGAGTTAATTATAATACAGTGTTATGTTTAAAAAAATTTTAGTCGCAGAAGATTTTGGTAGTATTAATCATGGAATTGCTCAGATTCTTCATGAAAGAACTGGAGTTGATGAGATACAGCAAGCTCAATATTGTGATGAAGCCTACCTAAAATTTAGAAGAGCATGTAGTGATAATTCCCCTTTTGATCTACTTATTACCGATCTTTCTTTTAAAGAGAGTCATCGAGAACGAAAACTAGTTTCTGGGATTCAACTTATAGAAGCCATACGAGAAATACAGCCAGATATAAAGGTTATTATTTACTCTATGGAAGACAGACCAGGAAAAGTAAAATCTTTTTTTAACGATTTGGGTATTAATGGGTATATATGCAAAGGTCGTTATGGATTAAACGAATTAGTGCAATCGGTAACAGAAATATATGAGGATAAAATCTATATTTCTCCTCAATTAGAAAGTGCAATGAGTAAAAATAACGTTTTTGAACTAAAAGATTATGATCTTTTGCTACTAAAATATTTATCAGATGGTCTTACTCAAGAGGAGATCGGGGAATATTTTAAGAAAAATCATATCTCTCCCAACAGCATAAGTTCTATAGAAAAGCGCCTTAATAAATTAAAATTTAATTTTAAGGCTAAAAATGCCATACATCTGGTAGCGATGACCAAAGATTTAGGATTGTTATAAATAAAGTAAGTAGATGTTTAAGATTAGAATACAGAACTCCACTACTTACTATTTTATATCGTGTAGTAGAATAAAAATATATCGAAACACTATTTTAGGACGTAGTATTAGATCCTAGGTATTCTTCTCTCTAAAATCAAATCATGCAATATAAAAATAATCTAGTTCAGAAGAGTTTAAAAAAATCTAATGAAGTGAAATGTCTGATAATTTATAGTTTAGATGTTTTTAAAAGTGATTTTAACGATTTTATTGTGGAAACCCGTAAGGATTTGTCATTTATTAGTTTTAACTTTGGAATAGTCCCTATAAAATGGTTAATCGATTTAGCTATTGTAAAGGGCAATGATTAGAGTTTTTAATCGATCGTAAAAACTAGAAAACTATTTTTAGTTATAAAAAAACAACCCCGCAATTGTAAAACTTTGGCGAGCCAACAAAAGCAGGGTCTGAATAACGATTGATTTTATAAACCAACCATTATAAGTATATGTTAGTTCTTAAACTAGTATTTTCCTACATGCCAATATAGTAAGAAGCTTTTAAATATTTACGGTTTCCCGTAAAATATTTACTGTTTTTTTGATTGTACTTTCTATTCTTTTTCTGTTTAACAACAAGTTATTTTGTTAAAAATCTAATAATCAAATAATTAAATAAGGTATTTGCTAGTTGCTATTAATCATAATACGCTAACAATTGTAATGAGATAAATGGATGTTGGTGACAGCTTAATTTTAATTAAAAAGAAAGAAAAAGATTACATTTTTTTAATCATTCTTAGAGTGGTTTGAAAAAAAATATAGTAAAATAACTTTTTATAAAATTTTCAACTTTTAATAGTACTTTTTTATAAAGTATATGTTGTATGATTGCTTTTGTGGGAATATAAGTGTAGGAAACTCATATTATTTGTTTGTTGATTAAAGTAAATTATGTAAATTGATAGAATAATTATTTAGTTTTACAAGATTAAATAATAACTCTTAAACCTATACTAATACCCTTAGAACGATCATGGCAACTATAAAAAATAAATTATCCGGGCAAGTTATTATATTAAATACCCAAAACACATTTGGGAGAAATCAACAAAACTCTATTACTCATATACCTGATATGGATGTCTCACAATCACATGCTGTTATATTTTGGCAAAATGAGGATTGGTATATACAAGACTATAGTCGCAATGGGACATTGATAAATGGAGAATATGTTCATCATTCTACACGAAAACTAATAGAAGATTCTACTATTCAATTCGGTAAAGGAAAATTAGCACAATGGCAATTAATAGATATTAAGGAACCATCTAGTTATTTAATATCTTTAACAAATCCAGAAACAATATTGGAGCTTAATAGCTGTCATATATTACCTAATGGTAAAGATGCAGAGATACTCATCTATTTTTCGAAAGATAAAAAGTGGAAAGCAGAAACAGCCTCTTCGACTATAGAATTTGAACATGGAAAATCCTATCATCTCAATGAAGAAGAGTGGCAGTTTATAGATAACGAACCTCTGGAGGATACTATTGATAATGGTAATGTTGTAGATAGTGCACACTTTTTATTTTCTTTAAGTGAAGATGAAGAGCATGTAGGGTTAAAAATTGTAGTCGATGCAATAGAGTTGGATTTAGGGGAACGAGTACATCATTATTTACTTTTAATGTTAGCAAGAAAAAGACTTTGTGATACGAATAATGAAGATATCTTTAATGATCATGGGTGGATATCTATAGAGGACTTGGTAGATCAAATGTCAAAAGAATTATACAAAGAAATTGATGCGTATTATTTAAATCTTCAGATTCACCGTTTTCGAAAACAATTACTAGGGATACAACCATATGGTTCTTTATTTATGGATGTTATTGAACGAAGAAGAGGAGAAATTCGTTTTGCACATCGTTTTTTTCAGATTTTAAAAGAAGAAAAAAATGAAGGAGAAATATTAGTTGTTTCTAGTCAATTATAATTGAAAACTTATTTTTACAAGCTTTATGAGTCATATTAAAATAGATGAAGCACAATCTGAATTCTTTTGAAGAAAATTACTTTAAAAAACTCGATAATTACATTCTTCACGAAGTCATAGGCGAAGGTGCCTATGGTGTTATATGCAGAGCAACCCAAGAAAGTACTGGGCAGGTTGTTGCAATAAAAATGCTAAAACTTAAAGGAGTTTCTAATATTCAAAAAAGAGACTACCAAATTGCACGCTTTGAGCGAGAGACACGCTTATGCGCAGAAATGAATCACCCTAATATCATAAAACTTTTAGATAAAGGATATACAAATAAAAAAGAACCATACGCCGTATTTGAATACTTATCAGGGCAGACATTAAATGAGTTTATAGCCAGAAAAAAAGAATTTTCGGGTATAGAAATAAGTAAACTGATGGGGCAGGTATTAGATGCTATTGCATATGCCCATGCAAAAGGTATAGTACATCGAGATCTAAAACCACAAAATATAATGGTAATAAAAACAGGATCCAGATCATATGCTAAAGTTCTGGATTTTGGAATAGGACTCTTTACTCAAAATAATCAAAAATACGACCATAAAAGTTTAGACAATACACAAAAAATGTTAGGAACTCCTGCGTATTGTGCACCAGAACAATTAAGAGGAGAGCCACCAACGGTTAAATCAGATTTATATGCCTGGGGATTAATCTTGATAGAGTGCATTACAGGAAAAAAGGTAATGAATGGCGAAAGTTTGTCTGAAATTCTGCAAAAGCAATTAAGTGCAGAAAATGTACCATTGCCACATCTATTAATAGGGCATCCTTTAGCAGATATTTTAAACAGAATACTTATGAAAAACCCGGCTCGAAGAGCGGGAAACGCTAGTACTGTTTATGAAGAGTATACAAAAATAGATGTAAGTGATGTTTTTAATAAGTTAACTCGTCAAAAGAATATTAATAGGGCAGAGGATCAATTAACCCTTGTAAATACCCTTGGCTGGCATCATAATAAAAGCGAGAAACGACAAATAACAGTACTTTGTATAAAGTTAAGTTTACTCTTGAAAAAAGAAACAAAGCTAGATTTAGAAACGTTCGACACTATCCAAAAAGACCAATTAAACCTATGCCTTGATGTAGCTGTTGGCTACGGGGGGCATATTGCAGGTACTTTGGCAGATAATGTGGTAGTTTATTTTGGATATCCTCAATCTAACGACAACGATGCACGAATGGCGGGTAGAACAGCTTTGGAGCTAATGAACGAAGTAAAAAACAGAAATGCACTATTATATAAAGAACATGGAGTCAATCTGGATATTAGAATGGGTATAAACTCAGGAATGGTGTTATCTAAAAGAGATGATACTCCAGAAGGAATGGTCCCAAATATGGCATTTAATTTACTTTACAGATCCCAGCCTGGACAAGTATTAGTAAGTAGACAAACAAAAAAATTATTAGATCCCTTTTTAGAGTTTGAATCTTCAGAAAATGGGTTTTTATTACTAGGAGAACGCCAAACAGAGTCATTATTATTCTTAAACCCAAGAAGCGCCGGAAGAACTATTATTGGAAGAGATAAAGAGATAAAAATCGTTTTAGATCGTTGGCAAAAGGAACAAATAGGCGGTAAAGGAATTATGATTAAGGGGCAAGCTGGAATAGGTAAGTCTAAATTAATCTATGAAATTAAACAACAAATTTTAATAAAAAGAGGGATTGTACATCATTGTAGATGTTTGCCAGAGCATCAAAATAACGCCTTATATCCAATTTTTGAACTACTAAAAAAACATCTCGATATTAGAGAAAATTCTAAAAATAAAGAGGTAATATCTAAATTAGAAAAAGCTCTTCTGGCAGCGCATTGTGATGTTAAATTATCATTGCCTATACTTTGCTCGTGGTTTTCTATACCAATTAAAGAACAGCAGGAATCTCAAATATCACAACAGGAACAAAAAGAATTTATTCTAGACATCTTAAAGCAGTTAATATTTAACATAGGGGATCAAAATAAATTTTTATTTATTGTTGAAGATTTGCATTGGATAGATCCTACCAGTGAATCTTTTCTTAAACAACTATTACAAGGAAATAAAGAAGATAAATGCCTGATAATTTTATCAGCACGACCAGAATTTACATCCGATTGGATAAACGAATTAATAGAAGAAATAGAACTCTCTCCTCTAGAAAATATATTAATAAGACCCATTATTGAAGAGATACTTAATGGGGCTCAAGTTAGTGAAAATGTATTGCAGTTTATTTCAGAAAGAACAGATGGAATAGCACTTTATGCAGAAGAATTGACCTATATGCTGCTAGAGAAAAAACTTTTACAATTAGTAAATGGTAAATACGAATTTAAACATGAAATAGAAGACTTAGAAGTACCATCTACATTAATAGGACTATTGCAAGCAAGGTTAGAAAGTGTTGGGGTGGCTATGGAAACAGCGCAATTAGCAGCAACAATTGGGCGTGAATTTACATACGATCTGTTAGTAAAGTCCTCATTAAAAGATGAAGCGATGGTGCAAGCAGATTTAGATTTATTTATAAATGCAAATATTATTTATAGACGACGAAAAGTAAAGGATGGAAGTTATATGTTTAGACACGCGTTAATTAGGGATGCTGCATTTAAAAGTATGACATCTAACCCTAGAAAAGAAGCACACCGAAGAATTGCCTTTAATCTTAAATATTATTTTAAAAAATCTCCTAAAAAATATGTTCAAAATCTAGCATACCATTTTTATCAAGCTGAAGAACATAAAGAGGCTATAAAATTTTATAAAATAGCAGCAGATTTAGAAATGCTCAAGAAACTAGGGCATATGGAGTCGTTAAATTTAACTAATAAAGCTTTATCGGTTATAGATTTAATGAAGAAAAAAAAATTACTGGATTATGATAAAATTCAGGAAGCAAGTTTAAGAATTCATAAAGCAGCAGTTTTAACCAATAAGCTAGGATGGAACCACCCTGAGATAATAGAAAACTACCGTTTAGCAGAATCGTTATTAAAAGGGTCTGCAACTACTAATGATAAGTTAGAGTTTGCCTTAGCAAAAGGGATGTGGATTTTTGAATGTACCAACGGGAATATAGCTAAGATGCATGTGCTTACCAAAAAAATGATGAATGCATCTAAAGCATTGAATAACACTAGTTATTTGGCACAGACATATGATTGTTTAAGTCAAACTCAGTTTTTTGAAGGAGATTTTAAGAGTTGTATTCGATCTTGCCAAAGATGTTATAAAATCTATAATCAAGAGCAAGGAAAACGAAAATTAGTAACAGATGGTTTGGATCCCTATATTGTATGTAAGAGTTTTGAATCTTTAGCAAGATTATTTATTGGCGAAGCAGATAGGGCAATTGCTATAATGGAGCAGACATTAGAAGAAACAGAATCTTATAACTGGCCAAATTTAACCATGGGGATTTTTGCGCAAACATCTAGACTTTATTTATATATATGTTCTTTTTTGCCAAATTGTAAATATGAAAAAGAACAACTAAAAAAAATAAACCCAAATACAATCCTTTGTCAGGAAAAAGGTGTTTTTCCGTATTGGGAAAGCGCAATTAATCTAAATAAGATTTCTGCAGAGGCTCTATCTGGTAAACAGGTGTTTTTTAATCAATATAAGGAAGCTCGAAAAAAATGGGCGCCAAAAACCTCAGCCAAAACCTATTATGATTTAGTAGAGGTTGTTACTTGTTTAAATAAAAATGCATTTGATAAAGCACTAAAAATATCAAATGAATCTATAGAATTTGCAAGAGAACACAACGTTATGTTTGCAATAGGATATGCTTATTGCTTTAAAGCAAAAGCTTTGGATGGTTTAAATAAAAAAGAAGAGGCTCTAAAAGCTTTTATAGAAGCAATAAGAATATGTAAAAATCAAAAATCGAAATGGATAGAATTATTCGTTTCAGAGGCATTTAAAAGTTTTCTTTTAAAAGAAAATACCGATATTAGCAAGTACAATGATATAGAAGATATACATATTCTTACAAATCATTCTCTTACTTTAATTAAAGAACAAAATTTGGTAATATTTTAAAAGAATTAGAATAATGAATGACCCAAAATTTGTAGTATTAGATACTACATTGACTCCTGAGGTTGCAGGAAAAGTTTTAGAACGCTTAGCCATAAATTTGCCATTAATACCTAATGAAGAAGGATTAACGAAATTGTATCGTGGTTGGTGTAGAAATATTCCTTTTGATAATTTTTGGAAAAGACTTAAGCTTACTGAAGAGGAATTCTCTGATCACGACCAAATCGATGCAAATCAGTTTTTTGAAATATGGTTACAACATGGGTTAGGGGGTACTTGTTGGACAACTGCTAATGCAATGTGTGAATTGCTAAAATATCTTAAGTTTGATGTTCGCATTATTACAGGCTCTATGGGAGATATGGGAGAGGTTAATCATGGTAGTCTATTAGTCTCATTTAATGAAGGAAAAGAATATATTATCGACACTTCTATATTAAACGAACAACCAATAAGGATAGATGGGGGAAATATAGAAAACCCAGTTCATCCTATTCAATTAATTCAAAATTCTGAAACTACAAAAATTATCTTTGAGCATTGTACTAAAAGAGAACATATGCCATGTGCAATCAATAAGAATAGAATTTCTAAAGAACAAATAGTAGCATTTTATACAGCAAGCATACACAATAGCTTGTTTAATGATTGTGTGTATATTCGTAAAAATGATAAAGAAATAATACACAGCATTGTTGGTGCCACACACTACACAAAATCTAAAAATGCCTTAGGAAAGAAAGAATTAAATGAAGAGGAGAGAAAACAAGTACTCATAAATATTATGGGACTTTCTGAAGAGATTGTTGCCCATATTTCTAAAACCAATTTATTTAACATACCACAAGAATCCATATTAATAAATCTTACTAAATACTAATGACTATGAAAACCGAAACACTTAAAACCGCACAAACTGCTGCGCCAACTACTGAGGAAATCAATCGTGATTTAATTAGATTCATGCAAATATTAGCGAATAATGAGAATAATACAAAAACCATCATGAAAGGTTTTGAGCTGAAAATGGCAGACGCAGTAAAAAATGACAGAGAAGAAGAGGTTTTAGAATATCAGGATAAAATCACAGAATTGATTTATGATCGAATGCAGTTAGACGAAGCTGCAAGAACGATGACTTCTGCGATTTTTTCAGATATCAGAAATCTGGATCCAAATTGGTGGGCAGTAAATAAAGTTATAGGAAGATCAACTACCGATTTGATTTGGGGGTATTCATGGACTTCAGAGGATCAGGATGCTTTTATTAATTTTATTAACATTATAAGTAATGATCCCGAGAGTCAATTTACTAAACTAGCAACACTAATGCGATCTTCTATAGAAAATAGTAAGAAATATTACTCAAGGTTTGTAGAGAGTATAGCAAATGCTCAAAGTCAAATAGAACCAAAAATGAGTCAAAGATTAGTAGATACATTGATAGAAAAATCGAGTTATCCAAATTCTGAAGCAGAATTAGAAATATTGTTTGATAATTTGGTAGAACCAAAAACTTGGTAAATATAACACCTAATAATATAGTGCCATACATCTTTCCTGTTGGAGAAGGATGTATGGTTTCTTTTTTGGCAGCAAATAGCTTAGAAAAACAATTACTTAGCTTTTATCCGCGACTTCATATATCTTATGTGTTTGAGTTTAGAGTTGAAGATGGTAAAGACCAAGTCGATTTTGCAATGGCAATATCAGAAAAGGAAGATTTACAGTTTTTTAAAAAATATTTTGATAAAACTCATGGTCATAAAAAAGTTGGAATTTGGTTTAGTAACTGTATTGCATTGCAAGAAAAAGAACAAGCTGTTAAAAGTTTTTGGATAGAAGCAGATTTGGATGGTAGTGAACAAGATCAGATACCTAGTTTATTTATTAGCCCAAAACAAAAAAAAATAACACTTGCTGAAATGGCTAGCTTTTTTGAAGTGTTAAATTTACAATCGCTCAATAATAAAAATCAAGAATTTCTAAAGCAATGTATAAATGCTTTAGAAGATAATCAATATATAGAGCACTTTGGAGTAATGCATTCTCGTGGAGATAGCAAAACTACACGAATGTATCTAAGAGGTTTTGAAAAGAATAGTTTATTGCTTTTTTTACATAAAATAAATTGGCCGGGAGATAAAGAGGTGTTAAAAAAACAGTTCGAAGGAATCTCTATGGTATCCTATATTAGCGTAGCAATAGAGTTTAATGATGTCTGGTTACCAACTATAGGTATTGAGTTTCATTTAAAAAAAGGAATAGAATACAGTGACGCTTTTTTACATAAATTAAAAACATCAGGCTTTTGTTCTGAAAGGAGAGTTGCGGCAATTAGAGATATTCTTTGCCCTAAAAAAATTAAATCTGGTAAATTTACTTATAAAAGAAGCCTTAGTCATTTTAAAATAACGTTAGGCAGAGCAGAAAAGATAGAACCAAAAGTATACGTACAACTTATACCAAACTATTTGGGGGTTATGGGATTTTAAATGCTTCTAATCATCAATACCCTAAAATAGGAGGGGTATTTAAAAAAGATTGAATTCTTACTTTTTTTAATTATTTTATAATTAAAAAGGAAATAGGAGAAGAGCCTTTACCCCCAAAGGCTCTTTACTCCTTTTTAGAAAGCGATTAACTTTCTTTTCCTGAACGTAGTTAATGTGCAATAAAGCATCATTTTGCAATCTCTAATTTTTAAAATAAATATTAGAAATTACGATCTTCAAATATTTGTTGACCCACCAATTCTTATAATAGCTATTATATGTTTTGTAATTGCTTTTTTCGCTAATCATTTGGTTTGCAGTATTTGTGTTCTTGGTAATACAATCAAACGTATTTGGTCTTTACTTATTTACTCTCTTACTTCAGTCATATTTCGTTTTTCAATTTTTAAATATGGTGTAAGGATTAGAGTATTCTTAGTGAGTTTTATTTTTTGATGAATATCAAAAATGTGTTTTTCTTCACTTATATGTTCATTAATGAAAGCGTGAAATACTTGTTCGCTTTCAGTATCCTTTAATTCAACTGCCAAAGCATATAAATCTATTGTTGAGGAAATGACTTCATGTTTATCTTTTAATGCAGATTGAAACACTTGAAATGGTGATGGGTAAAGGTTTTCTGCTTTTTTTAAATTTTTTAACTCTAATTTACCTACACGTTTTTTTAAGTATTCAAAAAGATATAAAGCATGCACATGTTCTTTTTCTCCACGTTTTTTCATCCATTTTGCATAGTCTTTAAATGGCGTATTTTCAAGATATGTAGCTTTATCTATTAAGCTTTGAGATATGGTCCATTCTAAGTGGATTAAATTGTATATAGCCTTTTCTAGTTTTGCATCAATTTTCATGAATTACCCTTTTTCAATGGTTTGTTGTTACAAGATTAGGGATTTTACGTGCTAAAAAATATTTCATCATATTTCACCTTAATTGAAACACATGCATAAATTACTGTTTATCAGTATTTTAATTTATATTTTCGTGATAAAAAAGAAGACTTATTTAGGGATATATCAAACGAGATAGATAAGTCTTGGATCATTTCCAAAAGTTGTGTGTGAATTGAAAATAGATTAAGATCTTTGCCAAAAAAAAAAGCAAGATTGGATCCATATATTGATTTACTGAAAGTTCTATTACCTGAACCATTGATTACTCACTTTGAGCATGACCTAGGTATGTACAATCTTTTCATTGGTTTTATTAGAGTTCAATAGTCATATTATAGCAATAATAAAAGAAAGATAAAGGCCTTTACGATTTAGAAATATAATTTGTAGTAATAACATCAACTCTAGAGCAAGTAAATTATTGCTGTTGAAGTACTTTTCTTAATTTCGGATGTTAGTTTTGATCCTGATTTATATAACTGAAATACGCATTAAATAAAAAAATAAAGTGAAGACAATTAACATTTTATTTCAATAAATACTTTTTTTTTTCTTTATTATTGATAAGTAGTAAAACCAACTTAAATAATAAAAAATTGAATTTTAAGCATAATTTCTAGATCCTAGATTTTTAATCATTAGAATTCTCCGATGCTTGCGTCGGTGGTCAAAAGGAAAGTTTGAAAACCTAAAGTTTTCATCAAATTAAAATAGTCTTTTTTCCGCTTGATACTCCGTACCCTTGAGTCGAGGTAGTTCATTGATGCTTTATAATTTATAGTGCCTAAAAATGATATTACTTTAGTTTGAACTTCACTGTTTAGATAACTGGTGTATAATTGTTTTTTGTATTAAAGTTGGTGTATTTATTAATTTTAGTATGAAGAACAAAAAAGTATCTTGTAAAAGGGCATATTGTATTAATATTCCACAAATGCTATCCGGCCGATTATCTGAAAATTGGTTGATGAAAGAGCTTGGAGATATTCATTGGGAAATGATATCGGATGGCCTACAAGTTCCAACAGGAGCGATTACAGATAGTAATGGTGAACGCTTATATGCCAGTTTTGTGCGTATTCAATGGATTAGTAGTAAATATAGTGGGTTAGGATCGTTTCATGAAAATGATGGGATATCAATTGATGGACAATTGACTCAATATAAAGCTAAAACGTTTTTGAGTCATAATACTATAGTAAATAACACACAGGATACTGCAATAGATATTTCGATGGTGTCTGTGTTTTCTTCAAGAAAAGCTAATGACAATGAAAAACTTATAAAAGGAACACCTTTACAGCTTGCCAATTCAAAAGTTTCGATACAGCAAAAATTACCGGAAGAACTAAAAACTTTTTTTAGAATAAAGAACTATCTTTTTACACCCTCCGATAAGGATTTAACATTAAATATACATCAATTTTGCGGAATAGATTTTCAGATTACTGGTGATTCTATTTACACTACTGATTACGAGATAGATCCGTATGATGATATAAATGGGGTGGGACTTTTATACTTTGCGTCTTATTCAAAAATAAGTGATAAATGTGAGCGTCATTTTTTTGAGAAACAAATATTAAATACTCAAGAAAATTTTAACTGGGCAACATTTTCGGATTGTATTGCAAGAGATATTCATTTTTATGGAAATGCTAATCCAAAAGAACAATTGATCTATGAATTGGATCATGCATCGTGGATAGATGATGTAATCATTCAATTAACAACTTCTTTATATAGGAAGAAAGGTAAGAAATTGATAGCTAAGATATTCACGATAAAAAAAGTGAATTCTCGATTGATATTAGGAAGTATTCTTAATCAAAAAAAAGAAGTAAATTTTCTAAAAAAGGAATCAATTCAAATAAGTTCCAAAAAAGAAGAATTAAAGAAAGAAAAACTAGACATACAAAAAGATGTATCTGAAAAAGCTTTGCAGAATACCATAATTACATTTCTGGAATCAATATATGAGAATCAGTCTATAGAAAATTACACTGATTTACGAAAGCTAGGTATAGAATCGATTACTTATACAGAACTTTCAGAGTTTCTAAATGTAGAACATGGATTAAGAACGAACCCAAGTCATTTTTATGAATTATATACAATTAATGATATTATAGATTATTGTTTAGATAGAAAAAAAGAACCTAAAATAAGGGAAGAGGAAGAAAAAGAAACTAATTGTAATGATATTGCAATCGTAGGCGTAGCTTGTAAATTACCAGGGGCTAACAAACCTGAAGATTTTTGGGAGAATTTAAAAAACGGAATAAGTTCTATTATAAAAACTCCAGAAGATAGGTGGGAGTGGCCTGAAGGGATTGATATTAAAAATACCCATGAAGGAATCAATATTGGAGGATATATAGAGGATATAGATTTATTTGATCCATTGTTTTTTGCAATATCTCCTAGAGAAGCATTAACAATGGATCCACAGCAGAGAATGTTACTTCAGTTGACATGGGAGCTACTTGAAAATACCAAAAAAAAGCCAAGTCACTATAAGAAGAGTAATACTGGTGTTTTTATAGGTGTTAGCGGTAGTGACTACGAACATGTTTTATTAGAGAAAAAATCCATAAAAGATACAACACCCACAGGAAATGCTATAGCATTATTAGCTAATCGAATTTCTTATTATTACGATTTTGAAGGACCTAGTATTAGTATTGATACAGCATGTTCTTCTTCGTTGATTAGTGTCGCAGAGGCTGTAAAGGCAATACAGCAAAAACAATGTGACCAAGCAATAATAGGAGGAATTCACATTATGTGTCATCCTAAAAAACATATAGCCTATTATAACGCAAATATGCTTAGTAAAGATGGTAAATGTCACACTTTTGATGAGAAGGCAAATGGGTATGTAAGGGGAGAAGGGGCCGTAATGATGTTATTAAAACCACTTTACAAAGCTAAGAAAGAAGGTGATGAAATTTTAGGTGTAATCAAAAGTTCAGTAGTAAATCACGGAGGATATTCAGGGGGAATAACGGTGCCTAATCCTTTTCAACAACAAAAATTGATTACCAAAGCCTATCAAAAAGCAGGCATTCAGATAGAAACAATTAGTTATATCGAAACCCATGGCACAGGAACTAAATTAGGAGATCCTATAGAGATAAAAGCACTTAGTAACGCATTCAAAGAATTAAAAAAGGATAACTCTTTACATTGGAAATGTGGTTTAGGATCTGTAAAAACTAATATAGGACATTTAGAAGCAGCTTCAGGCTTAGCAGGTTTGCTAAAAGTGATACTATCGATGCAAAAGAAATACCTTCCGCCTACAATAAATTTCGAAAAACTTAATCCATACATAGAACTTGAAACTACACCATTCAGAATACAAGATATAGGAGAAAAGTGGGAGTCATCTATAGGAAATCCATTAAGAGCAGGTATAAGTAGTTTTGGAATCGGTGGAACGAATGCTCACGTAGTGATAGAAGAATATGAAGTTCCTTCAAGCTTAGGATCAGCAAACCAAGAACAAGATGAACTGAATCATTATGTATTTGTATTATCAGCTATTAATAAAGAAGCTTTAGAAAGATATGTGCATAGCCTATACTACTGGTTACAAAAACAAAGGTATATTCATATAGCTTCTTTTGCATATTCATTACAGACAACCAAGGAAGAATTTTCAGAACGATTAGCCTTTACATTCAAGGATTATGAATCACTAATCATCAAGCTAGAAAACTTTTTATCTAAACGAGAAGAATTATCTCAATCATATTACACGGCAAATACAAAGGAATACAAAGATAGTCAATCTATTAAGGTTATAGAAAATCAAGGTGCTGAATTAATAGCAATGCGTTGGAGCAGAGGGGAGAACATAGAATGGGAGCAATTATATAATAATATTAAAATTTTAAAGATAACATTACCTAATTACCCATTTGCTAAGAAGAGGTTTTGGATAGGAAAAAAAATTCGAGAAAAAGAAACACAAAATACGGTTATGCCTATTATGGATTCTAAAGATTCAAAAAAAATAAAGCAAGTCGCACAAAAATCAGAAAATATTTTAGGTATAAGCAAAATTCATTTAACTCCTATAACAACAATAAAATCAATTCAACAAGAATCTATACCAACTTCTGCGAAGGAAGAGACGTCTCAAGAAAATTTAGAAGCAACCTTATCAAAGTTACTTGTGGATTTATTATATATAGACTCTACAGAAATTACGATAGAAGATACGTTTCTAAAGTTGGGATTAGATTCAATTTTAGGATTAGAATTTATCAAGATAATAAATAAAGAACTAGCTTTAAGTTTAAATACTTCAAAATTATATAATTACCCTACAATAAAAGAGTTAACGCAAGAAATCCTAACTGTAATGAAATCTACTGTTAGTAATTCAATTGATTCTAAAGCAAAGCATAAAATACCCAAGGTTAAGTTAAGGCCGTTAGAAGAGTTTGGTGATGAAAAGGAAATAAAAGAAGAGCAAAAAACGATACCAACTGAGGTTTTAGAAACAACCTCGGATCTTGAAGAAAGATTGAAAGAGTTGCTATGCGATGTATTATACCTTTCTCCAGAAGAACTAGACATAGAACAAACATTTGTAACACTAGGTTTAGACTCAATATTAGGGGTGGAATTAGCAAAAAAAATCAGAAAACAATGGAGAATCGATTTTACAACAGCGCAATTGTACAGTTATCCCACATTAAAAGAGTTGGTCACTTATTTAGAGGTTAACGTGAATAGTGATTCATTCTCAAGTATAAAAATAAAACAGTCAATTGTAGAAAATGAAAATAATATAAAATACACAAAACCTCAGCTTGTCGATAACAATAAGAATATCAGAGATGAGTTACGAATCTTAATATGTGATCTATTGTACTTAGAAGTAGATGAGATTGAAGAAAATGAAACCTTTATAAAATTAGGATTAGATTCTGTTTTAGGAGTAGAATTGATAAGAAAAATTAATAAAAAGTGGCAATTATCTTTAGCTACTGCACAAATTTATAATTATCCTTCGATATTAGAATTAAGTAATTATATAGGATCGGTTGCAAATAAACCTGAAGCATCTCAAGAAGAAATAGAAGGAATTTTAGAAAGCGAAAAGCCTATAAGCAACATAGTTGAAAAAGATAACTTAAAAGAAATACTGGCAGATATCCTGTATTTAGAAAAAGAAGAAATATCCTTTATGGATACCTTTATAGAATTAGGATTGGATTCCATTTTGGGTGTAGAATTCATTAAGAAAATAAACAAAGATTTAGACATACAATGTTCAACATCTGTCTTGTATAACTATCCGTCAATAAATAAATTACATGAATATATTCAATCGAAAAGTTCCTCGAAACAAGAACCTAAAAAAGAAAAAAAGAAAGTATTTGATTCAGTTTTTAAGCCAATAGCGGTTGTAGGTAATATAGAAAAAGATGAAGAATCAAATATAGAATATCACATAAGTCCCTCAACAACGGCTTTTTTAAGAGATCACAGGGTATTCAATCAATACATATTGCCTACAGATGCTTATATAGAATTAATCGTTACTTTTTTTAAAGAGCAATTCAATAAAGAACAATTTACCTTAAAGAAAATACGAATTTCGGAAGCTCTGATTGCTAAAGAGAATGAAATTGTTCCCATAAAACTACAGCTGAAAAATGTAAATGAAACTTTAATTAGATTTAGAATCTACCATAAAGAGACACAAAAGGTTTATGTAAGAGGAAGCATAACAACAGAAGAATCTAGTTTTAAATCTTTGATATATAGATCGGAATTACCAATACTTAAGTTAGGATTACAAGATCTAACAGATTGGACAAAAGATATCTTATCAGATAGTTACTTTCAAGTAAGAAAATCATTAGAAATATCAGAGAATTTTGCAAAAGGAATCGTAGCGGTTACATCCTCTAATAATCCTCCAATTAGTTACATAGCTCAATGGTTAGATGGCATTTTATTATACGCTATACAATATGCTTCTATAAGCCAACGAAAAGGGAAAATAGAAGGAGTAATGTATTTGCCCTATCGTATAGAGGAGATCAATATAGAATCATTTGCAAAACAAGATGTAGACTATGAAAGCTATATAGTTTGCCATGAGGAAAGTGAAGAACGACTTCTTTTTTCAATAGAAGTAAAGTCTAAAGAAGAACGACTGCTTACAATTCAAAATTTAGAGGTTAGAAAGATTCATGAAAATCAAATAAATACTAGATCTACAATACATAATAGAGATAAAGAACATAGTAGGTATATTATGAAAACCAATGCGTCAAAGCAAAATGATGTAGCTATTATTGGTATGTCTTGTCGTTTTCCTGGAGCAGAAAATATAACAGAATTTTGGGAAAATCTAAAACAAGGTGTAGATGCCATTACAGAAATAAAGGCTACACAGTGGCAAGATACTGATTGGTATAATGAAAATCCAAAAAATCAAAAAACATCCTATAGTAAATGGGGCGGTTTTATTAAAGACAAAGATAAATTTGATCCTCTGTTTTTTGGAATCTCCCCACGTGAAGCAGAATTGATGGATCCCCAGCATAGAGTGTTTTTACAAGAATGCTGGCATACAATCGAAGATGCAGGATATACGTCTAAAGTTATCAATGAGAAAAACGCAGGAGTTTTTGTAGGAGCCAGTTCAGGAGATTATCAACATTTATTACTTCAAAGCCAATCTGCCAAAGAAGGATTTGCCTTTATGGGAAATTCTCAAGCAATACTTGCAGCAAGAATAGCATTTTTACTAAATCTAAAAGGACCAGCTTTAACTGTAGATACTGCATGTTCATCATCTTTAGTTGCCATAGATAGGGCATTTCAATGCATATCTAGAGGAGAAATAGACATGGCGTTAGCGGGAGGTGTGAAATTAATGTGCACACCTTTATTGCATATTTGGACTAGCCAAGTCGGAATGGCATCAAAAGATGGCAAATGTAAAACTTTTGATAATAAAGCAGATGGTATTGTTTCTTCAGAAGGAGTTGGAGTTTTACTCTTGAAAAGATTAGATGCAGCTATCAGAGATGGGGATCAAATACATGCGGTTATTAAAGGAAGTGGTATTAATCAAGATGGAAAAACAAATGGAATTACAGCACCAAGTGGTGTAGCACAATCTAGTCTTCATAAAACTATCTATAACCAATATCATATAGATCCATCTACGATAGGACATTTAGAAACCCATGGTACAGGAACAAAATTAGGAGACCCTATAGAGATCGAAGCATTAAAAAATACCTTCGGAACTGCTATGATTTCAGAAAAATACTGCAATCTCGGCTCTGTAAAAACAAATATAGGGCATGCAGCCGAAGCAGCTGGAATTTCTGGAGTTATAAAAACAGTATTAATGCTCAAAAACAGGCAATTAGTGCCTAGTTTACATTTCAATCAATTAAATGATGAAATAGTTTTAGATAATTCACCATTTTATATAAACACCGAATTAAAGTATTGGAAACCTAATCATAACAATACTCCGAGAAGAGGTGCTATTAGTAGTTTTGGTTTTAGCGGAACTAATGCTCATTTAGTAGTTGAAGAATACCAAAAAATAAAAGATAATCAAGAATTAGAGAATGATGAAGATGAATTAATAGTTATTTCTGCAAAAACAGAAAATAGTTTGAGAGCACAGATCAATCAAATAATCAACTATCTAAAACAATCTGAAGAATCTTTAAAAGACATAGCATATACCCTGCAAGTTGGTAGAGATGCTATGCAGGAAAGATTGGCAGTGATCACTAACTCTAAAGAACAATTAGTAGACCAAATAAGCAACTTTCTTAAAGGAACAGAAAATAACGTTCTAGCAGGTACTGTTGAAAAAAGAAAAAAGACAACTATTCATATCTCTCAAAATGAAATAGAGACAGCAATTCCTAAAAAGAATTATGAACTTTTAGCGAAGGCTTGGATTTTTGGAAAAAATATTGATTGGTCAAAAATATATGTGAATAACAAACCACAAAAGGTATCCTTACCAACATACGTATTCGAGAAAGAGTCATATTGGGTAACTCTAGAAGGAAATAATCAGATTGAAAAAAATAAAAACAAAACTATAGAAAAGCAATTACATCCTTTATTACATCGTAATTGTTCTACTTTAGAAGAGTTTTTGTATACAACAGAATATTCAGGATCCGAAACATTTTATAAAGACCATATCGTTAATGGTGATAAAGTTTTAGCAGGTGTAGCGTATATTGAACAGGCAAGCGCAGCGCTAGAAGAAATAACAAAACAATCAGTATGGGGGCTAAAAAATATTTTTTGGCAAAAACCTCTTATCGTAAATACTCCAAAAGAAGTCCATACAAAGATAATTGCTAATACTAAAAACATCAGTTATCAAATTTTCACACAACAAGATAAAGAAAACTTAAGACATGGTAATGGTGAAGCTATATTAGAAAAGAAGCAACAACCAGAAAAAGTAGATTTAAGGGCTTTAAAGGATAAGGTTTCTAAGGCTATTTTTAGAGAAGATTTCTATGCATTTCTCAAAACAAAAGGATTTAATTTAGGACCAAGCTTTACTGGCATAGAAGTATATTATTCTACACCCGATTTCGCTATTTCTAAGATTTCCCTGCCAAAGGAAACAACCTATAAAATGCAACCTGGAGCTCTAGATAGTACATTGCAAAATGCATTAGGATGGATTATGATGGATCAAAATCTAGATCAAGCACTTCCATTTAGTATAAAAGCTTATCATAAGTTTGTAGATACCCTTCCTGAAACTTTTTGGTCATATGCTCGTAGAAGTAAATCTAGTAATGATGTAGACAAAGTTCCAGAATACGATGTAGATATTTTAGACGAAACAGGAAATGTCTTAGTGCAGTTTCAGCAATGTGTATTCTTACCTATAGCAAAAAAGAGAAAAATAGAAACCCAAGGATTAGAGATTCAAGAAATAACATGGAAAGAGATAGCATATGATAAAAATCACACCACTATTTTTGACGATACTATTGTATATGTTATAGGAGCAGATCCCATTTTAATAGATGTAATAAAAAATTCATATGAGGCTGAGGTTCAGAGTGTAAGTATAGAAAGTGAGATTTCCATATACATTCACGTTTTTAAGCATTTTAAAAATAGGCTTCAGACAAAAGTAAAAACACAAATAATTGTTTTAGGTGCAAATGAAGAGTATGGGCAGTTTGGTTTCCTTTCAGGGATGCTAAAAACGCTAACGTTAGAGAATCCTAATATTGAAGGAAAAGTAATAGCAGTAGACAACTTCTCTATTTGCAACAGTCATAAAATACTTGAAATACTCAATAAAGAACGATTTAATAAAGTAGTAGAGGTAAAATATAATTCAAACAAAAGGTGGCAAAAAAGCTCAAATCAACTATCGTTTAAAAACCTAGAAAAGAGTACAATAAAAGTTTCTGGAGTTTATGTATTGGTTGGGGGAAATGGTGGAGTAGGAAATATTATTAGAGATTACATTCTTAAAATACCAGAAACCAAAGTAATTATTTTGGGACGCAATAGAGAATCTAGAGCAATATTACCAGATAGAACCTTTTATTACCAATGTGATAGTACCGATGTTTTTTCTGTAGCAGAAACATTCGATACAATTAGAAATGAGTTTAAGCAATTAAACGGGATAATGTATCTAGCAGGGTTAGTAATAGATGCATATGCTAAGGATAAAACAGAAGCCGAAATAACCAAAGTTCTAGAAGTAAAGATTCAGGGAGTAAAGAATATTGATAAGGAAACTAAAAAAGATCCTTTAGATTTTATGGTGCTCTTTTCTTCAATCGCAGCCATACATGGTAATGTAGGACAAATAGATTATGCAGCAGCTAATACATACCTTGATGATTATACTATGTTTAGAGAATCAGAGCGCATAAAAGGATATCGACAAGGAATTACTCAAAGTATCAACTGGCCTTTATGGAAAAATGGAGGAATGAAAATTAGTTCAGAGGAGGAGTTGTACCTCGAGAAGAAATGGGGAATGCAGGCAATGCCAGATACTGAAGGTATAAAAGCATTAGAGCAAATTCTAAATTCTAAATTAACACAAACTTCCGTTATATATAAAACAACATCCCGAAAAAACGAAATAGAAAAAGAAATTACTAGTGTTTCGAAGAAAATTTCAGGAGGAGTTCTTATAGAAAGACTTACCAGTCAAGCAGCTCTATTGGTTAAAATTGCTCCTAACAAAATAAAAACTCATATAGAATTAGGAGATTACGGGTTCGATTCAATTTTATTTACACAATTCTGTAATGA
This sequence comes from uncultured Flavobacteriaceae bacterium, assembly GCA_964353005.1. GTDB lineage: Bacteria > Bacteroidota > Bacteroidia > Flavobacteriales > Flavobacteriaceae > Aquimarina. Next base: position 49,412 of record CAYGUC010000012.1, on the reverse strand, counting down.
AATCAACGAAACTTTTGATACAGATATAAGCCCAACAGTATTCTTTAATCACCCTACATTAGAAGGTTTAGCTGAACATTTAGAAATTAATTATGATATATTTATAAAAGAACCTTTAGAGAAAAAAGAATATAATCATATAGATACATCAAATCTTAAAAAAGATAAAAAGCCTGTTCAGATAGAGATAGGGCATTCACCAACTGATAGGCAGGTTAAGAGACAAGTAGCTATTGTAGGGATAAGTGGTCGTTTTCCTGGAGCAGCAAACGTAAATGAACTATGGAAACATTTAGAAAATGAAAAAGATTTAATTACAGAAGTTCCAAAAAATAGATGGGATTGGGAAAAATATTATGGAAATCCGCAGAAAAAACAAAATACTACTTTATGTAAATGGGGAGGTTTCTTAGATGGAATAGACGAGTTTGACTCTTTATTTTTTCACATATCTCCTATAGAGGCAGAATTAATGGATCCTCAGCAGAGGTTAGTGCTGCAAGAAGTGTATCATGCTTTAGAAGATGCTACAATAACTGTTGATGACATTAAAGGAAGCGACACAGGAGTTTATATAGGAGTATCAAGTTCAGATTATGCAACCTTACTCAAACAGCAAACAGATCAAGTAGGCGTAGCTCAATTTGCAACTGGATCAGCCCATTCCGTATTGGCAAATAGGATATCTTATATTTTTGATTTGCATGGACCAAGCGAACCGATCGATACAGCTTGTTCTAGTTCATTAATAGCTATTCATAGAGCAGCCGAGCATATCAAAAATGGTCATGGAACTATGGCTATTGCAGGAGGAGTTAATGCAATTTTATCTCCAGAATTAACTCTCTCTTTCAGTCAAGCAGGTATGCTAAGCAGCGATGGACGTTGTAAAACGTTTGATCAATCTGCAAATGGATATGTAAGAGGGGAAGGTGTTGGAATTTTGATATTAAAAGATCTAGAAACCGCAATTATTGATAAAAATCCTATCTATGGAATTGTAAAAGGAAGTGCAGAAAACCATGGAGGAAAAGCTAATACCTTAACTTCTCCTAACCCTAGAGCGCAACAACAATTGCTTCTCAAAGCTTATCAATTGGCGAATGTAGACCCTAGTTTAGTTAGTTATATAGAAGCTCACGGAACAGGAACATCCCTTGGTGACCCTATTGAAACAGAAGGATTAAAATTAGCTTTTGAAAAATTATACAAAAATTCTGAAAACTTATATGGAAAAAAGGCTCATTGTGCACTAGGAAGTATTAAGGCTAATATAGGGCATCTAGAAGCAGCGGCAGGTGTAGCAGGAACAATTAAAGTTTTATTGGCAATAAAAAACAATAAAATACCAGGAAATCCATTGCTTAAGCACCCCAATACATATTTGAAATTAGAAAATACTCCTTTTTATCTTCAAAGAAAAACTACAGATTGGAGATCCACTCATATGCAACCTAAAATAGCAGGGGTTAGTAGTTTTGGTTTTGGAGGGGCAAATGCACACATAGTTTTAGAAGAATACTATCCAAATGCTATCGAATACGTTTCAGAATTAGTACCTGTTTTTGTTTTATCTGCTATAGATTTTGAAGGATTGCAACATTTGGCAAAATTGATAAAAGACTACCTTTTGAATACTGAGAGTATAGATTTTAAAGATGTATTATATACACTGCAAACGGGGAGGAAAGTAATGGATTATCGAATGGCTTTTGTCGCAAAAGATAAAAACGAGTGTATAGATCTTTTGGATAAGTTTATGAATAATTTAGATAAAACATCAAACTTTTACATAGGCACAAGTGATATCAATAAATTAAACGTTAATCAAAAAGAATTAAAAAATATATACAATCAATCAATCACAGAAATACATAAAGTAGCAGAGCTATGGAGTAAAGGGACAAGAATTAATTGGGATCAATTATACAAAAGCAAAACACCTAATAAGATAGCTCTACCCACATACCCTTTTAAAAAGAATCGATATTGGTTTGTTCCTAAAAAACACACACAGGAAATTAGAATTAAAGAAGATCGTAAATATCATCCCTTGATACAAAATCGTATCAATAAAGGGGTTTATGAGAGTGAATTTTCTGGCGATGAATCTATTTTTGCTTCTCATAAAGTAAATGGAATTAATGTTTTTCCTGGAGCAGCTCAGATCGAATGGATTCGAGAAATAGGCAGTCAATATAAAGCGTTATCAGTAACCAAAATTACAGATGTAGTTTTTAGAGCTCCTATCCAGAAAGGACAAAATGTAGCAATAAAGGTTCTAGTAGAATTAGAAGAAACCACAACAGGTGTACATTATAGCTTTAAGAAAAAAGAAGATCCAACAATCACATACAGCAATGGTATAATAGAATGGGAACCATTATCAAAAGTAGAACCGATAGAAATAGACAACATAAGTCTAAGATTATCCAATAGTCTGAATAAGAAATCTTATTACAAGTTGCTGAGTGAGAAAGGAATAGATTATGGAGTAGAATTTCAAGGAATTCAGGAGATTAGATATTCAAAAAAAGAAGTGCTAGCATATATTCATTTACCAGAAATAGATGAAAAATATATGCTTTCTCCTTTTCTATTAGATAGTGCAATCCAAACAGTGATGGGACTTAGTTTTGATTTTGATCGAAATAATTCAACCAAGCTTCCATTTAGAGTTAAAGAAATAAAAATATATAAGCCTTTGCCACAACAGTTTTGGTCATATGCAAGAAAGAATGAGCCAATAAACGGAGAAACACTACCAACGTATGATGTAGATCTAATAAACGAATCTGGAGAAGTATTAGTTAAATTTGAAGGTTTTGTTGCTTTAACTATAAAACAAACATCAACAGCTACAGAATCGTTACCCCCAATAGATAATTTAATGTATGTTTCGGAATGGGAGCGAGTAACGCTTACCGAAAAAGGAAATATATTTCAAGGAAACGTATTATTGATTTCTAATTCGAATGATCAAAGTAGAATTGTCAATAACATAAGAGAATATTTGAGACATAAACATATAGAAGTTAACCATTTTAATGGGAATATTGATATGTTGGATGGTATTACAGATATATATATAGTACATGACGATCCTGAAAATAAGACCACTTTATCATCAGAAAAATATTGGCAAAAAAATGAATTAGAAGTATTCAAACAACTCAAAAAAATACTATCATCAAGATATGTAGATACTAGCTTCAATTTTACAGTTATATCAGATCGTACGCAAAAAGTGTTAGCAAATGATACCGTTTGTTGTTACGGAAGTGGGATATTAGGATTAATGAGTTCGCTGGCAAAAGAGCAAAAGGAATGGAATATTCGAATAATCGATATTGATGCCTCTAGATTGAGTTTTACGGATATACCTAACATACTCAATATTCCATATGATGCCAATGGAGAGGTAATGGCGTATCGTAATCAAAATACCTACATTAGAAAACTTTATCCATTTGATCCTCAATTAGCAAATACAACAGAAACCAGATTTAGAGACAATGGAGTCTATGTGATTTTAGGAGGAGCAGGTGGAATAGGAAAAGTTACAACAACATATTTAGTGAAAAAATACCAAGCACAAGTTATTTGGCTTGGTCGTAGCTCAGAGAATGCCAATATTCATAAAGCTCAGAATGAAATTATGCAGTGGGGTCCTAGGCCGATGTATATTCAATGTAATGCTCTTGTAAAAGAAGATATAGAAAATGCATATCAGAAAATTAAAGACGTATACCCAAACATTAATGGGGTTTTTCATTCTGCATTAGTGTTAAAGGATAGCTTGTTAAATCAAATGGACGAAATAGTTTTTACAGAAGTGTTCGAGTCTAAAGCTACAGCAAGTCATAATTTAATCAATGTATTTGCAGAAGAATCACTAGATTTTATATGCTTTTATTCATCCATTCAATCTCAAGTAAATGCATTAGGACAAGCAAACTATGCAGCCGCATCTATGTACAAAGATAGTTTAGCTTATACAATACAACAGCAATCCAATATTCCTACGCATATAATTAATTGGGGATTCTGGGGGTCTGTTGGAGTTGTCGCTTCAGAAACATACAGAAAAAAAATGAACCATTTAGGAGTCGGTAGTATAGAGCCCGACGAGGGAATGGCAATTCTAGAAGAAGTAATAGGGAATCAACACCAACAAGTAATCGCAACAAAATTTGTATAAAGCCCAATTAAGAGAATAAAAAATCAAAAGGACCATGCTTAAGATAAATCAACATAAAAAAGTGACTTTGGTGCAACAAAGTACACTTTTTATCCCAGGGGTTCCAGACATAACACCCTATGAAAAAAACATAGTTGCAGAAAATGAGTTTCAAAGAAATTGTAACTTAGCCATATTACAGATTTTAATTCGAATGGGAATCGAATCTTTGAGCCCAAATAGAATAGAAGAATGGCAAAAAGAACTTCGCATTATTCCAAAATATAGCTCATTATTTGAAACAATTCTAAAAGAACTCGAAAGGACATCTTATATACAGATAGTCAATCAAAAGCTAGTTATACCGATACATTTTCTAGAAGAAGCGACACGATTTTCGTTGCAAAATGAAATTATAAGGTCAGAAGAAAATAAAAGTTCATACCATAATTACTATAAATTATTATTTCAATCGATAAAATTCTTTGAGCAGGTTATTACAGGAAGAGTTAAAGCAACAGATGTATTATTTCCAGATGGGAACTCTGAATTAGTAAGTGCTATTTACACAGGTGATTATAGAGCGAATTATTTTAATTCAATTGTAGCCTCAATTATAGAAAACACGATTGAAAATTGTAAAGATAAAGACTTAAAAATAAAAATATTAGAAGTAGGAGGAGGTACAGGAGGCACTACAGTAAAGGTCTTAGAAAGATTAAGAAAATATGCAGGTAGAATCGAGTACACATTCACAGATGTTTCACAAAATTTTCTAATTGAGGCCGCACAAAAATTTGAACAATCGATATCGTATTTTGAAACTAAAATATTTGATATCAATCGATCAGCTTCAAAACAAGGGATAATTACAGGTACATATGATATTGTTATAGGAGCAAATGTAATCCACGCAACAACAGATATTGCAGAAACTTTAAAGAATATAAAATCAGTTCTTAAAAAGAAAGGAACACTTATTATAAATGAGTTAAGCTCTCTAGAAATGTTTACGACTTTAACATTTGGGATGTTAGCTGGTTGGTGGAATTATAAAGATAAAGAGTTAAGAATTCCAGGAAGTCCTGCATTAGTGTATGATAAATGGGAACAAGTCTTATCAGAAGTAGGGTTTATAGAAAGCGAGGTATACCCAAAACAAAAAGAGATACCTCAACAAATTATTATAACAAAAAGTAATGGAAGGATAGTAATTGATAACCAAAAAGAAGAGAAAAAAACACAACCTTTAAGACAAGATAATGATCATATTGTAGATCGACAATGGTCCAAAGAAGCCGAAAATTCTAGTAAAATTGAACAAAACATAATTGCTATTGCAGCAAAAACAATCAAACTTCCAGTAACTGAATTTAGGAAAGAAAAACCATTTACAGATTATGGATTTGATTCAATATTAGGGCTTACCCTTATTAAAAATATTAACAAAGAGTTGGGTATAGCGTTAGATGTTACAATAATATTTAATTACCCCACAATTCCTTTGTTGACAAATTATATAGTAGATAACTATTCTGACGTCCTTCATAAAGAAGGAAAAATTATAAATAAAGAAGAAAGCTGTTATAAAAGTATTACTAAGACAAATGCTGGGTCAAAAAGTAACAAAATAGCGATTATAGGAATGAGTGGCCAGTTTGGAAAAGCTAGTGACTTAGAAGAATTTTGGGAAGTTTTAAAACAAGGGGAAAGCCTGATTGAAGAAGTTCCAAAAGATAGATGGGACACTAAAATACATTTTGACGAAGATCCTAAAGCAGTACAAAAGACATACAGTAAATGGGGGAGTTTTTTAAGGGATATAGATAAATTTGATCCAGAGTTTTTTAAGATATCAGGAAAGGAAGCTCAAAATATGGATCCACAACAACGTATTTTTTTACAACAATGTTGGAAAGCACTGGAAGATGCAGCAATAGATCCAGAAGCATTGAAAAATAGTAAATGTGGTGTATACGTAGGTGCAACAGATGGAGATTACTATAAAACATATTTAGACGAGGCAAAAGAAGCATCTACCTTTTGGGGAATTTCGGGATCAATATTAGCAGCCCGTATTTCATATTACCTTAACCTCAAAGGAGCAGCAGTAGCAATAGATACTGCATGTTCTAGTTCATTGGTAGCAATGGATATGGGATGCAAGAGTCTTTTGTCTCAAGAAACAGATATTATCATAACAGGAGGTATTTCATTATCAGTAACCCCAGAGTTTTATAAGCTTACTAGTATGGCAGGGATGCTATCGCCAGATGGACAGTGCTACACTTTTGATCAAAGGGCAAATGGTTTTGTCCCAGGGGAAGGTGTAGGTGTTATCATTATGAAACGCTTAGAAGATGCGACCAGAGATGGAGATCCTATTTATGCAACAATTCAGGGAATACTTACCAATCAAGATGGAGCAACTAATGGCATTACAGCACCGAGTGTGTTATCACAGCAAGATATTCAAAAAGAAGTTTTTGAAAACTATCGAATTAATCCAGAAACAATAACTTATGTAGAAGCTCACGGTACAGGGACAAAGCTAGGGGATCCAATAGAATTACAAGCATTAAATACATCTTTTAAGAAGTACACATCAAAAGTCAATTACTGTGGAATTGGCAGTGTAAAAACAAATATAGGGCATACTCTTAGAGCTGCTGGAGTAGCTGGTGTTATCAAGATTTTATTGGCAATGAAAAATCGTCAATTGCCTCCATCGATTAATTATCAGAATCTCAATCAACATATCGAATTAGACAAAAGTCCATTCATTATTCAGGATAAATTAACTAATTGGGATAGTGAAATACCTAGACGAGCTACAGTTAGTAGTTTTGGAATAAGCGGTACCAATGCCTTTATTGTATTAGAAGAGTACTTGAGAAAACAGAATGCATCACCAGGATCTAATCATCCTGTAATAATTATATTATCAGCACTTAATGAAGAACGATTAAAAGATAGAATTCAGCAGCTTATAAAGTTTATAGATGTAGAAAACCAGATAGAACTTCAAGACATAGCATATACGCTACAAGTAGGTAGAAAAGCAATGGAGTGTCGAAAAGCTTTTATAGTGCATGATAAAGAAGAATTAACTATTCAGCTACAACATTTTTTACAGCAAAATTCACTTGAATCTTTTCAAGAAAAGAATATAGAAATTGAGACGACTGAAATTAACCAAGCACTTCAAAATAAGGAATACATAACTATAGCATCATATTGGGAACAAGGTAATATGATAAATTGGTTAGAATTATACGATAATATATCCGTGCCAAATAAAATTCATTTGCCTACTTATATTTTTGCAAAAGAATCATATTGGATTACCCCCAAAGCTAAAAACCATTCTTCTTATACAGAAACATTACACCCACTGATTCATGAGAATATATCAGGTCTAGAATCACAAAAATTTATTTCAAGATTAACCGATCACCAAGACATTATATCAGATCATATAGTAGAGAATAAAAAGATTCTTCCAGGAGTCGCCTATATCGAAATGGTAAGAGAAGCTGTACAACGAAGTGGAATTCATTCAATTCATAGTATATCAGCTATAAAATGGTTGAGTCCACTAATTTTTGATGTAAAAACTAAAAATGTAGAAACAGAGATTTACAGGGAAAACGAAGATATTTATATAGAAATAAAAAGTAAACTGAATAATAAAACCACGATTCATTTTGAAGCTAGAATTGAAGAAGTAGAAAAGGAGATAAAATCTATATATAGAGATCTTCAAACAATAAAAAAACGAACTGTAAAATTCTATTCAAAACAACAATGTTATAAGGTTTTTGAAGCAAAAGGAATTTGTTATGGGGATACTTTACAGCGTATAGAATCCGCTAATTTTTCTAGAGAAGAAGTATTAGCGAAGATTACAGCGTCTAACAAAAGTAAATATAAGCTTCCTATAGAGGTTTTGGATAATGCATTACAAACATGTGCTTTATTGTGGATGCAAAACTCTGATCAATTAGCCTTACCATATGCTATGGAAAACATAAGCTGGGATGATTTAGGAGATGACATAAAATATTGTTACGCATACCATTCAGATCATCAGGAAGGAAAAAGTTTTGAAGTCGAATTATTAAATGCAACAGGAAAGGTATTAATTAGATTATCAGCTTATAAAATGATGCCTTATTTAGACACTAAAACTAATACAGCAAAGACATATTTATACGAATCTTTTTGGAAACCTGAAAAAGTAAAGGATAATTTAGATAACACTTTAGTAATAGAGAATCATTACATACTTATAGGTAATACGGTTCCTGAAATAGAATTAGAAGGAACAATTAATAGGATTGAAGAAAGCGATGAAACCCAAATATTTACACAAGTTTTTGATGAGGTAAAACGACGAATAACATCAAGGTCACCAATACGATTTGTAGTGGTTTATAATAGCAAAGATCAACATAGAGTACAGTTTTTATCTGGAATGTTTCGAACTTCAACTATTGAAAACCCTAAAATTTCTTGGAAATGTATAAGTGTTAATTCAGGTATTGTAAAAAGAGATGATTTTTCTAAAATCATTTTAGACGAATTAAATCAACAAGGTACAATAATAAAGTATGAGGATGTAAACAGACAAGTAAAAGAAATTCGCGCTATAAGTCCCTCTAGTATTAAGTTTCAAGAAAGTGCTACAATTGTTAATGATGGTGTTTATCTCATTACAGGAGGTATGGGAAGCTTAGGGAAAATATTGATAAAATACTTTTTTGATAAGTACGAAGGAATCAAAATTATAGCTAACGGTAGATCAGCTTTGAAACCCAATGATCAAGAATTTGTAAGATCGTTCAAAAACTTAACATATTATCGTTGCGATATTACCAATAAATTAGCAACTCAGCAATTAATTGACGAAGCATATAGTTATTATGGAAAGCTTAATGGAATTATACATTTAGCAGGAATAATTGATGATAACTTTATTCAACAAAAGACAACTCAAGAAGCAAAGAAAGTATTTGAAGTAAAAGTTAAAGGAGCAAAAAATATTCATGAAACTACACAACATATATCATTGGATTTTTTGGTTTTATTTTCTTCAATGTCAGCTGTTTTGGGTAATTCAGGACAAGCAGATTATGCAGCAGCAAACGAATATTTAAGGGATTTCACACAATTTAGGAATCAAGAAGTAATAGCTAAAAGAGCATTTGGTAGGACAATGAGCATTGCTTGGCCGTTATGGGATAGCGAAGGAATGCAAATGAATCAAGTCCATCAACATTATTTAGAACAGAAATTAGGTGTACTTCCGATGCCAAAAAAAGAAGGGATGTTTTGGTTAGAAAAACTTCTCGAAAGCACGATTGAATCTGTAGTCATACATTATGGAAAAGCACAATTGCCAGTTTTAACAAAACCAAAATATAATGAAATAATAACAAAAGTTGTAGAAGAAAAAACAATAGAAATTCCAGAAATAACTCAAGAAAGTTTAAAAGAAGCTACATATAATTATCTAGTAGATGTTTTGGCGGAAGAATTACATTTTCCGAAAAGTAAGTTTAAAATTACAGATGCTTTTGAAAAATATGGATTAGACTCTATTATGATGATAAATCTTACTAATCGTTTAGAATCTGATTTCTCTGATCTTCCTAAAACCTTGTTTTTTGAATTATTAACCATTAAAGAATTAGTAGATTTCTTTATATCAGAATACCCAAAAGAATTAAAATCAATAACTAAGTTTAAGGAAATAAATTCCAAAGAGAATAATTCGAAAGAAAAAATAGACAGACAACCAAGAATCTCTAAAAAAGAAACAAAAACTATATTTAGAAAAAGAGATAACAATCGTCAAAATAACGACATTGCTATAGTAGGATTAAGCGGTCGATACCCAAAAGCAGAATCTATAGAAGAATTTTGGGAGAACCTAAAACTAGGAAAAGATTGTATTAGCGAAATCCCGAAAGATAGATGGCAAATAGATGGTTTTTTTGATAAAGAAAAAGGAACGTTAGGAAGAAGTTATAGTAAGTGGGGAGGATTTATCGATGACATCGATAAGTTCGATCCGTTATTCTTTAACATAACACCAGTTGAAGCAGAAAAAATAGATCCACAAGAACGATTGTTTTTACAGGTAGCTTGGGAAGCTGTAGAAGATGCTGGATATACCAGAACTACTTTAAAAACAAATCCTAATACAGGAGAAAAAGATGGCAAAGTAGGGGTGTATGTAGGAGTTATGTATCAAGAATACCAGCTCTATGGCATCGAAGAAACCTTAAAAGAAAACCCGACAGCACTTAGAGGTAGTGCTAGTAGTATAGCTAATAGGGTTTCCTATGTTTTTGATATTCATGGGCCAAGTTTATCACTAGATACCATGTGTTCTTCATCGAGTACAGCAATTCATTTAGCTTGCAAAGCAATACAAGAAGGAGCGATTAATGCAGCTATAGCAGGTGGTGTAAATTTAAGTGTACATCCTAATAAATACTTAATGCTTTGCGATGGAGGTTTTGCGAGTAGTAAGGGGAAGTGTGAAAGTTTTGGTGAAGGAGGTGATGGCTATGTACCCGGAGAAGGTGTCGGAGCAGTAGTCTTAAAATCCTTTGAACAAGCAGAGAAAGATGGAGATCATATTTATGGAGTTATCAAAGGATCAGCGCTGAATCACGGAGGAAGAACTACAGGGTATACAGTTCCTAATCCCAAAGCTCAGGCTTCAGTGATTAGAGAAGCCATAAAAAATGCCAACGTACAACCAGAATCTATCTCTTATGTAGAAGCACACGGTACAGGAACAAGTCTAGGTGACCCTATAGAAATCGTAGGGCTTAAAAATGCTTTAAAGATTCCCCAACAACAAAAATGTTATATAGGGTCTGTAAAGTCAAATATAGGCCACTGTGAATCTGCAGCAGGTATTTCGGGAATTACAAAAGTCCTGTTGCAACTTCAACATAAACAATTAGTTCCGTCCATACATTCTTCAAAATTAAATCCAAATATACAGTTTGATCAAACTTCTTTTGTAGTTCAACAAAAATTAGAACCATGGAAATGTCAAGGAGAACAGCTGCGAACCGCAGGTATTAGTAGTTTTGGAGCAGGAGGTAGTAATGCGCATATTATTATTGAAGAGTACCCAAAGATAATAGAATCTAATGATTTTGATAAAGAGCCAGTGATCATTGTTCTTTCAGCTAAAAACAAAAAGCGATTAATAGCCTATGCTCAAAAGCTTTCTTTCTATCTAGATAAAACCAAAGATTCTTTATTCAATATAGCATATACATTACATATAGGAAGAGAAGCTATGTCTGAGCGTTTGGCAATAGTAACTACTTCTAAAGAAGAATTGAAACAGCAATTAACCGATTTTATAGATAACCAAGAATTCTCTCTAGAAAATATCTTTACAGCAAATATAAAAAATGCGACTATTGACTTTTTATTAAACGGAAAAGCTGGTGTAGCTTATATCAAAGAAGCTATTAAGCAAAAAGAATTTACCTCAATAGCCCAGTTATGGACAAAAGGTGTAGACATAGATTGGCAATTAATATACCCTTATGGAACTGTTTTGAAGAAAATTAGCCTTCCTACATATCCATTTGCTAAAGAAAGATATTGGGTGCAAATTAAAGAAAATAAATACAAGCAAAAATCGAATGCTAAATTACACCCATTGTTACATACGAACGAATCTGATTTCGAAGTTCAAAGATATAGTAGTGTATTTACTGGAGAAGAGTATTTTTTAACAGATCATCTTGTTCAAAATGAAAAACTAATTGCAGGTGTAGCGTATCTTGAAATGGCGCGAGAAGCAGTAGAAAGAAGCACACATAAAAAAGTTACACAGTTTAGAGAAGTAACTTGGTTGAATCCTATTAAAGTAATAGAAGAAAGTAAAGAAATATCAATAAGATTAAAGCAAATAAATCAACAAGTCGAGTATCAAGTATATTCTAAGCAACATAATAAAGAATATATCCATGGACAAGGAGTTGTAACTACAATACCTGTAGAAATTCCTAAAGCATATGATTTGGCAGTCATTAGATCTCGTACAAACCAGACAGCTTCTTCATCAGAATGTTATGAGTTGTTTAAATCACTGGGATTTGGATATGGAGCAAGTTTTCAAGGGATTAAAGAGTTGTATTTCAATGATGTAGAGGCGCTTTCAAAAATAGAATTGCCTAAAGATAGCGAAATGGAGATGGATCCAGGAGTTCTGGATAGTACCCTTCAGGCCTGTTTAGCATGGTTACTCATGACAAAAACAGAGAAAATGCCATTGTCCATACCATTTAGTGTTGGAGAAGTAACCGTTTACAAAGAAATTACTTTTCCAGCATGGTCTTATGTAAGATATAATAATACGGCAACCGTGAACGCAAGCATACAACAATGTGATATGGATCTACTAAATGATAAAGGAGAGATCGTTGTACGTTTCAAAGATTTTGTCATTTTACCATATCAAGAAAAAACGTTTAATCAAAAAAACAAAAAACAAACTTTGGCTACAGAGTTTTATAAATATCAGTGGGAACCAGCCGAGATAGAAAAAACATATACACATACAAGGACATACGATGAGGTAATTTTGATAGGAGCTTCTCCATCTTTAATAGAGCAATGTCAATCTCTATTCAAAGGAAGCCTAAACACCATTAATGAAAAGGATGAGGAAGTATATTTTTTAAAACTGCTTAGCTTCATTAAAAATAGAATCTCTCTAAAACAACGAGGGCATTTTACAGTAATTATTAATAATAATAATTATGATAGCTATGGTTTTGCTTCTGGATTATTAAAGTCAGCTATAAAAGAAAATCCTAGGATAAAAACAAAGCTTATTTCTGTTGATGAATTAAACAATAAATCAGGGAATGATTTATTTCAAATTATAGAAAATGAACGAACAGACGAACAAATAGAAGTTCAATATATTGATAAAATTAGGAAAATAAAAAAGGCAAGCTCCATTTCTATAAATAAGAATACTGATCTCGATAGAAAAATTAAAAAAGGAGGTGTCTATTTGATTACCGGAGGAGTTGGTGGACTAGGAAGTGTATTTGCAAGAAATATTGCTAAGATAGAAGGAACGCAACTCATACTTACAGGAAGAAGAGCTATAAATAAAACAATACAGGAATATATAGACAATCAACCCAAAGCTCAATATTACACATGTGATGTAACAAAGTATGAAGAAGTGAAAAATATGCTACAGAATGTTTTAGCAAATTATGGTAAAATAGATGGAATTATTCATTGTGCTGGAATAGGGCTAGCTAATACAATTACTGAAAAAACTATAGAAGAAGTACATAGCGTCCTATCACCAAAAATTTTGGGAGTTAAGAACTTAGATAAAGCTACCCAACATGAAACTATAGATTTTATGATGTATTGCTCTTCAATTTCTTCTGTATTAGGTGATATAGGGCTATCCGATTATGCCGCTGCCAATGCATATATGGATCATTTTGCTTATAAACGCAATCAATTAGTCAAAGAAGGTAAACGAACTGGTACAACTCTTTCTATAAATTGGGGACTATGGAAATCTGATGGTATGCAGGCAAATGAAGAAAGTATTGAATTTCTGTCAAAACAATGGGGAATGTATCCTCTTTCAAAAAAAGAAGGAGAACTAGCCTTTGAGAAAACATTACTATTAAAGAATGAACAAACGATAGTCGTTTATGGTGAAAAGAAGAAGCTAGACGTAACTTTTAATATCAAAACAAAACAAGAAACAGCTTTGATAAAAGAGTCGACTCTAAGAGATTCATCAAACGACTTAAAAGCTGTCGCTTATAAAGAAATTGTAGAAATATTCAAGAAAGAATTAAAACTAAAAGAAGAGCAAATTTTACCCGAATTGCCTTTTGAAGAATATGGTATCGATTCTATGTTAGTAGTAAAACTAACAAATAGATTAGGAGATGTTTTTGAAGGGGTATCAGTATCCGTACTTTTCGAATATCAGACAATTGATGAGTTGGTCTCTTATTTTGTGAAACAATATCCAGAAACGTTACAAGCTTTAAAAATATCGGATACGCCATCAAAAGAAATAGCTCAAAATCATAATGTAGAAGAAACAGATAAAATTATATTTCCAAGAGCTGAAGCTAAGAATTATAAGCGACTCATGCAATCTCAACCAGTATTAAATACAAAAAAGGAAGAAGGGAAAACTGAAGATGTAGCGATTATAGGGATAAGTGGTATGTATCCAGGAGCAGATGATATTGATCAATTTTGGGAAAATCTAAAAGCAGGTAAAGATAGTATTACAGAAATACCTGAAGAGAGATGGAGTGTCAATGATTTTTATAACGATCAGAAAGGAAAAAAAGGAACAAGCTATAGTAAGTGGGGTGGGTTTATTAATGACATAGATAAATTTGACCCTTTGTTTTTTAATATTTCTCCTCGAGAGGCATCCATGATGGATCCTCAAGAGCGTTTGTTTTTACAAACCGCATGGCATACTATTGAAGATGCAGGATATACTAAAAAGAAATTGCAGAATATTGGTAAGTCATCGTCTGACTTAGGAGGTAATGTAGGGGTATTTGTAGGTGTAATGTACGAGGAATACCAATTATTTGGAATAGAAGAAAGGCATAAAGGTAATTTTATCGCTCCAACTGGCAACGCAAGTAGTATAGCAAACAGAGTATCTTATTTTTTAAATCTGCATGGGCCTAGTATGGCGGTTGCAACTATGTGTTCTTCTTCATTGATAGCTATACAAATGGCTTGTGAAAATATACATTCTGGAAATTGCGAAGCAGCTATAGCGGGGGGAGTGAATCTAAGTATGCATCCAGGTAAATATTTAATGTTAAGTGACTTGCATTTAGTTTCGGAAAAAGGGAGATGTGAAACCTTTGGCGAAGGAGGTGATGGTTACGTTCCTTCAGAGGGAGTAGGTGCAATTATGTTAAAACCATTATCAAAAGCTAAAGAGGATGGAGATCGAATATATGCTGTGATCAAAGGAGGAGCTATAAATCACGGAGGTAAAGTAAATGGTTATACAGTACCTAATCCAAATGCACAGGCGTCAGTCATTTCTAAAGCAATGGAGAGAGCTGGAATTTCACCAGATGCATATAGCTATATTGAAGCGCATGGAACAGGAACCAGATTAGGAGATCCTATTGAGATATCTGGACTAAAAAAAGCATTTAATGGAACTCCAAACCAATCTTGTAAAATAGGCTCGGTAAAATCTAATATAGGACATAGTGAAGCAGCAGCAGGAATCTCAGGTATAACCAAAGTATTGTTACAGTTGAAACATAAACAATTAGTGCCATCAATACACTCTAAAACACTAAATCGTAATATAGACTTCAACAATACTCCCTTTATAGTACAACAGCAATTAGAAGGTTGGATGACTACAAACGGGCGACCTAGAATAGCTGGTGTCAGTAGTTTTGGAGCAGGAGGAACTAATGTGCATTTAGTAATTGAAGAGTATGAAAATCAAATAAAGGCAGCATCCAATACTAACAATCCAGTTATAATTCCAATAACAGCCAGAAACGCCCAAAGGCTAAGAGAATATGTCAAAAATATCAGTGAATACATAAAAAAAAATCTTCAAACAACTAATATTAATGATATTGCGTATACACTTCAATTAGGTAGAGAAGAAATGGAAACTAGGGTAGCGTTTATCGTTACTAATGCAAACCAATTATTAGTGAAATTACAACAATATCTCGAGAACCCTTCTATAGGGATTATAGGAGAAGTAGATTCTGTTAAATTATTAAGGCAAACAGCATATAGCTCTTCTGTAGAGCAAGCATTAATACGAAAAGACTACGAAACTATAGCAGGCTTGTGGAGTCAAGGAGAAGCTATAGATTGGTATCGTTTATGGGATAAAACACCTAGTGTTATAAGTCTTCCTAATTACCCATTTGCTAAAGAATATTGTTGGTTCAAACCAATAAAAAAGAGAGAAGTCGAAATACTAAAAAAAGAGCATCCATTAATTCATCAACAACTAGATAAATTAAATCGTTCACGATTTATAAGTAAATATCATGCAAACGATAAATTTATTGAAGAACATGTATTAGATACCGAAAAAATATTGCCAGGAGTAGCTTATTTAGAAATGGCTAAAATTGCTGGAGAACAATATAGTGGCGAGCAAGTTACTCAACTAAAAGATGTATTCTGGATATCTTCTTTACAAATCAAAGAAGATTCGAAAAGAGTAATAACTGAACTGCAAACAACAAATCAAGATATAACCTATGTTATAAAAGAAGAAGGAGAAGATGAAACTGTTTTTAGCAAAGGAAAGATTCATACAAATAAAATTACTCAGGTCGAAAAAATATCTGTAGAAAATATTGTTCATCGACTCTCAAACACCTTATACAAAGAAGAGTATTATCAAGTTTTTGATACAATTGGATTTCATTATGGAAAAAGTTTTCAAGGGATAGAGTATATTAAGTTTTCGGAAAATGAAGCCTTATCCAAAATTAATATAAACCATATAGCCTCTGGTAATTACTGGATTGTACAAGCAATGGATATCGCATTACAGACATGTTTAGGTATTTACCTTAATAGCAATGCAGGTACATTACCACTATCTATACCATTTAGTGTAAAAGAGGTAAATATATATAAAGAATTGCCTTCAGAGTTTTGGTCTTATGTGAAAGTAAGGACAGAAAGTGAAGGTAATATATTGAAACATTTTGATATAAAACTCATAGATTCTAAAGGAGAAGTTATTTTAAGCTTTATTGATTTTGTTACGCTTCCTCTCAAGGATAAAGAAAAAGAAAAAACACTGCTGAATAAAGCAAAAGCTAATGCTAAATTATACTCATATGAATGGAAGGCTAAACCACTTAAAGATAGCTCCATCCTTAATTCTAATACAAATTGTGAAGTGATCTTAGCAGGCTCAACTTCAGAAATAGCTGAACGCTTAATAGATGAACTAGAAATTCAAGTAACTAATGTTCAATGTCAGAATGAAGAAGAATTTTTTAACACAATTATTGATATAGTAAAGCAAAAAATTAAAGCCAAAAGTGCTACAAATTTCCTAATTCTTTTTGAAGAACAAGAGTATTTAGCTTATGGTTTTGTTTCTGGAATATTAAAATCAGTATCTAAAGAAACATCACTAATCACAGGTAAAACAATATCTGTAAATCGAATTTCAGTAGAGAATATAGATCTACTTTGCAAAATAATCAAAGAAGAAAAGAACACTGAAGAGAATGAAGTTCAATATCATAATAAAGATAGAGAGGTCAAAGAAATTAGTATTTATACCCAAAAAGGGCCAACGTCTAATTCCATATCAATTAAGCCAAAAGGGATTTATATAATTACAGGTGGTGCTGGAGGTTTGGGGATGATTTTTGCCAAATATTTGAATGGATTTAAAGAAACTAAGCTGTTTTTAATCGGAAGAAGGGAATTATCAGCACAAAAAAGAAGAGAAATTGAAAGCTTAGGTAATGCAAAATATATTCGCTGTGACGTAAGTGATAGATACGAAATGACTCAAGTGATTGATGAGATACATAGAACAGAAGGACAAATCAACGGAATTATTCACAGTGCAGGAGTAGGAACTGCTAGTCAGGTTATTAAAAAGACTCAAGAAGAAATACATGAAGTATTAGAACCAAAAATAGAAGGTACAAGAATACTTGATGAAGTAACTCAGAACGTTCATTTAGACTTTATAATGTATGTCTCTTCTATTTCTGCTGTTATGGGAGATATAGGCTTAGCAGATTATGCCTCAGCAAATGCCTATATGGATGCATATGCGGGCTATAGAAATAAATTGAAGGAAGAAGATAAACGTTTTGGACATTCAATCTCAATTAATTGGGGGTTATGGAAAGAAGGAGGGTTGCAAATCAATGAAGAAAGTAAAAAGTATTTAGAACAGTATTGGGGAATGCTTCCGTTGCCTACAAACGAAGGATTAAAAGCATTATCTCAAATACTAGAAGAAGCGCCTTCTCAGGTGATGGCAGTATACGAAAAAGAGGCAAAGCTTCTTAAAAATAAGGAAAAGCAAAAGATAAAGATAGCACAGCACCAAAGTTGCAACAATATTTCTAAAGAAGCTAGTATTAAATATTTTAGAGAATTAGTAGCTGAAGAATTGCAAATAGAACCAAACCGAATAGGATTACAAGTGCCTTTTGAATCATACGGAATGGATTCTATTCGTATCGTGAAGATCACGAATAGATTAAATGAATACTTTGGAGATATACCTAATACATTGTTTTTTGAAAGACCAACATTAAACGATTTAACGGATTATTTTATAGAAAACTATTCAGTTCGTTTGATCGAATTACTAGGAGATGATCAAGAACCTATATTAAGACAAGAATTAGAGAAAGAAGATCAAAAAACAGAAATAGAAGAATCCAAAAAAGAACCGTATATCCAAGATGATTCAAATGCTATTGCTATTATCGGAATGTCGGGTAAATATTCTGGATCCAATTCAATAGAAGAATTTTGGGAGAATTTAAAAACAGGTAAAGATAGCATTACCGAAGTTCCTAAAGAACGATGGAATGTAGAACAGTTTTTTGATATAGAAAAAGGGAAAAAAGGCAAGACCTACAGTAAATGGGGTGGTTTCCTAAAAGATATCGATAAGTTCGACCCTCTGTTTTTTAATATATCGCCCAAAGAAGCGGAGCTTATGGATCCCCAAGAACGGTTATTTTTACAAACTTCTTGGGAAACAATAGAAGATGCAGGATATAACCCACAAAAAATGGACAGAAGAGTGGGGGTTTTTGTAGGGGTTATGTATAACGAATATGCAATGTTTGGCATAGATGCTATGCATAGTAAGCAATTTGTGACTCCAAAAGGAATTAATAGCAGTATTGCCAATAGAGTTTCTTACGTAATGAATTTTGAAGGGCCAAGTATGGCGATTGATACGATGTGTTCCTCTTCTATTACTGCAATACACTTAGCTTGCGAAAGTATAAGAAAAGGAGAAAGTACAACAGCAATTGCAGGTGGGGTTAACCTTAATTTACACCCCTACAAATATCTTTCTTTAAGTAGTGCAGGTTTTGTATCTAGCGAAGGAAAATGTGCTGCTTTTGGCGAGGGAGCAGATGGATATGTTCCAGGAGAAGGTGTCGGAGCAGTACTTTTAAAACCTCTTTCTGAAGCAAAAAAAGATAATGACCAAATCTACGGAATCATTAAATCTACCGAGATAAATCATGGAGGAAGAGCAAACGGCTTTCATGTACCGAATCCAAATGCACAAGCTAAAGTTATTAAAAAAGCAATAGAAGCAGCAAATATAGAAGCATCTTCAGTACAGTATATAGAAGCTCATGGTACAGGAACTAGTTTAGGTGATCCAATAGAAGTAGCAGGGTTATTACAAGCTTTGAATCTGGATCATAAAGCTGATTGCAAAATAGGATCTGTAAAATCTAATATAGGACATTGTGAATCAGCAGCAGGAATTTCGGGATTAACTAAGATATTACTTCAATTAAAACACAGGAAAATAGTACCATCGATTCATAGTAACGTACTGAACAAACGAATTCAATTTGATAAAAAGCCATTAACAGTTTCTCAAGGCATAACCAATTGGGAAGTTGCGCCTTCAGAAAAAAGAAGAGCAGGGCTAAGTAGTTTTGGAGCAGGAGGAAGTAATGCGCATATGATCATTGAGGAGCATCAAAGTCAAAATAAAGAAAATCCAAACATAGAAAATCCAGTACTCATCATCTTATCCGCTAAAAATAAAGAAAGATTAAAACAGAAAGCAGAAGATCTTATAGAATTTTTGAATAAAAATGAAAATATAGACATAAATAATTTAGCATATACACTGCAAGTCGGTCGAGTTCCAATGGAAAGTAGATTTAGCTTTGAAGCAGCATCCGTAATAGCATTAAAAAATAGACTTTTTGATTATACTCAAGATCAGTTTTTAGGATATCAAGAAACTTTAAAAAGTTATGAATTAGACAAGAAAACCTTTACTGGAGATAGATTGTATACAGATGCACTACAAAATAAACAATTTAATGTATTAGCAAAATTGTGGATTCAGGGTGAATATATAGAATGGGAAAAGTTATACGATAAAAATACTCGTCCTAAACGTATAAGCCTACCAACATACCCATTTATAAAAAAAAGGTATTGGCTACCACAGATATCTGAAAAAACTTTGAAAAAGGAAAAGATATCTAAACAAATCCATCCATTATTCCAAAATTAAACGACATGAAATACGAGATTAAATATACCGGAGAAGAATCCTTCTTTAAATGTTTTAAAATACAAGGAAAAAAAATATTACCATTTTCAGCTTTGATTGAATTGATTAAAGCGGCAGGAAGTAAAGTAAATAATCAAATAGTCAAAAATACTGTTACAATTAGAAACTTCAGTTGGAATCGACTTATTACAATCGAAAATGAACCTATTGGATTCATCTTCGAATTGTGGGAAGAAAATGAGGGATTCTCATTTGAATTGTATCAACAGAACGATAACTTCAATAAAACGGTATATGCCCTTGGTAAAATATTAAATACTCCTAAAGCTATAGTTTCTAGAATTGAAGTAGAACATCTTGTAAACGAAGAAAATCTAAAAGTAAACAAAAAAGAATTCTACAAAGAGTTAGCGAATAACTCACTTGAATATGCCGATAAATTACAAAGTATTGATTCTGTATTTCAAATACAAAATCAATTGTGGTCTAAATTAATTCCTCAAAAAGAAGAAGAATATGAGTTGCCTTTAAATATAGTTGAAAGTGTTTTTCAAACCATTAAAAAGTTTAAAGGCAATACTAACTTAAGAATAGAAAGTATTGAAACAACACATATATATGATAATATAAATAATACAAAATGGTGTCAGGTAATTAAAGATACAGATAATTATTATACTGCTAATCTACTTAATATAGAAGGTGAAATTCTTTTAACCTTTGAAAAGATTAAGTTGATTTCAGAAAATAGCTTTTTTGAAATACAATACTTTGAAGATACTTGGGAAGAAATTCAAGAAATAAATTATAGCAAAAAACCTTTTCAAGAAAAGAAGATTATATGCCTTGGAGAAGAGAATGAGTTAGCATGTAAATTTAAAAATGCAATGATTGAACAAGGTGCTGTGGTGACCTATTTGTCTCATATCGAAGATATAATAGAGTCTTTCGATCATCTATTTATTTTTCCAAACTGTTCGGTAAGAACAAGTACCGATGAAAGTATAGAATATGGAATAGAGGAAAAATTTATATTTCAATCCTTAAAGAAACTTCTCAAGCTAACAAGTAATAATTTTAGTACGCATATTATTACAACACAAACTCAGCAAGTCTTCAGTTCATGCAAGATTAAAGAAAAAGGAGCTGGTATTTTTGGTTTAGTTGGGACTGTTGCTTCAGAAATACCAACTTGGAACTTTAGAGTGGTAGATATTAATGAAAATGAATTAATAGATTTTAAAGAATTGACGTTTAAAATTGTACAAGCTTCTGAAACCTTAATGGTTTATAGAAATGGAAGTCTTTATAAAAAACTGTTGAATCCTATAAATGAATTATCGACGGTATCTTATTCTAATAAAATTAGACAAAATGGGACTTATATTATTCTTGGTGGAGCTGGGGGGCTTGGAAAAATTACTACTAAACATCTAATTGAAAAATATAACGCTAAAATATATTGGTTAGGAAGAAGGCCTCTAGATAAATCAGTTAAGACTTCTTTAAACGAATTTTCTAAATATAAAAATAAGCCTGTTTATTTTCAATGCAATGCCAATGAGTTAGCAGATGTGCAAGCTTTTTTTAAACAAATAAAATTAGATAAAAAAAATATAAATGGTATAATTCATTCTGCTTTAGTATTAGAAGATAAATCTTTTCATGCTATGAGTTTTTCTGATTTTTCCAAAGCTTTTGCACCAAAATCGATTGCAGTTCAAAATTTAGTGATGGTATTCAAGAATGAACCTTTAGACTTTATGTGTTTTTATTCATCAATTCAAGGTTTTTTTAATGGTCCAGGGCAAGCTAATTATGCAGCAGGGTGTACTTACAAAAATACCTTTGCTAAAGTAATTGAACAAAAATACAAGATACCAACATATACTATTAATTGGGGCTATTGGGGCAATGTAGGTGTTGTTTCAGATTCTAAATATGCAGATCGAATGCATCAGATGGGAATAGGAAGCATTGAGGAAGCAGAAGGAATGGTTGCATTAGAAAAAATTTTAGCGAGTAAAAAAAATGAGATATACGCTATAAAGTTTTCTAAAAAAACTATTGCTAAAAGTCTAATGTCTAAAATTAAAAATACCTCTCAAAATGAAAATACTTTCAATCCAGAAAAAAAGATCAAAAATCAAATCGGAATAGAAGCATCCGATAAAGAGGATTACTATTATCTTGTCTTAGATAAAGTACAGCTAATAGCGGCATCTTTAATTAAACTTTCTAAAGACGAATTGGATA
This sequence comes from uncultured Flavobacteriaceae bacterium, assembly GCA_964353005.1. GTDB lineage: Bacteria > Bacteroidota > Bacteroidia > Flavobacteriales > Flavobacteriaceae > Aquimarina. The sequence goes on along the minus strand of CAYGUC010000012.1, from coordinate 26,640 downwards.
TTGAGGAACCTTTCTCTACGGTGGGTTATGATTCTATTCTGAGTAGTCAATTGACAGAAAAACTAAATAAAGAATTAAACATAAATCTTCAACCAACTGATTTATTTAATTATCCGACAATTCGATTGTTAACACAGTTTATTATCGAGAACAAAAAAGATTGGAAAGATCAACTAATAGAAAAGAAGGAAGTTATTAAATCCCCTATTCTTATAAAACAATCTGGTTTGCAAAAAGAAGAAAAAATATATAGTTCTACTTCAAGTAATGAGGCAAGCTTAAGTTCTATAGCAATTGTTGGTATGAGTGGGGCTTATGCTGGGACTTCTAATCTAGAGGAATATTGGGAAGCCCTAAAAGCAGGGGAAAGTTTAGTTAAAGAAGTCCCAACAGAAAGGTGGGATAGCACCGTTCACTATAGCTCAATTAAAGGAGAAAGAGATAAAACCTACAGTAAATGGGGTGGTTTTATGGACCGTATTGATGAATTTGACGCAGGGTTTTTTAAGATATCTGGAAGAGAAGCAGAAAATATGGATCCTCAACAACGTTTATTCTTAGAGCATTGTTGGCACGCACTAGAAGATGCAAATTTAACTGCAGATCATATAGATAGTAAACAAGTTGGGGTATATGCAGGAGTAGGGAATAGTGACTATATTCAAGACCCAAAAGATAAACACGTGTCTGTTTTTTGGGGAATGGACAACTCTATTCTTGCCGCGCGAATTTCTTACTACCTAAACTTAAGAGGCCCTGCATTAGCAATAGATTCAGCATGTTCCTCTTCACTAGTGGCACTAGAAATGGCTTGTAGAAACCTACAAACCAAAAACATTGATATGGGGATATGCGGTGGAGTAAGTTTAAGTAGCACCCCTCTGTTTCATAAAATGGCAAGTAAAGCAGGAATGCTGAGTGAGGATGGACAATGCTTTACTTTTGATCATAGAGCAAATGGATTTGTACCAGGAGAAGGTGTAGGGGTTGTTGTTGTTAAACGTTTAGAAGATGCCATAAAGGATGATGATAATATATATGCGGTCGTTAAGGGAATTCTTACTAACCAAGATGGCGCAACTAATGGAATATTAGCACCAAGCGCATTATCACAAGAAGCATTAGAAAAACAGGTATACGAAACTTTTAAAATAGATCCAGAAACTATAAGCTATGTTGAAGCACATGGAACAGGAACTAAATTAGGAGATCCTATTGAAATTGAGGCGCTTACAAAATCCTTTAGAAGTAAAACGCTCAAGAAACAGTATTGTGGAATTGGTAGTGTTAAAACAAATATTGGACATACATTACATGCAGCAGGGGTAGCAGGATTACAAAAAATAGTTTTATCCATGAGATATAAGAAAATCCCTCCTTCTTTAAACTATCAAGAAAATAATGATCTCATAGATTTTGAAAATAGCCCTTTCTATGTTAATAGATCATTAAAAACATGGGATGATTATAAAGGAGATAGAAGAAGGGCAGCTATTAGTAGTTTTGGATTTAGTGGCACTAATGCGCATGCTATTATTGAAGAATATATTCCAAATAATCTAGAAAAATTAGAGGAGGGAAACAATACAAAAGTTATCATACCTATTTCCGCAAAAGATAAAAATAGCCTTAAAAGGTATTGTAAAAGGTTACTTTCATTCGTTAATGATAGCTCGAAAAATACTTCCATGATTTCTTTAGCATATACATTTCAGGTTGGACGCACTGAAATGGAAGAGCGTTTTGCTTGTGTAATAGAAAATAAAGAAGAATTGATATTGGAGTTGGAAAGCTTTTTGGATCAAAAGCATGAAAATGGAATACAGAAATCTTCAAAATTTTACACAAATAATATAAGAGTAAAAGAAAATTCGCCTTTCATAAAGAGTATATCGGGAAAAATATTTATTGAGAGTGCTATTAAAAATTCAGAATTAGAAATCATAGCAGAGTTATGGACACAAGGAGGGAAAATTGATTGGGAATTGCTCTATGGTCAAAAGGTTAAGAAAATAAAAATTCCATTGTACCCTTTCGAAAGGGATTGCTATTGGATTGATGAAAAAATGGAACCTCTATTTAAAAGGACATTAAAAATACATCCACTAATTCATCAAAATGTATCAACTCTAAGAAAACAAAAATTTGTCAGCAACTTTGATGGGAGTGAGTATTTTATAAAAGATCATATTGTAAATGGATCAAGCTTATTTCCAGGGGCAGCATATATAGAAATGGCAAGAGAGGCAGGAGAAATTAGTACTGGTTTTAATATTAATGAATGTTATGATATAATATGGCAAAAGCCTTTAAGGGCTAATGAAAAATGGCCACAGCTTCATACTCAAATCTCAGAAGCTAAAAATTTATCGTATCAATTTGAGATATTTTCAAATAAAGGAGACAAAAAAGTTATACATAGTATAGGGAAATTAAGAAAAAACCTTTTGAATGATGAAGTTGTAGAACGATTCAATATAGATAAAATAAAATCTAAATTAACCAAATACAAGAGCAAAAAAGAAATATACTCACATTTTAGTGATTTAGGATTCGATTATGGAAGTAATTTTCAAGGAATTCAAAATATTAGATATTCCCATAATAGAGTACTTGTTGAATTGTCCTTTAATAGACAGGATCAATTTGTTTTAGAACCAGGTATGTTAGATAGTGTTTTTCAAAGTAGTATAGGACTTTCTTTAGAAGGGAAAATAAACACGATTTATGTTCCATATAGTTTAAAAAGATTAAGTGTTTATGATAAATTACCTACTAAGGCTTGGTGTATAGTTGATCTTATAGAGACGAAATCGAATACTTCTAATATCAGAAAATATAACATGATCTTGATAAATGGTTTAGGAAAATGTATTTTAAAGCTAGATGAGTTTACATTATTACCTTTAGAAAATATTGCAAAAGAAGATAAAACCAAAGAAAGTGAAATTGGAGTTCAATATTTTGATTATACTTGGAAAAATATAACTTCAGACAAAATTAAACCAATAGAAAGCAAACAGCTAGTTTACATTGCTGGATTTGGAAATGCAATCGAAGAAAATAAAAAATATAGTGACTTTGAAGTTAAGGCAATTTCAGATCAATATGATCCTATATCTGCGTTTCAGTTTATTTTTAATGAGCTCAAGCAAATAGTAGCCTCCAAAGATAAAATACAAATAGCTTTAGTTATTGAACAAGATAAGTATCATCAATATGGACACCTATCAGCATTTCTTAAGTCGGTTCAATTAGAATATTCCAAAGTATCATCTAAAATCATAGTTTTAAGTAGTTTAAATTCAATAACCATAGATGAAGTACTTCAAATTGTGGAATCTGAAAGGATGTACCCTTCTTTTGAAGTTAGGTATATAAATGGAAAGCGAGAAGAGAAAGTTTTAGAAGCATTTATTCCACAAAAGGAAACATCAGAAGTTAAAATTAAAGAGGGGGGTGTTTACTGGTTAACAGGAGGTATGGGAGGTCTAGGGCAAATATTCTTAAACCACATTTTGAATGTTAATAATACAAAAGTAATCCTTACCGGTAGAAGTCCAATAAATGATGACTACAAGAAGATTCTAAAAGTTTACAAAAATGCAATTTATAGTAGATGTGATATTTCTGATAAGAATTCTGTAGAACTTCAATTTCAGCAAATAAAAGAGCAATTTAAAAAAATTGACGGAGTACTACATGGTGCAGGTGTAATTAAAGATCGCTTTTTGATACATAAAAATATAGAAGAAGCAAAAGAGGTATTAAAACCTAAAATTGAAGGAATACAATTTTTAGACGAGGTTACTAAAGATGAAAAACTAGACTTTTTTGTAAGCTTTTCTGCAGTAGCAGCTATAACAGGAAATCAAGGACAAAGTGACTATGCAAGCGCGAATGCCTTTATGGATAATTACATAGCTTATAGAGAATCAAAACACAAAAAAAACGAACGATTTGGTAAAAGCATAAGTATTAATTGGCCTTTATGGGAAAAAGGAGGTATGAAGATGTCTCAGGATAAAAAGGAGTATTTGAAAAACTTGACAGGAATGTTACCTATGCCAAATGAAATAGGAACTAATAGTTTTGATTTTATTTTATCCTGTGGAAATAAGCAAATGATGCCAGTATACGGTTTGCTAGATAAAATTAGGATACAAAACACAGTTGCCAAAAACATTGTTAATACGGATAATAGAAAGGGCACTAAGGAAAAAGAATACGATCAAAAAACTTTAGAAGAATTTATTACATCATATTTAATTGAGCTTTTATCAGAAGAGTTTAAGCTTCCAAAAGAACGATTCGAATTGCACAAATATTTTGAGGATTTTGGCATAGATTCTATTAGCATTACCAAACTAACGAATACTCTAGATGAAGTCTTCGATGACATTCCAAGAACCCTGTTTTTTGAATACCAAACACTTAATGAATTAATTGAATATTTTATAGAGGATCAGCAAGAAGTCTTAGAACAATTGATGCTTAAAAGGAAAGATTCAATCGATTCTGAATGTAACCCTGAAGTCGTAAGAGAAATACCTGAAAGAGGAGAAATAGATAAGAGGAGACAAGATATTAATATACCGATAATGATAAATAATTCGGTAAAACAAGAAGATTTTTCTTTATCTGAGAAAGCTGATGATGAAGAAAAAATAGCAATTGTGGGTTTATCAGGGAAGTATCCTGGAGCAAATAATATAGAAGAATTTTGGGAAAATCTAAAAAACGGAAAAGATAGTGTTACAGAAATACCCAAAGATAGATGGGATATAGGTTCTTTCTATGATGATGAAAAAGGGAAAACAGGTAAAAGCTACAGTAAATGGGGAGGTTTCATCGAAGATGTAGATAAATTTGATCCACTATTCTTTAAAATATCCCCAAGAGAAGCAGAAATTATGGAACCCCAAGAAAGGTTGTTTTTACAGACAGCATGGGAAACAATAGAAGATGCGGGGTATACTAGAGAGGGGTTAAGAGAATCTACTCAAGCAAATGATTTGAAAGGAAATATAGGTGTTTTTGTAGGAGTAATGTATGAAGAGTATCAACTTTATGGTATTGAAGAACAGCATAAAGGCAATCAAATTAATCTTGTGGGTAATCCAAGTAGTATCGCCAATAGGGTTTCATATTTCTTTAATTTTCATGGTCCTAGTATGGCTTTAGACACTATGTGTTCATCTTCAATTACCGCAGTAGAACTCGCTTGCCAGAGTATTTTAAATGGGGATTGTAAAGCAGCTATTGCAGGTGGAGTTAATGTAAGTATTCATCCTAATAAATATTTACTACTTAGTAAAGCAGGGTTTGCTTCAAGTACAGGGCGCTGTAAAAGTTTTGGGGAAGGAGGCGATGGATATGTACCATCTGAAGGAGTTGGGGCAGTTTTATTAAAGAAATTATCAGAGGCAGAGCGCGATGGAGATCAAATTTATGGAATTATTAGGGGAGCATCATTAAATCATGGAGGAAAAACCAATGGGTATACTGTTCCAAATCCCAAAGCTCAAGCTTCAGTAATCAAAACAGCCTTAAAAAAAGCAAATTTACAGGCAAACGAAATTTCTTATATCGAAGCTCACGGAACAGGCACTAGCCTTGGAGACCCAATAGAAATAGCAAGCTTAAAAAAAGCATTTCAAGTAAAAGATAAAAACTTTTTATGCAAAATAGGTTCTGTTAAATCCAATATAGGACATTGTGAGTCTGCTGCTGGTATTTCTGGAATTACAAAGGTATTATTACAACTAAAAAATAAGCAATTAGCTCCATCCATTCATGCTGAAGTGCAGAACCCAAATATTAATTTTAACAATACTCCTTTTAGAGTTCAAAAAGTACTAGAACCATGGGGTACTAATAAAAAGCCTAGAATAGCTGGTATTAGCAGCTTTGGTGCTGGGGGTAGTAACGCTCATTTGATTATAGAAGAATATAATATTCAAAAAAAAATTATCAATAATGATTCGCATATACCCCTATGGATCCTATCTGCTAAGTCTGAAAAACAGCTCAAAGAATATGCAGAAAAGCTACTAAGATTTATAAGAACCCAAGAAAAAAAATCGCCTCAAAACATAGCATACACACTTCAAGTAGGTAGAGAGGCTATGACACATCGATTGGCATTTTATGCTATAACAATAGAAGAGGGTATTTCTGAATTATCTTCTTTTTTAAATGGAACTCTATTAAATTATCATTACGGTGTAGAAGATGTCGAATTATTAAAAGCCGAAAATACTACTGATATAAAAATCGAAAGCCTGAATAAAAACAGAGACCAAAAGTTGTTAAAATTATGGTGTTCTGGACTTATGATTGAATGGAGTAAATTTTATAATCAAGAAGAATTGCCCCAAAAGATAAGTTTACCAACATATCCATTTCTGAAAAAACGTTGTTGGTTTCCTAAAGGGAATGAGGTGAATGAAACTTTAGAAAAAACAGAAATAGAGAACAGAATACATCCACTTCTTCATAAAAACATATCTGATTTATATGATATTAAGTTTCAAAGTAACTTTTATGGAAACGAAACTTTTTTAACTGATCATGTAATAAAATCAGAAAAACTATTTCCTGGAGTAGCCTATATAGAATTAGCTAGAAAAGCATTAGAAGAAACAACTCATAAAGAAATTTTACAACTTAAAAACATTACTTGGTTAAAACCATTAAAAGTTGAAAATGGAATAACACTAGTAAATTCAATAGTATCCAAAAAAAATAAAAAAACTATAGTTCAGGTATCAAGCATAGAAGAGGGGGAAATAATCGTTCATGCAGAAATAGAACTAGGAAAAGAAGAGTTGAAGCAACCTTTAAAACAGAATATTTCTCTCCTAAAAGAGAGAATGAAAAATGAAAAAGATGGAAGAGAATGTTATGAAGCCTTTAAAACTATTGGTTTAGAATACGGAACCACTTTTAAAGGAATCAAAAATCTATACTTCAATAAAAGCGAATCACTGGTGAGTATTGGAATACCAATACATGATGATTTATTATTACAACCCGGTGTTCTTGATACTGCATTGCAAGCGACCATCGGAGTAGATTATGATAATAAAAAAGGAGGAGTTCAACTTCCATACAATATTGAGAATTTTCATATCTACTCTACAGAATTGTCAAAAGCTTCTTGGTGTTATGTTCAAAAGTATAATGAAGAAAGTATAATCGATAAATATTTAATTCAAATATTAGATAGTGATGGAAATATATTAATAGAAATCAAAAACTTTGTATCCATACCGTTAGGTTCTGTTTCAGGGGATTTAGATCAAAAAAACAAAGCAGAAGACAAAAATGCTATTGGGATGTACTATCAATCAATTTGGGAAAAAACACTTTTCAATGAATCTTCTGATATAAGCACCAGTAAAAACAATGCTTTTATTGGTAAGAGAAACGATTATACTGAAGTATTAGAAAAAGAACTACAAGTCAAAGATGAAAACGTAAGTTGGTATAATCATGTAAATGAAATCCCTATAGATGTTAAAACTATATATTTTCTTCAAGGTCTATGGAATTCTGATAATGGAAAAGATATTTTAGAGCAAATAGATGAAATAGAACTAAGCATTTTTGACAATGTAAAAGCTTTACAAAAAAGAAGTGTAGAAAAACTTGAATTAATATTCGTAACTAAACAAACCCAAAAAGTTATTCATTCTGATATCGTAACAAAAAAAGGAGCAGGTATTGTTGGGTTTGTGGGGTCTTTAATTAAAGAAGAGCTGAATTGGGTGGTTAAAAATATCGATATCTTACTTCCAAACGATATGAAGAATATACTTCATTCCCCATATTCTGAAATGGGAGAATCATTAGCAATAAGAAATAATAATTTATATAAAAATGTACTTATACCTGTAGAAGATACAGTAGTAGTAAAAAAACATACCAAAATACGAAAAGGAGGGGTTTATATAATTTTAGGAGGTGCTGGTGGTTTAGGTAAAATAACAACTTCTTATTTAGTAAAAGAATACCAAGCTAAAGTGTATTGGCTAGGAAGAAGAGAACAAGATGAAGCCATTACGCAGTCAATTAAGGAAATAGCAAAATATGGATTGGCTCCTACTTATATTCAATGCGATGCTAGTAGTAAACTAAGTATACAATCTGCATATATACAAATCAAGCTTACTTCCGAAGAAATCAACGGTATCTTTCATTCAGCTATTGTCCTAAACGATAAAGTAATTACTAATATGAATGAAAAAGATTTTACAAAGTCCTTCTATCCAAAATCAATAGGAAGTCAAAATTTTATCGAAATATTTAATCAAGAGGAATTAGATTTTATTTGTTTCTACTCATCTGCTCAAAGTTTCTTTAGAGCAGCTGGTCAATCAAATTATTCTGCTGGGTGTACCTATAAAGATAGTCTTGCAAATGAAATCAATCAAACAACTGGAATTCCCACCTATATAATCCATTGGGGATATTGGGGGGGTACAGGTATTGTTTCTTCTAAAGATTATGAAAATCGTATGCAGCAAATGGGTATTGGAAGTATTAATGAAAGAGAAGGTATGCAATCCTTAGAAAAAGTCTTTACACAACAAAATAGACAACTTTTCGTAATGAAATTTTTGAATGATGCTGTAATTAAAAGGATGAAAATCTTTCAATTAAAAAAGAGAGTTATGAATTCTCCAAAAAACTCAAAAATAAAGCTCAAAAGAATTGAATTAACTACCTCAAAAAAAATCTTAAACTAAAATGGCTAACCTTAAAAATAACGCATTAGAAATGCAAAAAATATGTCATAAATCCCTACTCAGCATTTTAATAAATATGGGGTTTAAAAATGGCATAACTAGCGAAATAACTAGGTTGAAAACAGCATTAAAAGCTCTAGATAAGCATCAACGCCTATTAGAAGAATGTATTCGAAGTTTGAAAGAACATAATTTTATTTTTGAAAAGAATGGAGTTTTACTTATCACAGAATTAATTTCTAATGAGTTAAAAGATTTCAATTGGCAAGCTAGCTTACAACAAATTGTAGTTGAAATGCCAGAAATGACAAATCATGTTAATCTGTTAAAAGTATGTTTGTTAGAACTACAATCTATTTTTCAAGGAGATATAAATGCTACAGATGTAATGTTTCCCGACGGGAGTATAGATTTAGTTTCTGGAGTCTATAAGGGGAATGAGCAAGCGGATTACTTTAATGATATACTAAGTCAAGTAGTAGAAAATACGGTTGCAGAAAGTATTAAAACACTAGAAGAAGGAGAAAAGTTTACCATTCTTGAAGTAGGGGCAGGTACTGGGGGTACTAGTAGTTTATTATTTCAAACATTACAAGAATACAAAGATCAAATTCGTTATGTATATACGGATCTTTCAAAAAGTTTTTTGTTTCATGCAGAACAACATTATAGAATAATAGCTCCATACTTAGAAACAAAACTTTTTAACATTGAAAAATCTCCAGAAAATCAAGACCTTCCTTTAGGAAGTTTTGATATGGTAATAGGTGCCAATGTAGTACATGCAACTAAAAATATTCGAAGAAGCCTTCAAAACATAAAGGGTGTACTCAAAAAGGATGGAGTATTAGTTTTAAATGAAATAGCTCAAAATGATATTTTCGCTACACTTACATTTGGATTGCTTGATGGTTGGTGGCTGTATGAAGATAAGGAAGTAAGGCTAAAAGGAAGTCCTGGATTATCAACCGAAGGATGGCAACAAGTCTTGAATGATGTAGGGTTTTTGAATACATTAAGTTACCCTGAAGATGAAGAATTATTCCAGCAAATTATCATTTCCCAAAGTGATGGAGAAATCATTTTGACTGACGAAAGTTTAGGGGAAGATCATAAAGAAATTGAAAAAAATAAATTAGAAAGCACTTCTGCAAAGCTTTTGACATCGTCAAAAACAGAAGGAATAATTAATATAGAATTTTTCATAAAGGAAAAACTAGCAAAAGTTTTGAAAATGAAACCCTCGGAGTTTGATGAAGTAACACCGATGTCAGATTACGGGGTAGATTCTATTATAGGACTAGAACTGATAAAAGAAATTAATAATACCCTTACGGATACGATTCCAACAACAATATTATTCGATTATCCTACAATAAAAGAATTTGCGAGATATCTAGCAAAAGAACACCATATAGATTTTGACGACCAAACAATAGAATCAAAAAAAGAGCCTGAAAAAGTTATTATAGAAGATAAAGCACACAAACAACAAATACAAACAATAGAAAAAGAGACAGTCTCTTTTGCAAATAAAGATAAAGATCAAGCTCGGCGTTTATGGTTAGAAAAACCAGGTACGATAGATGATATCAAGGTTATTAATTTTGATTTACCATTACTAAAACCAGATGAAGTTTTAGTAGAAATTTCTCATTTTTCACTAAATTTTGGAGATTTATTATGTGTAAAGGGACTATACCCTACAATGCCTCCATATCCTTTCTCTCCTGGATTTGAAGCTTCAGGAATTATTTTAGAAACAGGAAGCGCTACAAGTAAATTCAATACTGGGGACAAAGTAATAGTTATGACAGACGGACAATATGGTCTTCATAGCACACATTGTGTAGCTAACGAACTCCAGTTATTACCTATACCTGATAACCAATCTTATGAAGAAGCATGTGCAATCCCAACGGTTGCTATGACTATGGTCGAAGCTTTTAGGAGAGTTCATATAAAGAAAGGAGATTATATTTTAGTACAAACAGCTACAGGGGGAATTGGGCATATTACTTTACAATTAGCAAAACATCTAGAACTAAATATTATTGCCACTGCAGGAAGTACTAATAAAATTGAGTACTTAAATAAGCTAGGAATACATCATACTATTAATTATAGGGAACAAGACTTTGAAAAAGAAGTAAATCAGATAACTAATGGAAAAGGTGTTACTGTTGTTGTAAATACGCTTTCTGGTGAAAATATTCAAAAAGGAATCAATTGTTTAGGTAAAAGAGGTCAATACATCGAACTATCAATGACTGCTTTAAAAGCTGCAAATCAAATTGATTTAAGCAAATTCTCAAACAATCAAACTTTTATAGCCGTTGATCTAAGAAAGCTTATTGACGAAGATAGAGGTTATATTGAAAGTTTGTGGTCCGAATGTAAGCAATATATTGAAAAAGGGATTTTAAAACCTGTAATTAGTAAAGAAGTTGATTTAGAAGATTATAAAAAAGCCTATAAAATTCTAGAAGATAGGAATAATATTGGTAAAGTGATTGTTAGGGCTAACTCGAGAGGATTATCCCAAATAGAAATATCAACAAGAAGTGGTAATGAAATCCACTTGTCTCATCAAAATGCTAAAACTATTGATGTGGCTATAGTCGGGATGAGTGGACAATATGGTAAGACCAATGACCTTAATGATTTTTGGAAAAAAATGGAAGCAGGAGAAAGCCTTATTGAAGAAGTCCCACAAGATAGATGGGATATTAATGAACACTTTTCAGAAGATCAAAAAGCCTCTAATAAGACGTATAGTAAATGGGGTAGCTTTTTAAGGAACATTGATAAATTTGATCCGTTATTTTTTAGAATATCAGGAAAAGAAGCTGAAGGAATGGATCCACAACAACGACTCTTTTTGGAACATTGCTGGAAAGCTTTTGAGGATGCTGCTATTGTACCAGATAAACTAAATGGGGTAAAATGTGGTGTCTATGTAGGAGCAGCTCAAGGAGATTATGTACAAACTAAAAATCTTGAAAATGCAGCGATTTATTGGGGAAATAGCAGTGCAATCCTAGCTTCAAGAATATCATACCTTCTTAATCTACAAGGTCCAGCTATTGCAATAGATACTGCATGTTCCTCTTCTTTAGTTGCTATAGATATGGCTTGTAAAAATCTATATAATAAAGAAATAGACGTCGCATTAAGTGGCGGTATATTTATTAACACAACTCCTAGATTCTATAAATTATCCAGTAAAGCTGGTATGTTAAGTAAGGATGGGCAATGTTTCACCTTCGATCACAGAGCAAACGGATTTGTACCTGGGGAAGGGGTTGGGGTTTTAGTACTAAAAAGATTAGAAGACGCCAAAAAAGATGGAGACTACATTCACGGTGTAATTAAAGGAGTAGGCACCAATCAAGATGGTACTACTAATGGCATTTTAGCACCTAGTATGAAGTCTCAAGAGCAATTAGAAAGTGAGATATACAAAAAATACGATATACATCCAGATACTATAACTTATGTAGAAGCACATGGTACAGGAACAAGCCTAGGTGATCCAATTGAGTTTGAAGGATTAACACGGGCTTTTAAAAAGCAAACAAATAATTCTAATTATTGTGGTTTAGGAAGTGTAAAAACTAATATCGGTCATACCGTTTATGCTGCAGGTGTAGCAGGCGTGCAAAAGGTAGTTTTAGCTTTACAAAATAAAAAAATACCGCCAACTTTAAATTATGAGAAGAAAAATAACCTAATAAACTTAGAAAATAGTCCTTTTTATATAACAGATACTATACAAGACTGGAATAAAATTGGTAATACACCTAGAAGAGCTGCCGTAAGTAGCTTTGGATTTAGTGGTACAAACGCCCATCTGGTTATAGAAGAATATAAAAATAATCATCAAAATAATTACTCTAATAAAGAATTTATAATACCAATATCCGCCAAAAGTGAAAAAGCGTTAGAGCGTCAAATCAAAAAAATAATCGCTTTTTTGGAACTAAATTCGCAAACCTCACTTGTAGATATAGCTTATACTTTACAAGTAGGCCGTCAATCCATGGAATATCGTAGCATTTTTATAGCTAACTCTATAACAGATTTATTAGCTAAGTTAAAAAATTATAAAAGTGAGACCAATTCAACGATTCCATCAATTGAAGAAAAAAGTCAATTAAAGTCCTTTTTATCAAATGGAGCAGGAGAAGCTTACGTCGCATATGCAATAAAGCATAATGAATTTCAATCATTAACAAATTTATGGTCTATTGGAGTTGATATTGATTGGGGGAAATTATATACAAGTCAACAATATAAACCACAAAGAATAAGTCTACCTACATATTCTTTTGAAAGAGATAGATATTGGCTGAAAGCAGATCCGATAATTCAATCAGGTCAAAAAGTACAGAAACTACATCCTTTACTACATCAAAGTATAAATATAGACGAGAACTGTCATAAATTTAGAAGTACTTATTCAGGAACAGAGCACTTTTTTAGAGATCATGTTTTTAAAAATAAAAAGATTTTACCAGGAGTTTCTTATTTAGAGTTGGCTAAAATAGCAGGAGAAAAAAGTACGGGAAAATCAATATTTCAATTTAAAAATATACGTTGGATCCACCCTATATGGCATCAAAATGAAATAATAAAAATTGAAACAGAAATCATTAAGCAAGATAATAGTCTTAAGTACACCATATATAGTAATAAAGAAATTGAGGGACATTCTGATTCAGAAAAACAGATTCATGGTCAAGGAGAATTGATTACATCAAATATATCCGAAACATATAAAAAAATAAATATTGAAAAAATTAAAAAAACATTAACCAAAAATATATCAAGAGATGATTTTTATAAAACGTATAATAAAATAGGATTACAGTTAGGAGCTTCTTTTAAAGGGGTACAACACTTGTGGTTTAATCCAAATAAAGAAGCTATTGCTAAGATTGAATTGCCAAAAGCAGATGGATATACTTTAACACCTGGGATTATCGACAGTGCATTACAAACCTGCATAGGTATTAATTTAGAAGAAGAAATAACTGAATTGTTAATGCCTTTTAGTGTAGATAAGGTGTTTATATATAGTGATTTAGAGGAAAATATATGGTCATATGTGCGAAAAAACAAAGATCATAAGTCAAATGAGGCAGTTAATTATGACATAGATATTTGTAATGAAGACGGTGAGGTATTAATGGTATTTCAAAACCTATTATTTCTACCAAACAGAAAAAAAGTTTCGCATCAAAAAATAATAAATACAGAACAAGCCATACTTTATAAACCCAGTTGGACAAATACTATTTCAGATATAAAAATTGAAAATGATTTAGAAGTTAAAATTATAATCTTTGGTGTTTTCCCTGAAACATCTGATTTTTTTAGTGAGCAACTACAAAACAATGATATTGAATTATTTAATCTGAGTTCTTCTGATGTTTACTTTGAAAAAACACTAGCAATTATAAAACAACTAATGAGTAGTGAAAAATCAATCAAATTGACTCTGGTATATCCAACAAGCAATCAATTAGATATAGAATTTCTTAGCGCATTATTAAAAACAGCATCACTAGAAAATTCCAACTTGATAACTCAATTAATAGGCATTGATAAAGATTTTACAAAGTCAAATATCCCAGAGGTTTGTAAAATTATAAAGAGAGATGTAAACACTACAGAGCAAGAAATTAAATATATCAATGGAACTAGAAAAAGTAAGCAATTAGAATTAATAAACTATTCTGTTTCTAAAACAACTTCTTCTATAAAAGAAAACGGATTGTATTTGATTACTGGAGGTATGGGGAGACTAGGTCGTATCCTCGCAAGAGATATAACCAATAAAAAAGGGAAAGTAATTCTTTTAGGACGTAAAAAACTTAACAAAGACCAAAAAGCATTTATAACTAGTTTATCAAACGCAGAATTCTTGATTTGCGATCTTGGAAGCAAAAGAAAAGTACAAAATATAATTACAAAGATTAAAACAAAGCATGGAAATATAAAAGGAATCATACATGCAGCCGGAGTTACAAGAGATAGTTTAATCCAGAATAAAACAGAAGAAGAAATCAAGAGCGTATTAACTCCAAAAGTAGATGGATTAAGATTTTTAGATGAGGTAACTCATAAAGAGCCATTAGATTTCATGGTGTTGTTTTCCTCTATTGTTAGTGAACTAGGCAACGTGGGACAATCAGATTATACAGCGGCCAATGCTTATCTTAATGGCTATAGCTCTTATAGAGAAGAGGAACGCTTACTTGGAAATAGGCAAGGTAAAACCTACAGCATTGGATGGGGTTTTTGGCAAGAAGGAGGGATGAGATTGCAAAAAGAGCAAATAGCATATTTGGATACACAGTGGGGCATCAAACCAATGCCTACAACATTAGGATTGCAGTTATTTGAAACTATATTATCTAAAGAATCACAAAATGTATTAGTTGCTTATGGCGATTCTAAAAAGATTAATAACATTATCACAGATCACTTTAATAAAAAGACAGGAAACTCGGTTGAACTAATTACAGAAACTATCGGAGAAAAACTTCTAGAAAAATTACATCTGTTAGTATCCGGTTTATTAAAACTAGACAAAAGTCAAGTTGAAAAAGATAAAGATTTATCTATATACGGAGTAGACTCTATTTTACTAACAGAATTAAATTCTGAATTAAATGATTATTATAAAATATCGTTATTACCATCGGTATTTTATAATAATACAACAATAGAAAGTCTTGGAAAACACCTGTTAGAAGAATATACTTCTGAAATTTTTAATAAACATAAAAATGGGGACTGTCCAAATGAAAAAAGCAATAAACAAAGTTTAAGTCAAATAGATATAGAAAAGCTACAGAGTACTATAGAAGGTTCTTCTTATTTAATACAATTTCATGAAATAGAGGCTAAAAAACCTAATATTTTCATTGTTCCTGGAGTTCCTGGAATTGCCTATGGATATTATGAATTAGCAAAACAGTTCTCTAAATATGGGAACTGTTACGGAATTACAATGCAAGGAATTTTTGATGATAGAAAACCGCTAAATAGTATTGAGAAAATGGCAGCTCATAATATAGCAGAAATCACCAAAATAGCACAGCCAAATACCAGTATATATTTGGTTACTCATAGCTTTGGTGGTCTGCTTAGTTATGAAATGATTAAACAGCTTCAGCAAACTGGTATCGAAGTCAAACAAATATTCATGCTAGATTGCTTTCCAAATACTTTGTCAAGTAATGACATGGATAAAATGGTGTTGTTCCTCAATCTATTTCCCGAAATCTTTGATAACGTCGAATTAGATATTATAAAAAATGAGGTATATAACATTCTTGAAGAAAAAAAAGCAATTAGGAAGGAATTGCTATACAGTTTTATTGAAGCAAATGGTGCTACTATAGATCAAAAAATGTTCAATAAACTATGGGCTGTTTTTGATATCTCTATGGGATGTACTTATGATATGGATATTCAGCATAAAGTTCCTGTAACCTTAGCCAAGGTAAAAGATCAAGTTATTGAAAATGATTTTTATGATTTAGGATGGGGCAAATATTTTGAAGACATCGAAGTGATAGATGCTGAGGGGAGTCACTTTTCTATAATAAGAGAACCTCATTGTTCTGAATGGGTAAAGCAAATAACATTTTATAAAGAAAAAAATAATTCACTACAAACAATATAAAAAAAACGCTCACAATGATAATTTCTATAACAAAAATAAAAACGAAATCACTTTTAAAATCCATGTCTTTATTTCCTGTGGAGTATAGGTTGAAAAAACAAATGAAGGAAACAAAGTGTTTAAAATATAGAAGCTTGAAACTTTTTAGAATTGCATATACCATGTCATTATGGGAAGATGAAGAACATATGTTAAGATTTATCCATAACGGAGAGCATAAAAAAATAATGAAAGATATAGGAAAAGTAGCTGTTTCTGCAGCTTACTTTTCTTATGAAGCAGAAAAAGCACCTTCGTGGAAAGCTGCGATCAATATGTTAAATTTAAATGGTAAAAAAGTTAATTATAAATAGAATGAGATGAAAAATAAAATAGGGTTTTCTCCAATCAGATTAGCCAATATTAGTGAATTGGAAAATAACAAGATGATAGGTGTAAATAAAGAAAATGTCGAATTTTTATTAGTGAATAATGATGGTAAAATTAAAATATTTCAAGGGCTTTGTCCACATGAAAAAGAGCTACTGAGTTTTGGTGAAATTGATGGCGAACAAAATATTGTATGCCCTGCACATCAATGGCGATTTAATTGTGTGTCAGGAAAAAATAAAAACAATATAGAAGATGGATTGGAAATGTTTTATTACGAAATAGTTAATGGGGATATTTTTATTGACAGAAATGAGCTTTTAGCTCATAAAATGAAAATAGAAAATGTTACCACACAGCAACACATACAGATAAAATCATTAAAAGATCTTCCTGGTCCCAAAACATTACCACTATTTGGAAACTCTTTGAGTTTTCTTTCTAAAATGACAAAAGTTCATTTACAATACGAGAAATGGGCAAAGCAATACGGATCTTTTTATAAAATTAATGTGAATGGGGAAAACGGAGTAGTAATTTCTGATGTATTCTTAATCAAGGAAATTCTTAACCAACGTCCACATAAATATAGCCGTTTCAAAAATATTAGACCGGTATTAGAAGAGATGAATATTCATAATCTTTTTTCAACGGAAGGGGATGAATGGAAAAGGAGTAGAAAATATGTAACCCAAGCCTTGTCTAATAAGGTTCTCAGATCTTTTTATCCTTCCATAAAAGAAGCAACAGAAGACCTTTATAATCATTGGGAGACGTTATTAAGCAAATCATTAGGAATAGACTTGCATGATGATATTTTCAATTACTCTTTTGATATAATTTCTCATTTAGCATTTGGTCGTAAAGTAGGGACTGTTGGTAATAAAGAAAGCGAAGTTCAAAATAATTATAAAAGGGTAATGAACATGATACAATTACGTATCGTGCTTCCTGTTCAATATTGGAAATTTTTCAAATTACCTAATGATCATAAATTGGATAAAGATTTAAAGGAAATACATGAAACCATTTGGAAGTATATAAATGAAGCAAAGGAAAGAATAAGGTTGAACCCTGAATTGAAAGAAAACCCCACAAATTATATTGAAGCATTATTACAAGCGACCGATGATGAGGGATCACATATAAAAGATGATGAAATCTATCCCAACCTATTTGGTACACTCGTGGCTGGAGAGGATACCACTGCGAATACTATATTATGGGTACTTCATTACATTACCGATTACCCAGAAGTTCAGAGGAAAATGAGAGAGGAAATATCACTTGTTTTAGGAGAAGAAAAGTTCTTAGATTCAATGGATGATACCAATCAATTAGAGTATGTCAATGCGGTTATTTATGAAGTAATGAGATTAAAACCAGTGATTCCCGTTATTGCTTTGACTACTAATGAGGATTGTGTTATAGGAGAGTATAAAATACCAAAGGCTACAGATGTCTTTCTATTATCCCATTATAGAGATCAAGCTAATTGTCCGTTTTTGGAAAGAGAAGAATTTGATCCTGAGCGTTGGGTAGAAAAAAAGAGTATTACTTTTCATACGAACCAAAGCAACCTGATACCTTTTGGACTTGGAAAAAGGATATGTCCAGGAAAATCATTGGCAATGGTAGAAATGAAAACGATTATGTGTATGATTTTGAAAAATTATATGATAAGTAAAGAAGACAAAGAAAATGTTGTGAAAGACCATTTTAATACAACATTAGGTCCAAGTAAATTCAATATAAAATTAGAGCGACTTAATTCACAAGCTGTGACTATATAATACTATTTTAACTTTTAAACAGCACATACAAATTGTTTCTTTTACACTTATTCTACGTTAAAAAAAATAGAACCATAACTGAGGCTATGTTTAGATTTTTGTCATGACCAAACAAAAAATAGTTCAATTCACTTGTACACAATTTTAAAGTTAAATAGGTATAAAACTTACTTAAAAATATAAATAATGAATAAAAAAAATGCAATTATATTAGGAGGAGGAATTTCGGGATTACTTGTTTCTAAGGTGCTTAGCCAAAAATATGAGAAAGTGTTCATAATCGAAAAAGATAAGCTGGAGGATAGACCACAAGTACGACAAGGTCAATCTCATGTTGGACAGTTTCATGTGCTGTTACTTAAAGGGTTAAGAGTGTTAGAACATTATTTTCAAGGAATTACTAAAGAACTAGAAGATAGAGGAGCTGTAAAATTAGATTTAGGTGAAGGAGCGTACTGGTATTCGTATGGAGGAGTAAAACAGAATATAACTACGGGCATAGAGACACTAATATGTAGCAGGAAATTAATTGATTATGGCATTCGAAAAAGAGTAGAGGAAATACCTAATGTTCAAATATTAGATGAAACGAAATATATCGATCTTATTGAAAAAAATGGTACAATAAAAGGGGTTAGGTTATTGAATAGCAAGACAGAAGTTTATGAGATAGAATCGGATTTGGTAATTGACGCTACAGGAAGGGGCTCTATAACATCTAAGTGGCTAGAAAATAACAATTATTCAAAGCCTGAAGAAGAAAAAACCTTGATTGATATAATTTATAAAACTGCTATATATAATAGAATAGAAGATGACCTTCAGAAAGGAAAGGTAATGATGTATTCTCCTGAACCTCCTAAAAAAATAGGAGTGGTTATTCAGCCGATAGAAAATAATAAAAACTTAGTTTGTGTTGCTGGTTGGCATAAAGAAAATCCACCGGTAGAAGAAGATTTACTTGAATTTCTCAAACAACTACCCAATAAAAGATTTTATGAGGTATTATCTAGGTGTAAAAAGGAAAGTGATTTTGTAACCTATAAATTCCCTCATTGTTCAAGAAAATATTTCGAAAAATTATCAGAATTTCCTAAAGGATTTCTGCCAATAGGTGATGTGATTTGTAATTTGAATCCAACACACGGGCAAGGTATGACTTCTACTTGTTTACAAGTAGAAATTTTGGAGCAACTCATAGAGAAACATGACCCTGCAAACATGTCAAAGATATATTTCAAAAAAATATCTAAAATTATAGATCAGTGTTGGAATGCTTCAGCATACGAAAATTT
This sequence comes from uncultured Flavobacteriaceae bacterium, assembly GCA_964353005.1. Lineage (GTDB taxonomy): Bacteria > Bacteroidota > Bacteroidia > Flavobacteriales > Flavobacteriaceae > Aquimarina. The sequence continues at coordinate 6,731 of CAYGUC010000012.1, read as the reverse complement.
TAGGTACGAAGAAACCATTGGAAAAAAGCCGAAAGGGACAAAGTTAGTAAATAGGTTTATGGATGCTATAAACAGGGGAGCTAATAAAAACAAATTAATATATGGAGATTTTGTTAAAGTTATGGTTATGATTAAATCGCCAACCAGTTTGTTTTCTCCTAAATTTTTATGGAAAGTAATTATAGCCAATATAAAAAATTAAATAAACACAAACTAAGACTAATGAAAACAATAATGTTTCCTGGGCAAGGATCTCAGTACAGAGGGATGGGAAAAGATCTCTTTGAAAAGTTTCAGGATAAAGTTCAAATAGCATCTAACGTTCTTGGATATGATCTAGAAGAGTTATGCCTTAAGGATACTAGAAAGGAACTTAATAAAACAGAATTTACACAACCCGCTTTATTTGTTGTTAATGCATTAAAATACTATGAACAGTTCGCTTTAACTAATGTAGATTATTTTATGGGGCACAGTTTAGGCGAATACAATGCTTTGTTAGCGGCTGAAGCCTTTGATTTTGAAACTGGAGTACGGATTGTACAAAAAAGAGGAGCTCTAATGGCGGCTGTTTCAGGGGGATCAATGGCGGCTGTATTAGGAATAGATGCTATAACTTTAGAAGAAAAATTAAATGAAGGGGGGCATCAAGAAATTGATATAGCTAATTTTAATACACCAACACAAATCGTAATATCAGGTCCAAATGATGCTATTAATCAAGTGATAAAGGATTTCGAACGACAGGACATAAAGATTATCCAGTTATTAGTTACAGCTCCTTTTCACTCTAGATATATGCAAGGTGCTGTAGATGAGTTTAGACAGTTTATTGATACAATAGAATTTAATCAACTAAAGATTCCTGTAGTATCTAATGTTACCGCTAAAAGTTATGCGCAACATCAAATTAAAGATTTGTTAAGCAAACAAATTGCTAATTCGGTTCAATGGGTAAACTCTGTGCGTTTTTTAATGGGAAAAAACGTAAAAGAATACAAAGAAGTAGGAGGAGAAAGGTTGACTAAAATGGTAGAACAAATTCAAAATAGTTGTACGCCAATTTATGAAGAATCTAGAGCAGAAGAATTTACGGAGCATTTAAAAGACCAAGTACAAAATACTATTATTAAAAAGGATGTAGTGCATAAAGTAAATGCTTTAGGAAGTGCATCATTTTGTGAAAGGTATAGAATAGCATATGCATATGTTGCTGGAGGTCTTCATATGGGAATAGCGTCAACAGATATGGTAAAACGGATGGCAAACTCTCAAATGTTAAGTTTTCTAAGCACAAAAGGAAGATCTCTTGAAGAAATTATTTTTGATATAGATAATCTTAACAAAGAACTAACCAATAATCAAACCTTTGGAGTAAACCTATATCATAACATTCTTCATCCCAATAAAGAAATAGAATTAATTAATAGTTTGTTAGAACGGGGTATTACAATTATAGAAGCTGGTGGTTTTGGACAAATTACGATAGCTCTTGCCTATTTTAGAATTATTGGTTTAAAAAGAGAAAATAATCAAAACATAACATGTAGAAATCACATAATTGCAAAAATATCTAGACAAGAAGTTGCTGATGGATTTATGAAACCCGTACCTGAAAGGTTAATAAATAAACTCTTAGACAATGATTGGATTACACAAGATCAAGCACTAATGGCCAGAGAGGTTCCTTTAAGTGCAGATATATGTACTGAAGCTGATTCAGGAGGCGTAACACATAGGAACTCTGCTCTTGTCTTATTTCCAACTATTAAAAACTTACGTAATCAAATACAGCAAAAGTATAATTATAAGGAGCCAATACATATAGGGATTTCTGGAGGAATAGGTACTCCAGAAGCAGCACTCAGTTCTTTTATTATGGAAGCAGATTTTATACTAACAGGTTCTATAAATCAATGTACAGCCGAATCTAATTTAAGTCCTGTAGTAAAAGAACTATTACAAAATAGTAATGTGCAAGATACAGCCTACATTCCTGATGAGGAACTTTTTGAAATTGGAATTCAAGCACAAGTTTTAAAGAAAGGAGTGCTTTTTGCTACTCGAGCCAATAAACTGTATGATTTGTATCAACGTTATGATAATTTGGAAGCTATACCAAACGATGTTATAGAATTAATGGAGACTAAATACTTTAAAAAAACTTTATTAGAAGTTTGGCAAATTATTAGGCAGGATTATATTCAAAAAGGGGAAAATTCGCAATTAGAAAGTATTGAAGAAAGGCCTAAGAAAAAAATGGCAACCGTATTTAAATACTACCTCCAACAAGCAAATCAATATGCATTAAAAGGGAAGATAGAAGAGAAAGCTAATTTTCAAATACAAACAGGTTCTGCTTTAGGAGCTTTTAATCAATGGGTTAAAGGAACTTCATTAGAAACTTGGCAAAATAGACATGTAGATCAGATTGGAATAAAGATTATGGAAGAAGCTGAAAAATTAATGCGAAACAATTATTTATAAATAGATAATAAAGGTGTTTTGATTTAATAAGATAATAAGTAATAATGTTTATATAAAGATATGAAAACGAATAGAATACATGCAACGGTGGTAGGAGGTAGTATGGCAGGTTTAATTGCTGCCCGAGTATTGAGTAATCATTTTGAAAAAGTAACTATAATAGAAAAGGACATTGTAAATAATGAACCCGAAACAAGAAAAGGACAATCACAAACTAAGCATATTCATTTATTGTTAGTACAAGCAATGAATACCTTAAGTCACTATTTTCCAGACTTGAAAGAGGAGCTCCTTGCCAATGGAGCATTAGAGTTAGATGTCGGTAATGATTACAATTGGTATTCTTATGGAGGAATCAAAAAAAAAGGAAAGACAGGAATTACAGCACTTACTATGTCTAGACCATTGCTAGAATATCATGTTAAAAAAGGTGTTGTAAGTATGGGTAATATCGTAATTCAGGATAATACTAAGGTCAAAGAAATACATATAAAAAATAATGTCGTAAGAGCATTAAGTATAGAAAAAGAAGGGAAAAGAGAGGAATTAAAAACAGATTTTATTGTAGACGCATCAGGTAGAGGTTCTAAGAGTTTTAAATGGTTAAAACAACATGGGTATGAAATACCCCAAGAAAGTAAAATTAAAATAGATATAACCTATGTAACTGTCTTATTCAAACGAAAAAAAGTTGCTCTAGGGCAAAAATTAGAAGTAATTAGTTATTCACCAGAAGCACCCAAAGAAAAGTTAGGAGTTGTTATGATGCCTATAGAAGATGATCGATGGGTACTTACATTAATCGGAATGAGGGGAGCGATACCTCCTCAAAATGATCAAGAATTAATAATGTTTTTAAAGAAATTACCTATTAAAGGAATCTATGATATTGTTTCAGAAACAGATAGATTAACTGAATTTATGGTTTATAAATACCCTAATAGCGTTAGGAGGCATTACGAAAAATTAAAGAACTTCCCAGGTTCATATATCGTATTAGGGGATACGATTTCTAGTTTTAATCCGATGTATGCTCAAGGGATGGCATCCTCAATTTTTCAAGCAAAAATACTTGATGAAGTGCTAGGCCAGATAACTTCAAATGACCACATTTTTAAACCATACATAAGCAAAGTAACTAAAATTATAGAAGCACTATGGACAGCAGGAGCTTATGAGGATTTTAAATACCCAGAAACTGAAGGAAAAAAACCAATAGCAGCTAACTTAGTTAATAATTATATGAAAACGTTACAAAAAGCAGCCAATAATGATGCAGAGTTATTCAAAGAAATATTAGAAGTGGCTGGTTTTTTAAAACCCGGAATGAAATTATTTCGACCTAAAATTTTATGGAAAGTTTTTAGGAAAAATTTATAGACCATAAGTCTTTAATATAAGATAATGTTAATTAACCTATATAGAAGGATTTTCTTCAACTAACCAGATTAAATACTGATACAATAAAAGAAACTAAAATAGATGTATCTAAGATATGGATGATTAAAGAAGAAAAAAAAGAGCTAACGGTAAATAAGATAGAATAATTAATGAAGTCTGATACTTTAAAAAATACTATTAAGAACTTTGTAGAAAAACAAGAATTTTCATGGGAGATATAATCGAGATAGAAGAAATAACTAGAGATATTGTAAAAATTACAATGATAGATAAAAAAGCCAGAAATACATTTTCTAAAGAATTAGTAGAAGGATTAAAGGAAGCTTTCTTTAGAATAAAGCAAAATAAAAGCTATAAAGTAGTTATACTAACGGGTTATGATAATTATTTTTCCTGCGGAGGAACTCAAAATGAGCTAGAGCAAATCTACAATAAAGAATTAAAATTTACAGAATTAGATTTTTTTGCAGAGCCATTAGAATGTGAAATTCCTGTTATAGCTGCAATGCAAGGACATGCTATTGGAGGAGGGTTAGTGTTTGGATGTTATGCAGATTTTCAAATTTTAGGAAAAGAAAATATATATACAGCTAATTTTATGAAATATGGTTTTACTCCTGGAATGGGTGCTACTTATATGGTACCATTGCGATTTGGAACTTCATTAGGAAATGAAATGTTATTTACAGCAGAAAATTATAGAGGAGGCGAATTACTAGAACGACAATTAAATTTACCAATAGTGTCTAGAAAAGATGTCTTAGGCGAAGCAGTTTTAATGGCAAAGAAGTTAGCAGAAAAACCGAGACTTTCTTTAGTAACATTAAAAAGGCATCTTACTTCAAAAATAAAGCGTGAATTGAATACAGTTTTTGAAGAAGAATTATTGATGCATGATATCACTTTTCAACAACAAGAAGTATTACAAAATATAAAAGGTTTATTCGGAAGATAATTTAGCAGATAATACTATTTGCCCTTTAAATCGATTAAAATGTTTTTTTTATCTCAGCTTCAGAATAAAAAATAACCGTAGGCCCTGCTATGCTTAATTTTCTTTGCTAGTAAATTCAAAATATAAATGGCATAAATATAATTGACCAGAAAAAGTCTATTGCTGAAATCTAGGCTGGTTTTTTCTGGTTCTAAATGCAATAAAAGTTTCTTTTTTATCAAATTGAAAATAAATATTATAAATGGTTAAATAAGACAAGGTTTTTCCAGGTTTATGACCATAAGAATGGCCTGGCCAAAAACGAGTAGATTCAGGTAAATATTCTTTTAAAAAATGAATGGAGTTATATAGTAATTCTGCATTATGTTTAGAGCAAATACCCACTCCCTCAATAAATACAGTGTCTCCAGAAAACAGATGTTCATTAATAAGATAACATACACTACCTAATGTATGCCCTGGAGTTAAAATAGGTGTTATTTCGATAGTACCTAATTGAAATTTTTGGAGGTGATCGATCAATTTTAATTTTGGATAAGAAAGTTGAAATTCATTAGTATCCTCTTTAGATAAATAGATAGGGATATCATATTTTAGAGAAAATTTATTTGCAAGATTTGTATGATCATAATGACCATGAGTTATCAATATACCTTTTAATGAAATACCATTTTCTAATAGGTATAAATTAATTAGGTCATAGTCCCAAGCAGGGTCAACTAATAGGCCTTCATATTGGTTATGAGCTAAATAACATTGGTTGTTAATATTCCTATTACTAACTTCAAAGATTTTGACATATATCATATATTTATGCTGTTTAAAAAAGTTAAATCATTACTGAAATCCTTCAATGAGATTTCAGTATTTTTAGGACACGAAACAGAAATGATATAAGAATCTAATACGATAGACAAGGATTTATACTGAATCAGATTTTTATAGGTCACTATGTAAATACCATTTTTATATGTAAGAGAATCTATTTCTAAGAATTTGAAATCAATTGTCAATCCCGTCTTTAGTATTTTGGATAAGCTTTCTTTGACTGTCCATAGTAATGTAAAAGCAATAGTTTTATCTGAAAAATATAGATTTGTTAAAGCTATTTCTTTTTTTGTAAGAATATTAATTATGGTATCCATTTTTTTGAAATCAATCTTTTCTATATCCACTCCCATTGGATGTTCTTCAGGATAAGCCATTGCTATACCAGTAGTATCACAATGAGAAATAGATACTTGAAAACCAGAATAAGGCAGATGCTTTATGATAGGAAATTGAAAAACACCTGAACCTATAGCAAAAGAATGTAACTGTATTGCGCTCAAATTTGAAGGTATAATTTGATGAATAGCATGTTTTGCACATATACGTCCTAATAAATAATGAAATTTACGTTTTTCATATTTTAAAGAATTAAAATATAAAAATTCTTCCTGATGTAAAACATGAGTTTGTTTGAGTAGATGAACCAATTCTTGTGTTAAAATCGCAAAACCTGCGGTAATAGCAAAGTTTTTTCGTTGGAGAACAATAGTACCTTTGTTAAGCATAATTAGAGAAACTAAATATTAAGTTTTGTGTGTTTTCTAATAATCTAAAATATATGTTTATCAAAAAGAGATAACTGTCTTGTATTTAAGATAAAGGTACTCTTTTGACTTACTAGATCAATTTCTTTCTGTCTATTTAGCATATTTTTTTGATATTATTGATCCTTCATTCCTCAAAAAGTATGACCTATGTATGACTCCAAACAAAAAAGCCGACTCGTTAAAGTCGGCTTTTCCTTTGCTGTGCGGGCGGGGAGACTCGAACTCCCACACCTCGCGGCACTAGATCCTAAGTCTTCGCTATATTGCAGTAAAGAAACTTAAAACGACTC
>CAYGUC010000011.1:0-142313 GCA_964353005.1 uncultured Flavobacteriaceae bacterium | reverse complement strand
AAACCGAAGAACATATCGTTAAGTTTATCGAAATACGACTCGCAGATATGTTCCACAAACTTTTGAAGGAATAGAATATTTCTTTTATATCCCAAGAATTTTCTTCTTTTAACCAGATGAATAGAAAATCAGGTTATAAAGTATAGCATAGCTAAAGATTTAATCTAAATAATTCCTCGAAGGCTCTGCCTCGGGGTTTCCGATTCACCTCTCCTTGGGAGAGGTCAGAACTGCCATTTTCGGCAGTTCTGGGTGAGGTAAAATACAAAATTTCGGTTTTTGGTCCCAAGACCAAAATGAAACTGGCGAAATACCTCTATGGCTCTGCATCGAGGATAGTCGGTTTCAAGAAATTTTTTATTACCAGCGTTTATATATAAGGGCGCGACATACTTTTTATTGGGCCCGGGGTATTTAACTTCAGGCGCGGATAATTTTAGTCGGGCGCGGAGTATAATACATCGAGCGCAGACAAATGGGAGTCGGGCGCGGAGGTTGAAACCCAAGGCGCGTTGGGTGGTCACTAGGGCGCGGATTACTTTTGGTCGGGCGCGGAGGTAGTTTGCCAAAGCGCAGACCAAGGATACCCAAGCGCGGGGTGTGGTGCTCTGGGCGCGTGGCGCGCCCAACCTAATAATACGCGCGCCCCAATAATAATGCAAGATGTACACTATTATAAGTTGCTTTTCTACCCATAGGTTTACTCGTCGTATTATTTTTTTTAAAATATAAGGGTAACATTAACCGCGCTACTTACTCCCTTCTACAAATTAGCAATTGCTATAGGTTGGATCCACCTAATGTATTATAACTCTATGTAATAAAACATAGAGCGCGAAAGCCGAAAAGCGTAAGAGTAGGCATCTCTTAAAAGCAAGTACAATGAAACTTAAAAATACAATACGTATTCTCTTTTTAACCCTCTGTTCCTATTGGGGGATAGCACAAAACAACCTGGTAAGTAATGGGGATTTTTCACAATACAATTCTAATTGTGGGGATTTTCGTTATGCATTTGAAGATGGCTGTGTATCTGTGTGGACAGAATTTAGTGGTCATGCCTCACTATGGGGTGTACCAACTAATCCGTATGCTTGGATGTGGTCTGCAAACGGAAGTTTTGAAGCCCTGCAAACCCCGGTGGCTTTTGAACAAGGAAAATGCTATACCGTATCTTTCAGGGTTAGAACCAATGATCATGGTAACACAAATACCAATACAAACGGAACCATAAATTTGAGAGCGGTTAATTTGCAGAATGGCAGTATACAAAGCCAGCAAGATATATATGTAAACTCTATAGGAGGAAATTATTTAAATACCTGGCAATCTATAATCGTTTCTTTTACTCCTACAGCAAATTTTTCGACATTATTAATTAATCCATTGCATACCAGGAGCGCACCACAGGCAGAAATGTCTATAGATGATATTGTTGTTGTAGAAGATCATCTTACAGTAGATTTTCATTTTGAAGATGCATCTGGAACGATTACAAATACGTTTTGTGCAGGAGAAACTATCTTTTTGGATGGATCTGCATCTACAGACGAAAACAATTATTTTATAGATGCATGGCGAAGACCAAAAGGTAGTACGAGTAATTTTCAGTATGTATCTGCATTAGGGTGGACTGCAGGAGAATTAAATACCATAGATCTAACTGCGTTATTTGGAGCCGTTGGTACCACTTTTGAACTTGGATATGAATATGAAATTAAGGTTGCTGTTCAAAATACATGTACTAATTGGTTGCCATTAACAAAACGATTTACCGTATTGGGTAATGTGCATTTGAATCCTGATTTTACAATGAATACCTTTTGTGCAGGAGATGGTACCATTTCTGCAGAGGTAACTACCACAGAACCTACAGCAAACCAATGGTGGGGATTGTTTGAAACCTCTACAAGTGCTACTACAGGAGGTATACAAGTTGGCGCCATACAAACAGGAAACACTCATACGTTTACAGGATTAAGCTGGACTAAAAATTATTATATCAAACACGGTGTGTGGAAAAATAAGGATAAAGATGCTTGTTACCCTTGGCAAGAAAGTAGACAAACCGTTACTACACCAGTTACTTGGTCTGGGTATAGTTCAGATTTTAATATTAGCCTGAATACTAATTTTAATAACATTGTAGAAATAAGTACTCGGGCAAATGCAAACTCTGTGAATGTAAACCATCTTTGGGATTTATACGACAGTAATGATAATGTAGTAGGAACCACCTATTGCTGTTCTGTAGATGCGGTAACATATTCAGGTTTAAGTCTAAATACCTGGTATTATATCAAGCATGGTATCTGGAACGATTGTATAGGATGGACAGAAACCAGAATTTACTTTAGAGTACAAACACAAAAGAGTAGAAACAATAATGATCCTGTTCGATTTATTTTGGAGATCAGAGAATACCCTTTTGAGCCAGATAGTGGGTATACAAGAAAAATTAATGACCAGATAATTTCTGGGGCGATCTATGAACTGTATCAAGAGTATACCAAAGAAAAACAACCCGTATCCGATTCAAAAGTTGAAATCTATCCTAATCCCGTACAAGTAGGAAAAACACTTATGGTTTCTACTTCTTCTATGGATGCTGTTCAAAAGATAGAATTAGTAACCGTATCCGGAAAAAGTACCTCTTTGGCATATACAATACAAAAAGAAAATATCCAAGTACCAATAGATGCAAGAATCTCTAAAGGAATGTATTTTGTGCGAATCACAAAACAATCTGGAGAAATAATCACCAAACAGCTAGCGATACAATAAAAGGTAAAGCAGGTTAGATAACCATTTAATGAATTATGGGGGTAGTTCATTAGATGGTTTAACCTAAGATGACAAAAGAAAAAGAGTAAATAAATATAAACCTTATATAAATCAATTAACACATTTAAAAAACCATAAAATGAAACAATTTTTTAAAATGGCAATTTTCAGCCTATTAATTACTGCATGTTCTCAAGATGATACAGTAACAGAAACACATAGTATAGAAGAAACTAAAGAAACAGAATCTCAAACAATTAAAGCTATAGATTCTGCGATGTTAAGTTTTGCTTCTGAAGATGAATTTAGAGAGTTTATTAAAAACAGAATAGAAAATAAAGAAAATCTATTAGAGGAAGCCAGAACAGTTTTTGAAAAAGAAGGTAGATTATCATTATTACTCATTTATAAGAGTTTAGAAAAAACAGAAGCAGAAAAACTAGGGCTTAAAAAAGAAGATATTGCTATAGTAGATTCACCAGATAGTGTTTTACTTTCCATGTTAAATTCGAAAGGAGAATTGCGTATCGGTAGGCATATATTTAGAATCGATGGGGATTTTGTATATACCTATACTTCTGGTAATTCTTCAGAAATAATAAAATTTATAGAAGCATACAATGCCAGAGAAATTGAAATTAAAAGTGGTACTACTATTACCTTTGGGGATAATCTAAAAGTATATAAACATAAGAATACTGTGGAGCAAGCAAAGGCAAACACTAATGAAAAAGAAATAATTTTATTTAATGGTAGAAAAGCTAGAATGATCGCCAGACAATGGACTGGTTTTTATCCGCATTATAGTTCTATTGGTTCTGTTACTAAAACACAAGTGTGGTCAAAGGTTTTATGGTGGAGCCAATGGAAAGATGTGAAAACAGATAATCGACTAGAATTTGATATGACGTATACCAAAAAAGAAGCTTTTACAGCACCTCTTGCATTTGGCAAAAAAAGTCATAATTACTGCAACTGCCTTGAAGCTATGGATATCTATGATTGGAGTGCTGGGTTTATTCCGGCAGAATTTTATGAACGTGATGGATTTTCAAAGCATTGGGCACATTGGTATCCAGCAACTCCTAATACTGTAGGCACAACCATGTTTTATTAACAAGATAAAAATTTCATGTTGTTTTAAGAAAAGAGGCTAAATAGATTATATAATCGTTTAGCCTTTTTGTTTTTTTCGTCTTATATAAAAAATACCAATAAAAGCCAAAATTGAAAATAAACCAGCCCAATACCAGTAATAGGTGTTTTGTGATAAAGCGATAGGGGAGTTGTCTCCAATTAAGATTAAAGATCCCCAGTAAAAAGGAGATAATTCACTACCAGTATGTGTACGTATATAGTCTAATTTAGCATTACGTAAAGCAAATGCTTTAGTTTCTCCTTTGTCTAGTTTTTTGTAAAAATCCAGCATCAATTCCTGACTGGATTTATCATTAGTTGCCCATAAAGAAGAGACTACACTTTTTGCACCAGAATGAAAAAAACCTCTGGCAAGACTCATAACTCCTTCGCCTTGTTTTAATTCTCCTAAAGAAGTTTTACAAGCACTTAATACTACCATATCCGATTGATTTTTAGTAGCATAAATTTCATGTAAAGATAGTTTTTGATCCCTAAAAGCAATCCAGGGATCTACAATATCCCCAATATCGGCATGTGTAGATAGGTGTATGACTTTATATGCTTGAATAGTGTCCAGAAAATTAGCTTTGGTAGCCTCTTCTTCAAGAAGTGCATTACCGCTGCATAATTCTGCAATTGATAGTACTTCATCTTTGCTAAGCGGCAGATCTCCTAATTTGTTGTTAGAAAAAGTTACAGGAGCAAAACCTATAAACGGGTATTTTGAGATATTTGTAACCTGTTCTTTTCGATCCAGATACGACATCGAATATGCATAACGTATCTCGGCATCTTTTATAAAATAACTGTGCGGTTGTGCAGAGGTCATTAACGCATCAAAAGATATTTGTTGTAAAGTATAATCTGGTACTATGGTTACTTTTTTTTCTTTAATAAGCGTATAAACGTGTGGTGGTACTAATTTTTGAAATATACTATTCGCATTTTTTTGGTATGCAGTTACTTGTTCTTGATGAACAAACCATTGCGAAGATTGCTTACGTAAAAGACTAATATCCTCTATAAGTACAGGTACATCTTTAATCTCAAAAAAAATAGATTTGTTAGAGGAGGTAAGTAAACCATATCCATGGTCTTTATCTAGTATATATTGTAGTACCACTTCATCCTCTAAAATGTATTTTGTGGTAAAGGTATAATGTGGTAATACCGTTATTTTTTTTTTATTTAAAGCATATTCTGGGTATATTTTGGATATAGAATCTACAAATTGTTCATACACACGTTTGTTTTTATATACTTTATCTTTTATAATCTGGATACTATCTTTTGGTAGTTTTTGAGAAATATTTAATTTGTTTTCAGATAGATATATTTCTTGCTTTAGTGCAAACTCTCGTTTTGCTACTACTACGGGTAGTTTGGTGTTTTCTTTAGCTTGCTCATTGGTGATATCTTCCAGTAATAATAACGCCTTATTTTTTTCCATAAAATAGTAGGCTTCTTCTGGCTTCTTAAGTAGATAACAAGTTTCTACTGCTTTCCTATATAAAGACGCTCCTTGCTCTCGCCAAAATAGTTTAGATTTATACTCCGTACTTTCAAAACGAATTATATCTACTAGTTTATCTGCTAATTTAAAAGTTTCTAAAGCTTCTATGAGGTGATCTTTATCTTGATCATAATGATAATAGTGTACCCAACCATTGGCTTTTTGGATGAGGTGATGTAATAAATCATATTTATTAACTGTAACCTCTAATTCTTGAATTGTTATCAAATTTTTATATCCTGAATTTTTATCATTAGAAACAGAATAGTCAATTGCTTTTTGATATGCCTGTAATCCTTTAATAAAATCTTTTTGTTCTATGTATAAATCGCCCATATTTTCATGTGCGGGAGTGAAATTTGGGGCTACAGAAATTGATTTTTGTATATAAAATTGTGCACTATCTAATTTTCGTAAATTATGGAATGATACTCCAAGACTATTATAGGTAATTGCTTTGTTATAAGAATCACCAGAATATAAATTTTCTAAAGTTTTATGAAAAAAGAAATTAGCTTGCAGATATTTTTTAGTTTTAAGTAACCGATTTCCTTCTATTTGATAGATATAGTTTTTATGACGTATTGTATTAAATGAAACCAAATCTAAAATAGAGTCTGCCTTTTGTAAATTTGATTGAATTTCTAAAGAATATTCTTCATACCCCATTAGTGAATATGTATCTGCTAGTTGTATATATCCATCTATTATATTTTTTTGATAAAGTCTATCGCTTCCAGCTAGTTTAATTCCTTTTTCTAAAATATGTAAAGCTTTATGAAAGTCTCCAATTTTTGTGTAAGTTTCTCCTAGTGCTATGTGAGAAAAGAGGAGTCTTTTTTTAGTTCCATTTGCCTTGATTATTTCAGAATAATACTTTATGGCTTCAAAAAAATCATGCTTTCTAAAGCTGAAATGACCTAAATTGTATAAAGTCTTATTTAACGATTGTTGATCAATGTTAGATATTGCTTTTTTAATGTTTTTTGACTTCTCAGTATAAAAAAATGCTTTTTCTAAAAGAGCAATATCTTTAATGATATTCCATTTTTGGAAATACCACAATCCGTATTCATGGTAATGATCTGCTATTTCAATCGGAGGTAAAATTTTTGTAGCATTGCTGACAAAAGAGTCAATTTTCTGTTCAGCTATTTCTAAAGGAATATTGGGAGATAATTTTTTTTTAAAAATTTTGTAATCTTGTGAATAAGAAAAAAAAGTAAATAAATATAAATAAACAACGAGTCCGTATTTCATGTAATAAAATTATAATTTTATTATAGGAATACAAATTCTATCGAAGAGAAAAATTTGTAGTTATTTAAAATAAAAAAAGAGTACCAGATATGTTATGTATTTGGCACTCTTTTTTTATGGTTTCTTTTAAAATTTAAGATTTTCTGTACTATAATTAAATATTTCTATTCTAATGATTTCGCACTAATACGTTGCCATCCATTATAGATGCTTGTATTCTTTGTAAGCTATGTGTAGTAAGCATTATTTGATTCTTAAGATCAGAAACAGAAAGCTCTCTATCATATAATTCTGCTACTTTTGCAGTAACATAGGCAGCAGAAAAAGAGGTTCCGATAGGATTAACGGTTTCTATTCGATTTCCTGCTTGCGTATTAAAAACAAGATTATATCCATCCAAAGGAGCGACGAGATTTATATTCTCAGAACCATAGTTAGATTTATGGATTATAATCCTGTCTAATATGTCTTGTACTCCCCAATGATTTTGTTGTTCTGATTCTAACTCATACCCACCAATTGCTATTGTATTATCTAGCCTATAACCCGATGGAAAATGCATATTCTCGATTTCGTCTGTATTTAGCCCAAGGTTACCGGCAGAAGTAATTATTAAAGTATTATTTTTTACATCATGCATTAAATTTCTTAAGATAGACTGTTGGTTTCTTCCATACCAACCAAAACTCATATTGATTATATGAATATTGGTAAGTTTTGATATATAATTCATTCCGCAAACAACATCAAAATAGGTCGCTTTTCCTCTTTTATCAAATGCTTTAACAGATAGTATATTATATGGAGTGTTAGTAATATCTAATTCTGTAGTAATAACTTTGGCAACAATACTTCCATGACCATGATCATCTTGTATATCTTTATCATGGTTTACAAAATCCCAACCAGAAATACCAGAAGCGCCATTATTGGTGTTTTGTGTATTATATAGAAATTGTCCAGAGAAATAACTATAATCTATACCTGTATCTAAAATCGCAATATTCACAATATCTGGACTACTATTGGTTGCAATTTTAGAATTCATAGAGCTAGAGTATAATCCTGATAAAGGATTGTTACTTATATTAATATAAAACTGAAGATCTCCTTCTACACCTCCTTCAGAAGCGTTACTATCCAAATTTTTAACGAGCTCTTCAACTCCCAAAAAACCAGTTTGTGTAATACCTATAGTCCATAATTCTGGGCCATTAGGATCACAGTCACAAACTTCGATGTTTTGTATTGTGAATTTGTGTCGAGCTTGGATAGTATCTCTTATTGCCTGCTTTTGATTTGAAGGTAATAATGGGTTGTTAAACTGAATTACTATTTGATTATTTACTATGTCAGGTATAGGAACATTCCCTATACTTTTTGTAATATTTTGTTTTACTTCTTTTTCAACAAAATTTCCTTCGTCTGTAGTGCATCCCCATATTACTAGCAGACATAATACCATAATTGCTTTCATACTTTTTTTCATGTTCTTTAAATTTTAATATAGCAAAGCATAATTTTTCTTCCCCAAGAGCTTTGACATATTTTTTGTTTATAAATATTTGTAAACAAGAGCACAAAATAAATAAAATGTTACCCCAAAATCGTTTTCTTTTTTACTTTTATAAATATTAGAGTATAAAGAATATAAAATCAAAGCGTTCAGATAGTATATTTTTATTATTTTTTTAAGAATGGGGAAACATCATACATTTTCAATAAATAAGGTTTTTACCCCTGTTTAAATCTCGAAATTATATCTAAGTTTGTAGTATGGTACTTTGGTAAAGCCACAAATAGTGCCCAAATTTAGATCTAACCTAACCAATCTTTATAGTGCATGAGTGCCCAAAAGTATGATAATTACTTATTAGAAAGCCTTATTAATGGAAATGAGGTAGGAATTAAAGAGATTTATAAAAAAGTATACCCAAAAGTTTTTACCTATGTGCGAACCCATGATGGTACAGAAGAGGATGCTAAGGATGTTATGCAAAAAGCGTTACTACAATTATCTGTTAGAGCACAAGCAAAAGATTTTGTAATAACCTCTAGTTTTGAAGGCTATTTTTTTACTACCTGTAAAAATGTTTGGCGACGAGAAATTAAAATTCATAAATCCAGGGTAACAAATTCTACAGTTATAGATCTAGTACATGAAGAAAGAGAAATAGCTTTAGCAGCTTATGAGCAAGAAAAATGGGAGTTGTTTCAACAAAAACTAGAAGAAATTTCAGAAAATTGTAGAAAAATACTTCAGTTTTTTTTTAATAAGATACCGTATTCTAAAATTGCGGATACATTAGGGTATGCTACAGAAAATACGGTTAGACAACGTATTTTTAAATGTAAGTCAAAGCTTAAAGAAGCTATACAAACCGATTCTCGATATAATGAATTAAAGGAGTTATGAATAATTTAGAGAAAGAAATAGAAACGTATCTGAACGGAGAGATGACTGTGGATGAACAGAAAATTTTTGAAAAAAAAATAGAGTCAGATCCTGCAGCACAAAAAGAATTTAAAATATATAAGGAAATGTATACCTTATATAATGATGCAGATTGGGAGATATCTAATAATGCTGCTCAAAACGATAAAATTACTGCTTATGAAGCTTTCTTGAAAAGTGAAAAAGGACAATCGATATCCAAAAACATACAAAAAGCAGAAGATGCTTATTTTAATTCTTCTTCTACAAAAATTAAAAAGATAGTATTGTATGCAGGGTCTATAGCTGCATTGTTGGTGTTAGGTTTATTTGTTTTTGTACAATTAAATAAAGATATAGATACTAAAAGTTTATATGCAGAACACAAAAACTGGAATGATCTTCCGTCATTAAGCTTAAGAAATGGTGTTACAAGTTTATCTGAAGGAGAGATGCTTTTTAGAAAAAAACAGTACGATACAGCATTAACAGTATTTAAGTCTTATGTATCCAAAAACGCTACACAGAGTAATCCACAAGTTTTATTATATATAGGAGTTACTCAACTAGAATTAGATCAAAATGAAGCAGCGATAAAAAGTTTTAAAAAATTAATGGATAGTAAAACACTGGACGCGTCGAAAGCATATTGGTATCTTTCTTTAGCTTATTTAAAGATAAATAAAGTCGAAGAAGCCAAAAAGCAGTTGCAAATCTTGTCAAGAAATTCTCAAAATTATAAATATAAAGAAGCAAAAGAGCTTTTAAAAAAATTAAATAGGTCCTTTTTTTAATCTACTAGTATAAAATTATAGCCGTTTTTTTATGTGAAGATGGTCAAAAACGTCGATTTATTTTATTAGAACTACCTTTTACAACAATAAATCATCTAAAAAATAGTGTTCTTTTTGTGAGAAAAATTTTTTAAAAGGACTTTAAAAATATATTTATTTTACATTTTTATAATCCATAAATTTTTAATTAAGTAATTAAAATGAGCAACGAGATATTTTTTTTTGAATTTAAGCAAAGCATAAAGCTATATTATTTTTAGAAATATAGTATGATAAGTTTAAGTTTTGAATATAAAAAATGCGCCTTAAGGCGCATTTTTACTGTGTTTATCGTGGTTTTTATGTGTAGCGAGAGGGGGGCACGATCCCCCGACCTCCGGGTTATGAATCCGACGCTCTAACCAACTGAGCTACCTCGCCAAATTTCTTATTTAACAAAATAAAACTAATTTAAAGAGTTTTATTAAGCAGAGCGTTTTTTGTAGTGCTCTTTAAGAGGGTGCAAATATAAAAACAAATTAGATTGTGGCAAACATTTATGCATAATTAATTTTTTTTTCATTGTACTTTTAAAGTATATAATTAATCTATATATTGGCTTACCAACAATTATATGATATGTCTGAAAAAACAAAATATGAACTTGAATTTGTGGTACAGTCATCACCGCAACTATTATATCAATACATTTCAACACCATCTGGATTATCAGAGTGGTTTGCTGATAACGTAAACTCTAGGGGAGAGCTATTTACATTTATCTGGGATGATTCTGAAGAAGAAGCAAAACTCTTAAGTCGAAAAAGCGGAGAGAGAATTAAATTTAGATGGGTAGAAGATGAGGAAGAAGGAAACGATTATTTTTTCGAATTACGTATTCAAGTAGATGAAATAACAAAGGATGTTTCTCTTATGATTACCGATTATTCTGAAGAAGATGAGATTTCTGAAAGTAAAATGCTTTGGGATAACATGATTAGTAACCTTAAACAAGTTTTAGGTTCAGCATAAGCTTTCTTTTTATACACTAATTTTTATACCCCATAAATTATGTTTATGGGACTTTTTTTATGATTAATATTAACGGAAATTTATTAGAGGAAGATAAGGCATTACTAACTACTCATAACAGGGGGTATAATTATGGGGATGCCTTATTTGAAACTATACGGGTAAATTCTGGAAAGATTTTATTTTGGGAGGATCACTATTTTAGACTAATGTCTTCAATGCGTATTCTTAGGATGCAAATCCCAATGCAATTTACACCAGAATTCTTACAGCAAGAGATTCTAGATATCATTTCAAAAAATGGGTTAAGTAAAAGTTCTGCCAGAGTGAAACTTATAGTACATAGAGTTTCGGGAGGATTATATACTCCTTTATCTAATGAAATAGAATATATAATATCGGTTTCGAGTCTAGAATCCAGTTTTTATACGATTAAAAAACAAGAGTATGAAGTTACTTTGTTTAAAGATCATTATGTTGCAGCAGACCTTTTATCAACGCTAAAATCGAATAATCGACTAATAAATATTCTTGGCGGAATTTTTGCTAAAGAAAATGGTTTTGACGGCTGCCTACTTATAAACTCTAATAAAATGATTGTCGAAGCCTTAAACGGTAACTTGTTTTTGGTAAAAGGAAATACAATAAAAACTCCCCCTTTAGCAGATGGATGTTTAAAAGGAATTGTTAGAACACAATTGTTACGAATTTTAGAGAAACTACCAGAATATCAATTAGAAGAGACTTCTATTTCTCCGTTTGAACTTCAAAAAGCAGATGAATTGTTTATTACTAATATAATCACAGGTATTTTGCCTATTACAAAGTTTAGGAAAAAGAATTATGAAGCTAAAACTAGTAAGAGATTATTAGGAATTTTAAACACTAGAGTAAGGTTGGGAGATTAATTATAAGTGGGGTTTTCTGGGGCATTAGACCATAGTAGATATTCACCGCCTAATTCTATCATTTTTTCTTTCCAGAAAGTATCGTAGGATTTGCCAAAAATATTCTTTTTGTAGCTATTTTCAACAATAACCCAAGAATTAGCTTCTAATTCTTGATTAAGTTGTTTTGAATCCCAGCCAGAGTATCCTAGAAAAAATCTAATTTCATTTGGAGTTATTTTATCTTCAGCAATAAGTTTGGAAACGATAACAAAGTCTCCTCCCCAATAAATACCGCTTGATATCTCAACACTATTTGGTATTAAGTCTGGTACTTTATGAATAAAATATAAGTTATCTTGTTCTACAGGGCCACCATTGTATATTTTAAATTCAATTTCTATTTCAGGGATAAGATCAGCAAGAGAATAGTCTAATGGTTTATTCATAATAAAACCAATAGAACCTTGGTCACTATGATCTGCCAATAGAACCACAGAACGATTAAAAGACACATCACCTATAATAGATGGTTCTGCGATTAACAAATGCCCTTTTGTGGGTTGAAGTGAAATCATATGGACAATTTTGGTTATCTTAAATCTAAATAATTATTTCTAAAAATCAAAGCTGTAACGTGTTTTTTACATAAAACCATAAAAAAAGCCTCCATAAATAAGGAGGCTTTTGAATAATATCGAAAACGAACTGATT
This sequence comes from uncultured Flavobacteriaceae bacterium, assembly GCA_964353005.1. Taxonomy (GTDB): domain Bacteria; phylum Bacteroidota; class Bacteroidia; order Flavobacteriales; family Flavobacteriaceae; genus Aquimarina. The sequence goes on along the minus strand of CAYGUC010000011.1, from coordinate 129,776 downwards.
AGTTTACTGAATTTGATAAATCAGCACCAGCCTTAAACTTAACAACGTTTTTAGCAGCGATTTTAATAGTCTTACCAGTTTGTGGGTTTCTTCCTTCTCTTGCAGCTCTTTTAGATACTGACCAAGATCCAAATCCAACCAAAGAAACACGTCCTCCTTTTTTAAGAGTACCTTCAACGTTTCCTAAGAAAGATTCTAAGGCTTTTTTAGCCGCTGCTTTAGTAATTCCAGCGTCAGCTGCCATTGCATCGATTAATTCTGTTTTGTTCATAATTCTGTTTTTAAATTAATTGTTGGTTAAACCAATCTTTATGTTAAACGCTCTACAAATTTATACGGATTTATGATTCATGCAAGGATTAGCCCAGTAAATACAGGGATTTGTTGATAACTCAGCGTGATTGTTAATAACCAATGTTGTTTTATGTAGATTTTTAAAGCCTTATTATACATGGGGTTCAGCTCATTTTGGCATCTCTATAAAAATCATATCCATTTAATAAAGCCTTAGATTCCATTGCTTTTTTACCAGGTAATTGAAGTTTATCTACCAAAATATAACCATTTTGTACAGCAACCTTTATAATAGAATCTTCAATAATGATTTTTCCTGTTTCATAATCATGAGCTTCTAATATAGGATGTGCATTATATATTTTTATAGTTTCTAGTGCTCCTTTATTGTACAAATTGCACCAAGCAGAGGGGTAAGGACTTAATCCTTTTATCAAATTATGGATAATTTTAATATCCTCTTCCCAATTAATTTTAGTGTTCTCTCTATTTAGTTTATAAGCTGTTTTAAAAGTATTTTCTTTTGGTTGAGGTTTAACACTTACAGAATCACTTTCTATAGCTTTTATAGTTTCTAAAACAAGTTTAGCCCCATCTATCATAAGTTTGTCATGTAATATGCCAGCAGTATCCTCATCATGTATAGCAACTTCTTTTTGAAATATAACATTACCAGTATCTATTTTTTCGTCGATAAAGAAAGTGGTAATCCCGCTTTTTTTCTCACCGTTAATAATTGCCCAGTTTATTGGTGCTGCTCCTCGATAATCTGGCAGTAGAGATGCGTGTAAATTAAAAGTGCCATATTTTGGCATGCCCCAGACTACTTTTGGCAACATTCTAAAAGCTACAACGATATTAAGATTTGCTTTTAGAGAAGCTAATTCTTCAATAAATTTTTCATCTTTAAGATTAGTTGGCTGAAGAATTTTTAAGTTTTTAGAAACAGCATATTCTTTTACTGCAGATGCTCTGAGCTTTCTACCTCTGCCCGCAGGTTTGTCTGGTGCGGTAATAACACCAACAACATTATATTTGTTTTCTATAATTGTTTTTAGGGTTTCGACAGCAAAATCTGGCGTTCCCATAAACAGTATTCTTAAGTCTCTCATTGGTTCTATACTAATTGATAGTTATTATCAGGATTGATCTTTATAAGTTGATGTGTATTCATTTCTCGTAAAACTTTTAATACTAGTTTTTCAGAATAAGGTAGTTGTGTTAGTAAATCTCTTGAAGATAAGTTTTTTATCGCTAAAAGATTCAAAATATCCTCTTGTATTTTGTTTAAATCTGCTAGGGTAGGATGAGTTTTGCTAGCAATACAAAAGCTACACATACCGCAATCTTTCGTTTCTTTTTCACCAAAATAATGAAGCAATTGCCTGCTTTTGCATATCTTATTATTTTCAGTAAACTTAATAATCGCTTCTATCTTTTTTATTTTAGAAGTATTTTGTTTTATCAAGTGGTGTTTTATACGATTTATAGTATGTTCATCTTCTCTGGGGCTTAAAAAAATAATTTCAGCATCAGAAACATAGTGAGTAAATTCTAATAATTCTGCATCTTTTAAGGTGTTAAGAACTGTAATAATTTTGGATTCTGGAATATTAATTTTTGAAGCAATAAGTGGTAGGTTTATCTCTATTTCTTCATCAAAGATTCCTCCATAGGTTCTCAAAATAGCTTTAGCTACTAGTTCATGATCTTTGTTGTTTTCTAAAAAGTTTAAAAGTTGATTTCCTGTAGTTGTAATATGAATGCTACTTTTTTTAGTAAATCGTTGTGTAAACCTAATTACTGCACATCGATCTAAAAACTGAAGAGTGTTGTATGTTTTTAAAGTATTTAGATTATAGATTTTACAAAAGGCATTAAACTCAAAGTCATGAATACTTTGTTCTCCTTCACCATAAGATATTCTAAAATAATTGCAGAGTTTTCTATACACTAACTTTACCGTATCTATATCTGGTAAAACTTTTACGAATTGATTATTTAGTCGTTGCCTATCATTTTCACTTTTTAGCAGAAATGCAAAGGATTCTTTTCCATCTCTTCCAGCTCTTCCTGCTTCTTGAAAATAACTTTCGATACTTTCGGGAATAGTATAATGAATTACGGTACGAACATTTGGTTTATCTATGCCCATTCCAAAAGCACTTGTAGCAACCATTACTCTAATATCTTCTTGTAACCATTGGGTAAAGCGTTTAGTTTTCATTTGCGCATCTACGCCTCCATGATAATAAGTAGCTATATATCCACTGGCATTAAGAAAATCGCTTATTTCTACGGCAGATTTCCTGTTTCTTACATAAACGATAGAAGTGCCAGGATAAGTATTTAAAATTTGAGTCAACTTATAGTTTTTATCCACTACATTTTCTATTCGGTATCCAAGATTAGACCTAAAAAAAGATTGTTTCCATAATTTTGGTTGAAAAAGATCTAGCTCAGTAATAATGTCCTCTATAACTTCTTTGGTAGCAGAAGCAGTTAGGGCTATCATTGGTACAGAAGGATGTATTTTTCTAAGGATTTCTATTTTTTTATAAGAAGGCCTAAAATCACTTCCCCACTGCGAAATACAATGTGCCTCATCTACAGCAATGAGATTAATATTCATTTTTTTTAAACGTTCTTGCACAATATCTTGCTGTAAACGTTCGGGAGAAAGATATAAGAATTTATAATTTCCATAGATACAATTGTCTAAAAGAGTATCTAGTTCAGAGTATTTAATTCCACTTGGTAGAGCGATAGCTTTGATGTTTTTTTGCTGTAGATTTTTTACCTGATCTTGCATTAATGCTATTAATGGAGAGATAACTATACAAATACCATCCTTTAGTAAAGCAGGGATTTGAAAGCATATTGATTTTCCTCCACCAGTTGGTAATAGAGCAAAAGTGTCTTCTCCTTCAAGAACAGAGTTTATAATCTCTTCTTGAAGAGGTTTGAAAGTATTATGTTTCCAGTAATGTTGTAATATTTGTATAGGAGTATTCATTATAAAACGTTTTGTAATATAAAATCACTACGTTCTTTAATGTTTCCAAAAGGGACTTCTATACAATGATATCCAAAATTATTATACGTTTCATAAAGGTGATGATGTATACGTTGTGCCTGATCAAAACTTTCATAACGTTCATTATCTGTTTTATGTATATCTTCCCAAGGGGGAAGCAAAAACACGTGATCATACTTATGTCTTTTACATGCATCGGTAAATTCTACCGGGTAGGATTTATTAATATAATCCATATATGCAATTACATCGGGGATACCTCTGTCAAAGAATATTCTGGATGTTGACATCTGCGTTGCGTCTGTATATTGTTTTATACGACCATCTATAAGTTTTTGACTAAATAATAATGGATCTTCCAGGAATAATTGATCAATACCTTGTTCTTGTGCTTCCAGAGTAACTTGTCTTGATATTTCGTGAAGACATATTTCTCCAAGAAATTCAAGATGTTCAATGATTGTGGTCTTTCCTGTAGAAGGACCTCCTATAATCACAATTTTTTTCTTTGCCAAAGGAATATTTTTGATGCAAATTTCGTAATTATAAAAGGATTATGAAAATCATATTGTAATAAGTATAAAGCTCTGTTAAAGTTATATTATAAAAGCAGATTTTTAGTAACTTTCTTAACAATAGTTGTGAAATCTGTTTATTTAGACTGTTTAAATATAAATCTTAAAGTTAAAACTCATGCCCATTTATAATTTAAAAATCAATGGAACCTCTCATAATGTAGAGGCAGAACAAGACACACCTCTTTTATGGGTGTTACGGGATCATCTGGATATGGTTGGTACAAAGTTTGGTTGCGGTATAGGTCAATGTGGTGCCTGTACTATACATGTAGATGGATCTGCTACCAGAAGTTGTTTACTACAGGTTTCTATGGTAGAGGATATGGAGATTACAACTATAGAAGGTTTGTCTAAAGATACATTACATCCTGTTCAAGAAGCATGGAAAGAAATAGATGTGCCACAATGTGGATACTGCCAAGCAGGACAAATGATGTCTGCCGCTGCATTTTTAAGTCAAAATAAGACTCCTAATAAAACAGAAATTAGAGATGCCATGAGCGGTAATATTTGTAGATGTGCCTCTTATAATAGAATCGAACAAGCAGTAGAACTTGCGGCAAGTAAATTGAGTTAATCCAATTAAATAAAAAATAAAATGAAAAATTCTATTTCAAGTTCTTTTAGTAGAAGATCTTTTTTAAAAACATCGGCATTAGCTGGTGGAGGAATGTTAATTGGGTTTAATTTATTTCAGGCATGTAAACCAGAAGCAACACCGCCTGTAGATATTTCTCAATTAAATTTTAATGATTTTAACGCTTTTATCAAGATAGCAGATAATGGAATGGTAACAATCTTTGCTCCAAATCCCGAAATAGGACAGGGAGTAAAGACTTCTATGCCCATGTTGATAGCAGAAGAACTAGATGTATCCTGGGATAATGTGCATGTTGTTCAAGGAGCATTGGATACCAAAAATTTTACCAGACAAGTAGCAGGAGGAAGCCAGTCTATTAGACAAGGTTGGGAGCCATTGCGGCAAACAGGCGCTACTGCAAGACAAATGTTGATTAATGCTGCCGCGGGAAAATGGGGAGTAGATGCCTCAGAGTGCAGTACAAATGAGGGGATAATCACTAATGCAAAAGGAGATACATTAGGATATGGAGAAGTAGTTAAAGCAGCAGCAGTTTTAGAGGTCCCTGAAAATATAACATTAAAAGATCCAAAAGACTTCAAAATTATAGGAAAAGATATCCCTAATGTAGATGTAGATAAGATTATTACAGGAAAACCTCTTTATGGAATCGATTATAAAGAAGAAGGAATGGTAGTAGCAAGTGTTTTAAGACCACCCTCTTTTGGTAAAAAATTAGTGGATTGTAATACTATAGAGATAAAGGATATTGAAGGAGTAATAGATGTAATTAAATTTGGAGATAAAGTAGCTGTTCTGGCAAAAGATACATGGACAGCAATGAAAGCTAAAAAAGCTCTAAAAGCCACTTGGACTTCAGACACTAAATTAGAAAATACAGAAGAGCATGATAAAATATTGAAAAACCTTTTGGATGGTAAAGAGTTTACCACTTTGCGTGCAGATGGAGATGTAAAAAAAGCTTTTGCAGAAGCAGATAAAGTAATTGAAAGAGTGTATGAATCTCCATTTTTACCACACAACTGTATGGAACCAATGAATTTCTTTGCAGATGTTACAGCAGATAAAGTTCGTTTAGTAGGGCCTATACAAACGCCAGAAGGAACTGCGCGAAGAGTTGCAGAACTACTAGATAGAGATGTAGAAGATGTATCTGTAGAAATGACCAGAATGGGAGGTGGATTTGGAAGACGCCTTTATGGGGATTTTGCTTTAGAAGCTGCAGAAATATCTAAAATTGCTCAAAAACCAATAAAAGTAGTATATTCTAGAGAAGATGATATGTCTGCCGGGATATACAGACCAGCTATAAAATATAAAATAAGTGCCTCTGTTAAAGATGGCAATATTACAGGGTATCATCTTAAAGAAGCCTCTGTAAATTCAAATATGTATGGATTGATCCCTAATTTTTTTCCAGCAGGAGCTATAGAAAATTATCAGGTAGATGTAGCAAAATATTCCAGTAATATTACTACAGGTGCATGGAGAGCGCCTTACACTAATTTTTTATCTTTTGCAGAGCAAAGTTTTTTTGATGAGTTGGCAGAACTATTAGAGGTAGATCGAATTCAACTTCGTCTAGATTTATTGCAAAAAGTAAAAGGAACTACAGACGAAAGGATTCAATATTCACCAGAAAGATTAGAGGAAGTGATTAAAGTAGCAGTAGATAAATCTGCTTGGGGTAAAACAAAAGAAGGAGTATATCAAGGGTTTAGTGTATATTATTGCCATAACACGCACGTAGCAGAAGTTGCAGATGTTGTACTAGAGAATGATATACCAGTAGTTAAAAAAATCACATGTGTAGTCGATTGCGGTATAGTAGTAAATCCACTAGGAGCTAAAAACCAAATTGAAGGAGGTGTAATAGATGGCGTAGGTCATGCTATGTATGGGGATTTTTCTTTTAAAGAAGGAGAACCGCAAGATAAAAATTTTAACACCTATCGTTTAATACGTTTAAATGAAACCCCAGTAGTCGAAACCCATTTTATAGACAGTAATTTTGCGCCAACAGGATTGGGTGAACCAACTTTACCTCCTGCAGGAGCAGCCGTTGCTAATGCAATAAAAGCAGCTAAAGGAATACGCTTATATAAGCAGCCATTTATTAAAAATATGAATTCTAAAGCACCATTAGGATAGTATTTTTATGACGCATGAATTTAAAGAAATAATAGAAGATTATCAAAAAGCTAAACAGTTAGAAATACCAGCTGTTATAGCTACAGTAGTAGATGTGGAAGGGTCTTCTTATAGAAGACCTGGAGTTGGAATGCTGATACTTCAAAATGGAAGAGTAACAGGAGCTGTAAGTGGTGGTTGTGTAGAGAAAGAAGTATTACGACAAGCACAATCTGTTTTTGTGTCAGGAAAACCAAAAATAATGACCTATGATGGTAAATATCGTTTAGGTTGTGAGGGTTTATTGTATATTTTGATCGAAAAATTAGAGGCAGATATTCATACTATTGAAGAAATACAAAAGCATCTAACATTAAGAATTTCTTTTGAGATTAATTCTTGGTATTCAAAAACTGAATGCAATTCTCCTACTATGGGGTCTGTTATTAAGTTTAAAAACGGAAATCAATTTTCTTTTTCAGAAATCAATCAGCCAAATCCTGCTTTAGATGTTTTTAAACGAGAGATACAACCATGTTTCCGATTATTTATTATAGGAGTAGAACATGATACAGCAGAACTTTGTAAGTTAGCTAGTGCAACAGGTTGGGAAGTTATTATAATTGGATCGCCTAAAAACCCAAAAGAACCAGAGGATTTTCCAGGAGCACAAGAGGTATTGTTAAGTACTCCCGAAAATTTAAATATTGGGTGTTTAGATGGTCAAACTGCGGTTGTATTAATGACTCATAATTTTGCTAAAGATTTATTATATCTACAAGCTATAAAAGATACTATGCCAGCCTACATAGGGTTGTTAGGCCCAGCAAAACGACGAGAAAAGATACTTTCTACTTTTATAGAATATTTTCCAGAAGTGCCAGATTCATTTATAGATAGTATACATGGTCCTGCAGGGTTAAATTTAGGTGCAGAAACTCCTCAAGAAATAGCGATTTCGATTATAGCAGAAATTTTATCTGTTATTAGAAACCAAAACCCAATACCGCTTCAAGAAAAAAAAGGAACTATTCACACTATTTCTAATCAAAAAACTATGAATGCAACTTCAGTCAAACCCTAAAATAGCTATCCTTATTCTGGCAGCAGGCGCTTCAAGTAGGATGGGGAATCCAAAACAACTGTTACCTTGGAAAAAAACTACATTAATTGGTCATTCTGTAGAACAAATATTAGCTTTACAGCAAGCAACTATTTATGTGGTTTTAGGAGCAAATTATGAGCTAATTTATAATGAGATATGTCATTTTCCAGTTACTGTAATTCATAATACGAACTGGCAATCTGGTATAGGTTCTTCCATACGTTTTGGGATTAAAAAAATAGTAGAACAAAATAATTTGCTATATGATGCTGTGTTAATTTCATTAATAGATCAGCCTTTAATAGATAGTCAACATTTGGATCGATTAATTGCAAAGTATAAACAGAATACAGAATTTTTTGTAGCAACTGGTTTAAAAAATAGAGTGGGAGTGCCAGCTATTATTCCATCGAGTCATTTTAATGACCTGCTAAATTTGCAAGAAGATTTTGGAGCAAGACACATCATAAAACAAAATAAAAATAAAGTAATAGTAGTTCCTGCTTTAGACAAAGGTGTAGATGTAGATACAAAAGAGGAATATGAAGCATTATTAAAAGTAATTTCTAGAGATGATAATCCTTAACAAAGTATTTAATTTTATATTTCATAAACTGTATCTTTGATCCAAATTTTGAATTTATGGATGAAATGAAAGACCAAGAGGAATTTTATAAAAAGCTTAAAACACAATTAGCGGATACAGCACTTTGGCCTGCTACTTACTTATACAAATTTATTGTACCTACCGATACTAATAAAATAAATCAAATTGAAATAATTTTTGATAATCTTGGAGCAGTAATAACCACTAAAAAATCTAAAAACGGGAAGTATACCAGTTTATCTATAAATGTACGAATGACGAATCCAGATCATGTAATTACAAAGTATAAAGAGGTTATTTCTAAAGTTGAAGGAGTAATCTCCTTATAATATCAAAAAAAGTCTAAAATTATTTTTGCGAGTAAATAAATTTAGTAATCACACTACATACTTATTTTATTTTAGTATTTTGCGAAACAAATTATAGAATAGTTTAATAAAATAATCAATTGCCAAAGGGAATCTATAGAAGTTTATAAGCAAAATACTTATAAATACCCTTCAAAAACTCACCTAGGTAGCACTATACATATTGGTTTTTAAAGCTATTTCTACACAATTTTTACATACATTTTATGGATATATATAATATTGAATACAACACTGAGCGCGAAAAGCTTATTATTCCAGAATATGGTCGTCATTTACAAAAGATGATTAATCATACTGTAGCTATAGAAGATAGAGAGGAAAGAAATAAAGTAGCTAAGTCAATTATTGCTGTGATGGGTAATTTACAACCGCATCTTCGTGATGTGCCAGAGTTTCAGCATAAATTATGGGATCAATTATTTATAATGAGTGATTTTAAATTAGATGTAGATACTCCTTTTCCAGTATTAACTAAAGAAAAATTGCAAGAAAGACCAGAACCATTAAGATATCCTCAAAATTTCCCAAAGTATCGTTTTTATGGAAATAATATCAAAAGGATGATTGATGTGGCAAATAGTTGGGAAGATGGAGATCTAAAAAACGCTCTTACTTTAACTATTGCAAATCACATGAAGAAATGCTATCTAAATTGGAATAAAGATACTGTTGAAGATAGTGCAATATTTAATCACCTTTATGAATTAAGCGATGGGAAAATAAATTTAAAAGGCAGTGATGAAGATCTCACAGATTCTACAAATTTAATGAGAGGTAAGAAGAAAAAACATAATACCAGTAATAATAGCGGTGCTAAAAAAAATTATCGAAGCAATAATAATAGAGGAAAGAAACGCTATTAATCCAACCTTAATTAACCAATAATTACTTACAATTACATGGGTACTTTTCAGATAGAAGGAGGGCATCAGCTTAAAGGTGAAATTACACCCCAAGGAGCTAAAAATGAAGCCTTACAAATTCTTTGTGCAGTATTGTTAACTCCAGAAGAAGTTATAATTTCTAATATACCAGATATTAGGGACGTAAATAAATTAATAGATATTCTTAGCAATCTAGGAGTAAAGATTCAAAAGCTTGGTAAAGGAAAATATTCATTTAAGAGCGATCAGCTTAACTTGAAATATCTAGAGGGCGAACAATTTAAAAAAGAAGGAAGTGGACTTCGAGGTTCTATAATGATTGTAGGTCCTCTTTTAGCAAGATTTGGAAAAGGATATATTCCAAGACCAGGAGGCGATAAAATTGGAAGAAGACGTTTAGATACTCATTTTGAAGGTTTCATAAATCTTGGAGCAAAATTTAGATACAATAAAGAAGAACGTTTTTATGGTGTTGAAGCTCCAGAAGGCTTAACAGGAACTTATATGTTACTTGACGAAGCATCTGTTACTGGTACAGCAAATATCGTTATGGCTGCAGTTTTGGCTAAAGGAACTACCACTATCTATAATGCTGCTTGTGAACCTTATTTACAACAGTTATGTAAGATGCTCAATTGTATGGGAGCAAAAATAACTGGAATAGGATCTAATTTATTAGTAATTGAAGGTGTAAAAGAACTAAGAGGGTGTGAGCATGATATATTACCAGATATGATCGAAATAGGATCTTGGATTGGATTGGCTGCTATGACCAAAAGCGAAATTACTATTAAGAATGTAAGTTGGGAAAACCTTGGGCTAATACCTAATACCTTTAGAAAATTAGGGATTACTTTAGAAAAAAAAGGAGATGATATATATATTCCTGCTCATAAAAATGGATATCAAATAGAAAGCTACATTGATGGCTCCTTTATGACAATATCAGATGCTCCATGGCCTGGTTTTACGCCAGATTTACTTAGTATAGTATTGGTGGTGGCAACACAAGCTAAAGGAGAAGTTATGGTGCATCAAAAAATGTTCGAAAGTCGATTGTTTTTTGTGGATAAATTAATTGATATGGGAGCAAAGATTATTTTGTGTGATCCACATAGAGCAACTATAATAGGTCATGATTTTCAATCTAAATTAAAAGCTACAACAATGGTCTCTCCAGATATTAGAGCTGGAATTTCTTTATTGATAGCTGCATTAAGTGCAAAAGGAACATCTACAATACATAACATAGAGCAAATAGATCGTGGTTATGAAAATATAGACGAACGTTTAAGAGCAATTGGAGCGAAAATTATAAGAATAGAATAAGAGGTATTTTTTTATTTAGAACAAAGTATAAATCCCTTTTTTATTTTAAAAGGGATTTTTTATATACTATTTATGAAGCTTTCGTCTACTCTTTATTTGCGACTGTATTTTGTTTTTTAACAAAAGGAATAGTAAAATAAAAAGTAGATCCTTTTTCTTTTTTACTTTCTAACCAAATTTTACCATCTAACATTTCTACATATGCTTTTGCAATAGATAACCCGATTCCTGCGCCTTCTAATGCATAGCGATCTTCTATATCTGCTTGCACAAATCGCTCAAAAATAGCTTTCTGCCTATCTTCGGCAATTCCCATGCCAGTATCTTTTACATAAAACTCTAGTACGTTACCATCTTTTTGATACCCGAATTCAATCCCTCCTTCATGCGTATACTTTATAGCATTTTTTATTAAATTCGTTAGAATAGTTGTTAACTTTTCTTTATCGGTATTTATTAATATGTCCTTAGAAGAAAGACCATTTGATAATAATAATACAATACCTTTTTTGTCTGTTTGAGGTTTGAAAAGGTTAAATAAATAATCGGTTTGCTCGTTTATATTAACTTCTTGAGTATCTACTGTAACTTGATCGGCAGCTATTCGTGATATGTCAATAATATCTCTAATTATATTAAGCATTCTTGCTCCGCTTTCTTTAATTAAATCCAGATATAATTGTTGTTCATCACCAGTAAGTTTGGGTTCATCTAAAAGCTCAGCTAGTCCCATTATTCCGTTCATAGGAGTTCGGATCTCATGGCTCATATTTGCAAGAAAAGCAGATTTAAGGCGATCACTTTCTTCAGCTTTTTCTTTTAAACGATTTAATTCTTGTTCGTATAATTTGATATCTGTTATATCTGTAATAGTACCTACATACCCTATGATTTGTTGTTTTTCATTATATTCAGGGATTACTCTTCCTAAAACCCAAGTTATAGAATTATCAGATTTAAGAAATCGATATTCAACATCATAAGTCTCTCTTTTATCAGAACTAGTATACCATCCTTGTTTTAATTTTTTTCTATCTTCAGGATATACTGCTTTTAACCAACCATTTATTAATGCATCCTCATTAGATAATCCTGAAATTTCACACCACTTAGGATTTACGAATGTAGTTTTGCCTTCACTACTAGTCATAAAAATTCCAACAGGTACAAGATCAGCCAATACATGATATCTGTTTTCGGTAAGTTGTACTGCTTTTTCGGCGACTTCGAACTTTTGTTTATACGTAAGGGAATGAAAAATATCTTTAAAATTGATATAATTTAATTGATCATCTTCCTTTTCAAAATATTTTAAGTAAATAGTAAATAAAACACTATAAACTATTGCCATAATGTTTTTAGATACCAAGCCCGAAATTATAATTTTTTGTATATCTTTAAAATACCAAAAAGATCCTAGTGTAAAAAATACAGCATCAAAACTCAATACGAGTATCATTGTAAATAATATCCTTAAGAATAGATTTGAAGTGTATTTGGATATATACTCATATAAATAAATAATTAGTAACGCATCTATATAGAGTATACCAGTGCCAACTATTAATACGAATATATTGGTATAAAAGAATTCTGTAGAAACATCAAACGGATTATAATTATAAGCTCCTTCTATATTCATTCTAAAGGAAAGTAAAAGAAATGATAATACCACATTAGCTATAACTAGGGAGTAGATTAAATTTCTGGCAGTAGTAGCGTCTTCTTTAATATAAATTAATAATACAGCAAATAAGGTAGCAGAAAACAAAACAGAAGAGCCTGGGGAAATGACTATTACATCTGATATTTCAAAATAAAGAGTGCTAGCCATAAAAACCTGAATAAACTGAAATAGTCCTAAAGAAGTAAAAAGTAAACCTAAGCCTATAACTGTTCGTAAACGAAAAAGTAATAAGATAAGAAAGGCAACAACAAATCCTTGAAACAGAAAAATTAATATTTGATAAAAATTTAGTGTATCCATAGAGTATAATACTACATAAAAAATGATGTTTTATTATGTTTAGCTAACATGATTGTATAGCATACGTTTTTTTATGTTCCTTAAAGCTACGAACAATTGTTAAATTTTTATGCTGTAAATCTGTAAAAAAAAATATTTTTATCAAAAAAAATAGATTTAAATTAAATGATAAAATAGTTTTATATTAAGAAATTGATGTTTTTATTTTTTGCAACAAGATAAATGTATAGATAAAATGTTTTTTTTATAAAAAAAATATGTTGCAATAAATTGTTTGTTAATGAATTGCGCTATTTTTTTATTTCTGTTACTACATCATCGTTAATATTAACATAAAAAAAACCTGTCAAAAATGACAGGTTTGTGCTTTAAAAAAATTAAGTAGTATATATTAAATTACTTTTACATTTACTGCGTTTAATCCTTTTTTACCTTCTTGTAAGTCAAATTCTACTGCATCTCCTTCTCGAATTTCGTCGATTAGACCAGAAATGTGTACAAAATGTTCTTTGTTAGAATCTTCTTCGGTGATGAATCCAAACCCTTTGGCATCGTTGAAAAATTTTACTGTTCCTTTGTTCATTGTTAAAATTTAAATTAGTTAATAAAAATCAAAGATAATGCCAAATATCTAAATGATCATCATCAAGTTGTTTTTTACATATTTTAATAAACACATATTTTATATGTTTATTGTAAACAAAAGTATAAAAATAATTTACCAATCAGTGTTTTATATCTTTTTTATTAATAAATATAGGCTGGTAAGGTATAGAGATAGCTTGTTGTCATATTCGTAATTTTTTTATTTCTACGTTATAATCGTATTGTAAATCTTCATGTAATACTTGTATTTTCTTTTGAATAGATATTATCTCACGATGATATAAATTTTTTAAAACAGTATTTTTTTGTATTGAAGGGTTGGTATATCTTAGTTTATGACAAAAATGGAGCAATAATTCTATTTCTGTCTCTTTATTTTTAGAGTATTTTATATATTTCTTTATAATCCGTAAAATTTTTCGGATACTCTTTTTCATAAAATAATAAGATGATGTATTCATTATTTTAAATTGTTCATCAACTTCTGTTTTTATTTGTGTAATAAATGCATCTTCATCGGTAGATTCAAACAATATATACGTTAGGAGCTCTTTGTTTTCTTTTTTAAATCTAGATAATTGAAGGCATAGTTCAATTAAATCTTGATGTGAGAAATTATTCAATTCTGTTTTTAGTTCCTTTATAGTAGCAATTTTCATCTGTTTATATCTTTGTGCTCTAAATAATTATTCTTCGATTTAACCTATTCTAAATATTACAGTATTAACAATCTTTTACTTAGTATTTCGGTTTAAGGATAAAGACTTCTACTACATAAAAATAAAAGCTAAAAAGGTGTTATTCTTTATTTATAGATGCAATTTAAAATAAAAACAAGTATTAAGAAGTCTGATTCTATTCTTTTAAATCCAATTTGGGTTTAAAAGAATAGAATTATTTTCTGCTATAACTCTTTTAAGTAACACTTTAAGAAACCATATCTTTTTGATTTGTACTATAAAAGAAAAAATATTCTTTGTTATATAGTTTCATTTTTTAGCTCATAATTAAATGAGTACTGTTAACATGGTTATTAACATTTAATGTGATTTTTTACTCGAATAATCTTATTTGTAGATTTTTAATACTATATAATTAGTAAAATATGGATTTTCAACAAGTTATCAATATGAAATTCACAAAATAATAGCTGTGTTGTTAATAACTTACTGTTTTATAAGTAAGTAGTTTCTGAGCATAGATTGTAACTATGTTTTAATTTATTGTATAGTTTAATTTAAAGCTTCTAGCTACGTAAATAATAAGCATTAAGGATAGTGAATTTTAGGTGTTTTTTTTTAAATTATCCTTAGAGTTTTTTTTGAGGTAATCCCCTAAGGATTTATAGGATTTTGTTTACAATAGAAATACAGAGCTTTTAATCAATATTTTAGATTAGATAGAGATAATTTTAAAGCTTATCTGCTTTTTAATTGTTTCATTGTTTTTATAAATTTTTCTTTTATGCTATGGCAAGAATTATGTTTTCCCGATGCTACAATTTCTTCACCATAGGCTATTGTTTCTAATTGCATAGATGTATCACCTGCATATACTATGGTAGAAGATAAATTTTTAATAGAAGCAGTAGATATTAAAGCAGATGAGCTATCAAATACAGAAGCGTTTAGAGGTTCGCCAACTTTAAAAAATGTAGAATTAAAATTATTCATTGCTTTTCTACCGCTTACGGTTGCCATTTCTAAAGCATATATTCCAGAATCACTTTGGTTAGGAGAGGAGTATATATTTCTTTTATGAGATATTAATCGTTGTCCATAGTCTAAAAGTCTTAATTCCTCTAATGGGTTAAGACCAATATGACTATCGGTTCCAATGCTCCATTTACCTCCGTTCTTCTGATATTTCTGTAAAGGAAATAAGCCATCCCCTAAATTACCTTCGGTACTTGGGCAAAGTACTACATTAGCTTTACTTATAGCGATTCCTTCTATCTCCTTATCTGTTAAATGCGTTGCGTGTACTAAATGATATCGATCATTCATTTCTATAGTGTCTAATAACCATTCTACCGGACGTTTATTTAGATATTTTATAGAGTCTTCGATTTCTTTAATTTGCTCTGAAACATGAATATGAAAAGGTATATCTTGTGGCCCGGACTGTGCTATTTTTGCGATATCCATAGGTTCAACTCCTCGCATAGAGTGAATTCCTATAGCAATATTTGCGTGTTCATAATACTTACATACCTCATTACTAGCATCTAATAGTTTTAAATAGCTATCTATTGTTGGAGAAATAAATCTTCTTTGTCTATCATTTGGAGGTTGTCCAAAACCTCCTTTTTGATAAAAAATAGGAATTAAGGTAATACCAATTCCTACAGTTTTTGCCGCAGAGATTAAACTATTACCCATTTCAGCAAGGTTAGTATATGGTTTTCCGTTTTTATCGTGATGTACATAATGAAATTCTGCTACATTAGTATATCCATGGCGAGCCATTTCTGCATATAACATAGTTGCAATTGCTTCCATTTGTTCTGGATTCATGCTTAAAGCAAGCTGATACATTGCTTCTCTCCATCCCCAAAAATCATCTGGATTACTAATTCCTTCATGCTTTTCTGCTAAACCGGCCATTGCATATTGAAAAGCATGAGAATGTGCATTTTGAAATCCCGGAATAGCAAATCCTTTAACTAGATCATTGGATATGGTATTTGGATCAAAAGATGAAATATTAGTAATAATACCTTTTTTGTTAACCGTTACTGCCGTGTTTTGTAGCCAACCTGTATTTTGTAATATTCCGTTAAAATGGTATGTTGTCATTTGTTTTAGTGGCTTTTTTTAGTCTTTTAGTTTTTGCACTTAATACTTTGGACTTGTGATTTTCGACTTTTATTATTTCAGGACTTCAATTAAAGCTTCCATAGTGTTTTGTAGTATCTTCTGTACTTTTTTTGCTCGATCCTTATTGTAAGTAATTTCATTATCATCCATGTACAGGATTTTGTTCATCTCTAATTGTAGAGAGTGAATATTTTTTTCTGGTTTACCAAAGTAACGAGTTATATGCCCTCCCTTAAAAGGAGAATTATGATTTACAACAAATTCCCCTGGTCTTAATCCGTTTAATGCCGATTTTATTATATCTGGGTGTGCTGTTTTTTCGTTATTGTTGCCTAAAATCATATCAGGAAATGAATCTTTTTGAATGGTACTTACTTTATGTCTTATAGAATGGGCATCCCATAAAAGTACTTTTCCGAATTGCTTTTTTCGTTCTTCCAGTAAATTTTCGATTTGCTTATAATATGGCCAATAATAGGTTTCTAGTCTTCGATTAATTTCATTTTGATTAGGCTCGAATTCTTTAGAAATATAGATTTTGTTACCATAAAAATCGGTAGTTGGGGTATTGGTGGTGATAAGTCTATTATCTGTATATAAAGGAACACTTTCAGGATCTCGATTAAGATCAATAACCCATCTGCTTAGGTTAGCTTTTATAACTGTAATTCCCAGAGAAGGGGCAAATTTATATAGCCAATGTACATACCAATCCGTATCATCCAAATGTTTTCGCATCCTTTTTTTGTAATGGCTTTTTATTTCTTTTGGAAATTTTGTTCCAGAATGCGGTATACTAATAATGATTGGTACTAATGGTGCTTTTGCTTCTTTTATTTTAAATAGATTCATAAGGTTGTTTCTTTGTTATTTCGGCAAAAACTAAGATACTGTCTTTAACAGGTTTAATATGTAAAGTATTAGTTCGTTCGCGAATAATTAATAAATCGCCTGCATCTATAACATGTGTTTTTTTATTTACTTCTACAGAGATGCTTCCTGAGTAATTATAAATAAATAACCAATCCTCTTTATTTTTCATGGAGTATTGGATGTTTTCATTTTGTTTACTATCAAAAACAATTAATTCTCCTGTAGTTTCCTCTTTAGTCATTAGATTAAAGTCGGTGCATTTGCCTATAGAGGAAGTTTTCCAGTCTCCTTCAAATTCATCCATATCAAATCTACCAAGTTTTTTTTGGTGTCTATTTTCATGATCTAAAGTTATCTCTCCTTCTAAAACCAATAATTTTCTGGATACTCCTGGCAATAAAGTAAAAACAGACTCTTTTATTGCTACGGTAGCCATACTTAGTCTGAAATCAAAATTTAATTTTGAATACTCAGCAGAAAGGGGGTATATGAAAAACTGAGTCGTAGTACCTCCTGACCAGGTGTTTTTTTTAAAAGTATGGGATTTGATAATTTCAATTTTCATATAGCAGAAAATTAGTTTAAATAAAATCTTCTAATAACCCATCATCTACTATGTTTGGTAAAGTGACTTTAAGTTGTGGGGTTCTTTCCATTTCTCGTTTTATTGCAAATAAAGCTTCTTCATTTCTTGCCCAGCTTCTTCTGGAGATACCATTATTTACATCATAAAATAACATTCGTTCTAGTTTTTTGGATGCTTCTTCTGTACCGTCTAGTAGCATCCCAAAGCCACCATTAATTACTTCTCCCCAGCCAACACCACCTCCGTTATGAATAGATACCCAGGTGGCTCCTCTAAAACTATCTCCTATAACATTATGTATAGCCATATCTGAAGTAAATTTACTGCCATCATAAATATTACTAGTTTCCCGATATGGGGAATCTGTACCGCTAACGTCATGATGATCTCTACCTAAAACTACAGGAGCTGTTATTTTACCGGTTTGTATAGCTTGGTTAAAAGCTTCAGCAATTTTAATTCTTCCTTCGGCATCTGCATATAAAATACGTGCTTGTGACCCAACTACTAATTTGTTTTGTTTAGCTTCCCGTATCCAAGTTATATTATCCTGCATTTGTTGCTGAATTTCTTTTGGAGATACTTTTTTAATAGATTCCATAACTTCTAAGGCTATTTGATCTGTAGTATCCAAATCTTCTGGTTTACCCGAAGTACAAACCCATCTAAAAGGACCAAAACCATAATCAAAACACATTGGCCCTAAAATATCTTGTACATAAGATGAATATTTAAAATCAATTCCATTTTTTGCCATTATATCTGCTCCAGCTCTAGAAGCTTCTAATAAAAATGCATTACCATAATCAAAGAAATAAGTACCTCTGGCAGTATGTTTATTTATTGCGTCTGCTTGTCGGCGTAAGGATTCTTGTACTTTTTGTTTAAATGCATCCGGATTTGTGCTAATTAAAGTATTCGCTTCGTCATAACTTAATCCTGCAGGATAATATCCACCAGACCATGGATTATGTAAAGAGGTTTGATCAGATCCTAATTGGATATGAATATTTTCATCATAAAATTTCTCCCAAATATCCACAACATTACCTTGATACGCAATAGATACAATTTCTTTTTGATCCATCGCTTTTTTAGTACGAGTCACTAAATCATTAATATCATCAATAATTTCATCTACCCAACCTTGTTCATGACGTTTTGTAGCAGCTTTTGGATTTACTTCTGCACAAATAGTAATACATCCGGCAATATTTCCTGCTTTAGGCTGTGCACCGCTCATTCCTCCTAATCCAGAGGTCAAAAATATTTTACCAGCAGGAGTTTCCTTTGGTTTTAACGTCTTTCTAAAAGCATTCATTACGGTAATAGTGGTACCATGCACAATTCCTTGAGGCCCGATATACATATAGCTACCTGCGGTCATTTGCCCATATTGTGTAACTCCAAGCGCATTGTATTTTTCCCAATCATCTGGTTTCGAGTAATTAGGAATCATCATGCCATTGGTAACTACCACTCTTGGAGCATCTTTAGAAGATGGAAACAATCCCATTGGGTGCCCAGAGTACATGTGTAAAGTTTGCTCGTCTGTCATTGTTGCCAGATATTGCATAGTTAACAGATATTGTGCCCAGTTTTGAAATACGGCACCATTACCACCGTAGGTTATTAGTTCATAAGGATGTTGTGCTACGGCATGATCTAAATTATTTTGGATCATTAGCATAATCCCTGCAGCTTGGTTTGTTTTAGACGGATATTCATGAATAGATCGGGCAAATATTTCATATTCTGGCATAAATCTATACATGTAGATACGACCATACGTATTCAATTCTTCTAAAAACTCAACCGCAAGTTCTTTATGCCAGTCTTTAGGAAAATATCGTAATGCATTTCTAAGAGCTAATTTTTTTTCCTCAGTAGATAGAATCTGTTTTCGTTTGGGAGCACGACTAACTTTAGCATCTAAAGATCTTTTTTTTGGTAATATTTTAGGAATCCCTTGTAATATTTGTTCTTTAAAGGTCATCGATATATGTTTTAAATTAAAATTTGTAATACATTTAGTAAAACCGAAATGTCATTAATCAAAATAATTCCTCGAAGGCTCTGCCTCGGGGTTTCCGATTCACCTCTCCTTGGGAGAGGTCAGAACTGCCATTTTCGGCAGTTCTGGGTGAGGTAAAATACAAAATTTCGGTTTTTGGTCCCAAGACCAAAATGAAACTGGCGAAATACCTCTATGGCTCTGCCTCGAGGATAGTCGGTTTCAAGAAATTTTTTATTATTTTTCAACCGAACTATAGAAGGCATTATCCTTAATCTACTAAAACTCCTCGTTTCCATACTTGCGAGGGAACAAGTTTGCCTTGATGATAAAAAATTTCATGAATAGAGTGGGTAGGAAACAGGTTGAAATCTGCTAACATTCCTGAAACTAATTTCCCTCTATCTTTAAGATTAAGTGCAGCAGCAGCTCTGGAGGTTATTCCAGCGAGGACTTCGGCATTACTTAATTTTTCAAATGTTCCTAAAACACAAGCTTGCATTAACAAATCACCCATAGGAGCAGAACCAGGGTTCCAATCACTTGCTATTGCTAGTGCTCCACCTGCATCCAGAATTTTTCTAGCAGGAGTAAAGCTGCATCCTAATCCTATCGATGCACCAGGTAATGCTACAGAAACTACATTGCTATTTGCTAACATTTCAATTTCTTTATCGGTACTTGCTTCTAAATGATCGGCACTTATTGCTTCTACTTTTACAGCAACTTCACTACCTCCTGCGGTAAATTGATCTGCATGTACTGTAATATCAAACCCCATATGTTTTGCTTTTTCAAAATAAGGATAGATATGGGAAGGAGAAAAAGCACTTTGTTCTATAAAAGCATCAATTCTATTTGCTAGTTTCTCTTCTTTTAAAATAGGGAATAGGGTAGTGCTAATTTCTTCGAGATATTCTTTATGATCTCCTGTATAATCTTTTGGCAACATATGCCCTGCAAGACAAGTGGTAATTAGATCTGTTTTTGTTTCTGGACTGGCGTTTTTTATAGCTCGTAGCATTTTAAGCTCTTCTTTTACAGATAAGCCATATCCGCTTTTTACTTCCACCGTTGTAATACCATTTTTTAACAGGGTATCAGCTCTTTTTATTACTCCATTAGAAAGCTCCTGTATACTGGCTTTTCTGGTTTGGGTTACTGTATCCCAAATACCACCACCAGCTTTTGCTATTTCAAGATAAGATTTTCCTGCGTTTCGCATAGCATAATCATTAGCTCTAGATCCTGAAAAACAGATATGTGTATGTGCATCTATAAATCCCGGAGTACACACATAATCTGTGAGTAGTTCTATAATTTCGGTAGTATGTGTATTTGCTTTTTCTTTTAAATCTGAAAATAAACCAATAGTATGTATTTTTTCGCCTTCAATAAGAATACCTGCTTTTTCTATAATAGTTAGATCCTGATCTTTTACAGAGCCTTTGGTTTTTATAGTCTCCAAAGAAATAAGTTGTGTGATTGGACCTATTAGTTTATACTGTTTCATATTGTATTTTTAGTGATGAATTAGATGTGTTCCATTTCTTTAATGAAAAAAAACTGTTTTTGTTTTCAATTAAATTACGGTGTCGTTTTAATAAACTTCAAATTCATCTGAAAATTGGGTTTCTATAGATACCTGTTCTTTTTTTGCTATTTGGTTAGCGGTATTAATAATTGTTCTGTTTTTAATTATTTCAATTCCTTTTTCGATATCCTCAGCAAACACGCGGTCTTTATCTGCAAAAGAGACAGCTTCACGCACTTTTTTGTGAATTTCATCTAAAATAATCCCAGATTTTAATGGTTTTCTGAACTCAAATGCTTGTGCTGCGGTTAAAAGTTCTATAGCTAGTATTTTTTCTAGATTATCAATAACTCGTAAAGCTTTTCTTCCTCCTATAGACCCCATACTTACATGATCTTCTTGACCAAGTGAGGTAGGAATACTATCTGCACTCGAAGGAAAACATAATCCTTTGTTTTCACTTGCTAATGCTGCTGTGGTATATTGTAGTATCATGTAGCCTGAATTGATACCAGTGTCTGACATTAATAGCTTAGGAACTCCGGGAGAGTTACCTTCTAAAGATAAGTATATTCTTCGATCAGAGATATTACCAAGTTCTGAAGCAGCCAGACATGCATAATCTATTGCCATTGCCAGTGGTTGCCCATGAAAACTACCTCCGCTAATAGTAAGCTCTTCGTTAATGATAATAGGGTTATCGGTTACAGAATTCAATTCTACCTCTAAAAGCTCTTTTAAATGTAGCCATGCATTTCTGGAGGCACCATGAACCTGTGGCATACATCGAAGTGAATAAGGATCTTGAACTCTTTCACAATCGATATGATCTTCCATTATTTCAGACCCTTTTAATAGCGATTTTATTCTAGAAGCAACATGTATATTGCCTTTAAAAGGACGTAGTTGATGTAGTTCTTCAAAAAATGGTTTTACAGACCCTTGCAACCCTTCTATCATCATTGCACCTATAATATCGGCTTGTGATAGGCAGCTATGCAATTTGGCAACTATTTGTACTGCGTGCGCTGCAATAAATTGAGTTCCGTTTATTAAGGCTAAACCTTCTTTTGGGCCTAAATCAATAGGTTTTATTCCAGTTTCTTCAAATAATTTTGCTGTAGTAATAGTTTTATTGTTGTAAACTACTTTTCCTAATCCTAATAAAGGAAGAAAAAGATGCGATAAAGGAGCCAGATCTCCTGATGCTCCAACAGATCCTTGGCTAGGAACTACAGGTATCGCATCATTATCAATATGCCATAAAATTCTATCTAAAGTTTCTTCTGCTATACCAGAATATCCTTTGGATAGAGATTGCACCTTAAGAATCATCATTAATTTTGCGATTTCAGAATCAATAGGATCCCCTACGCCGACACTATGACTTTGCAAAATATTACTTTGTAAAATGTTTGTTTTTTCTTTAGAAATTTTTGTTGTACAAAGTGGTCCAAATCCTGTGTTTATACCATAAACAGGATCTCCTTTGTCTACAATATTTAATACGGTTTGTCTGCTAGTCTTAATTTTTTCTCTAGAAGTTTCAGAAATAATCCCCTGGATTTTTCCTTGCGCAATTTTTAAAGCTATTCCTGCTGTTAAATGATCTTCTCCGTATAAAAAATGATGTATTGTTTCTGACATTATCGTGTTTTTATTTGCTAGCACTAATTTAATATCTATTTTTAATAATTAGAAATACTAAATTTATCATTAATTAATAACTATGAGTTATCAAATAGAATTACGACATTTTACCTATTTTTTGGCTGTAGCCGAAGAATTGCATTTTAGAAAAGCAGCAGATCGATTATTTATTTCTCAACCGGGTTTGAGTAGACAGATTAAACAAATGGAAGAAATAATAGGAGTAACTCTTTTTATAAGAAATAAGAGAAAAGTAAGTTTAACTGTTGCCGGAGAATATTTAAAAAAAGAATTAGATTATGTTTTTAATCATATTGATTTTACCATAAAACAAACTCGTTTAATTGATAAGGGTAGTGATGGAGAGATTCGAATAGGCTTTTTGGGTTCTGCAATACAAACGGTTATACCAGAATTATTAGTAAAAGTTAATGAACAATTCCCTAATGTACAATTTAGTTTAGAAGAGATGTCTAATCACTTACAAGTCGAAGGAATAGAAAAAGATCAACTAGATCTTGGTTTTGTTAGATTAGCCAGAGTACCAAAAGGAATACAAATGAAAACAGTACATACAGATACATTTTCATTGGTCTTACCAAAAAATCATTATTTAGAGGAGAAGAATTTTAAAAATATTGCACAGGTATCAGATCAGCATTTTATTTTATTCTCCTCAGATTATAGTTCCCTTTATTATGATAAGATTATGAGTATATGCGAGGATAAAGGTTTTACGCCTAAAGTTTCTCATAAATCAGTGCATGCACAAACCATTTTTAAACTGGTAGAGAGTGGGCTAGGAGTAGCTATAGTTCCTACATCATTACAATATGGGTTTGATTTGGGGGTAAAATTTTTAGAAATCCCAAAAATATCTCAAAAAGCTACACTTTCGGTTATTTGGAAACAAGATAATCGTAATCCTGCTTTAGAACAAATTAAAAAATTTCTTTGACTTTCTATTTTTGAAGAAGAAGTAATACAAGCATTTTTTTATATTTAAAACGGGGAAATATCCCCTTTTTGAACATGTATTTTGTTAGTATTTTGTAGTAAACACTATTGTATATATTAGTTTTTTAAAATGTAGCTAAAAATTAACCAAATTGACATGAAAAGGTATTGTTTAGTTATGTGTTTTGTGTTAATTTTTTTTGATAGGATAAGTCTCTATTGTAGTTGGGGGTATTAAATTCGTACTCATATTAAAATAATAAAAACCAACTTAAATGAAAAGACTATTATCTT
This sequence comes from uncultured Flavobacteriaceae bacterium, assembly GCA_964353005.1. Lineage (GTDB taxonomy): Bacteria > Bacteroidota > Bacteroidia > Flavobacteriales > Flavobacteriaceae > Aquimarina. Next base: position 105,520 of record CAYGUC010000011.1, on the reverse strand, counting down.
ATTCAACAATCATTTTATGTTTTTTTTTCTTTGGAGTAAAAGCCAATGTAATAGATAAAAAAACGGCTATAGATGTAGCTAACAATTGGGTTAAAGGAAATACCCACCTTAAATCTTCTTCTAAAAATGTGCAAAATGTACATGAGGTTAAATATAAAGGTATTATTGCCTATTATTTGATTGAATATAGCGGAGGAGGATTTGTAATTGTGTCTGCCGATGATGCTGCAAAACCTATTTTAGGATATTCAGATAAAAACTTATTAGAGCTTTCTAATAGTAATCCAGTAATTCTTTCTTGGATGGAGCAATATAAAGAATACGTTTATAATCAGGTATTGATAGGGAAAGCTTCAAAATCCAATTATGTCTCCTCTGGATGGAAAAGTTTGAAAAGTTCATCTACAAAAAATAGAGTCACCCAAGTAATTCCATTTATGGCAGATATTAAATACAGTCAAGGAGCTGGATGGAACAAACAATGCCCTGAAGATGCAGAGGGTAGAGATGGGCATGCTCTGGTAGGGTGTGTTGCTACTGCTATGGGACAAGTACTACGATATTGGGAGTTTCCTAAAACTGGTAATGGTTCTAAAACATATTCTCATAATAAATATGGCAAGCTATCTGTTAATTTTGGAAATGCTACCTATGATTGGGGTCGTATGTCTAAAGATGTTCCAGATGAAGAAAATGCAAAGTTATTATATCATTGTGGAGTAGCTGTAAATATGAATTATGGAGCTAATTCTTCTGGGGCTTACACATATAATCTTCAAGATATATTAAAAAAATATTTTAAGTACGACCAAAGCGCTCATCAAATTTATAAGTATTCGTATAGTGAATCTGATTGGAATACTATTATGAAAAGAGAAATGGACGCTAAAAGACCAGTTTTATATGCTGGTAGAAGTAGTCTAACAACATCTGCGGGGCATTTATTTGCTTTAGATGGGTATCAAGTAACAGAACAAGGAGACTATTTTCATATTAATTGGGGATGGGGAGGAAGATCTAATGGTTATTTTTATCTAACAGAAATGATCACACATAATGGAGATCATAATTGGGTTGAAAATAACTCTGCTATTATTAATTTGAAACCTAGAAATATGGCACCAGTTATTACTTCTGTTCCTAAGCAAGAAGTTCAGGTTAATGACGCCTATACATATTCTATTCAAACATTTGATGAAAATGATGATGAACTACAAATAGAATTAGTTAAAAGCCCAGAATGGTTACAAATTGTGTCTAATAATAATGCTTATGAACTTATAGGAACTCCAACTTCTGAAAATGTAGGCAGGCATGAGATAGAGTTAAAAGTAAAAGATGCTACTTTATCCAATAATCAAAAATTTACTGTAGTAGTAAAAGAAGGAGATACTAATGAATTTTTGGTTGTTGATTTTGAAACTAATGATTTCAGCCAAGCAAATTTTGATTTTAGAGGTAATTCTAAATGGAATTTAATAACCCTAGACCAAGACTATGGAGTTAGTGCTAAATCATTAAAAATAGAGCATAAGGAGCAGACGGAGTTATCGATTAAAAAAAGTTTTATTAAAGAAACTACAATTAGGTTTGATTATAAAATATCTTCAGAAAAAGATTATGACTTTTTAATCTTTAAAATAGATGGGGTAGAAAAGAATAGATGGAGTGGTAATGTTAATTGGAATCGAATAGATTATACTATTGATGCTGGGGATCATATTTTAACATGGACGTATAAAAAAGATTATTCTGTGAGCAGCGGTAGTGATTGCGTTTGGTTAGATAACATAAATTTAGGAGAGGCAAGTACATTAAAGAATGTAATTGAAAAAGGTAATGAACTCAAGAAAAATATATCCATTTCGAATTTGTATAATTATCCAAACCCTGCACAGATAGAAACTACTATTAATTTTTATGTAACAAAAAAAGAAAGAGTTTTGGTAGAGTTAATAAACTCTAATGGAACATATCGTCAAATTTTACTGGATAAAGTATTAAATAAAGGTAACTATAACCAAAAGCTTGATTTATCAGAATTGACTGAGGAGTTTTATTTTATTAAAAAGACATCATCTCAAAAAAGTGAGGTTACAAAATTAATTCTTAAATAGATTAAAATATAATAAAATAACAGGTAGTCTACATAAAGGCTACCTGTTTTTATAAAATTATTGAGGAGGCATAGAATAAAAAAATTGTTCTTCGGTTATTTTGCCATTATTTACTTGGTATACGCATACTTCTTCTATTTGCATACGACCACTTTCTTTAAAAGTACAATCCATTTTCATAGAGCAGCTAAAGTGGTTTTCTGCAACTACTGGGTCGGATATTTCTCCACCATGAAATTCTTCTACAGAATCATACCACTCTTCACTTTTTTTGATAACGGCATCAATACCAGAAATTATTTCATTTGGACTTCCTGGCATTTCTTTACTTATGATATTAGTATCATATAATTCGTTAAGAGCTTGCATATTCTCACCTTGACGACAAAGCTCAACTAATCGATTAGCAACTGCTTGAGTATTCATTTTATTGTAATTTATTGGTTAAACAAAGGTAAATTACAAAAAACTTCTGTTTTTAATTTTAAAGAAATGTTATAAAACAGATTATTGATCAAGAGCTTCTTTATATGTTTTTAAACAACGTTCGCGAGCTTCTTTATGATCTACTATAGGTTCTGGATAGCTTAAATCATTAAGATCTTTAACCCACATATTGATATAATCATGCTCCTTATCAAATTTTTTTATTTGTGTAGTAGGATTAAAAATCCTAAAATATGGTGCTGCATCAACACCAGATCCTGCTGCCCATTGCCAGTTTCCTACATTTGCAGACATATCATAATCTAGTAGTTTTTCTGCAAAATAAGCTTCTCCCCAGCGCCAGTCGATGAGTAAATGTTTACATAAAAAACTTGCTACAAGCATTCTCACTCGATTATGCATATATCCAGTTTTATTTAATTGCCTCATTCCTGCATCTACTAACGGGTACCCTGTTTTTCCTTCTGTCCAATTTTGAAAATCCTGCTCATCATTTCTCCAGTTAATTCTGTCATATTTTGGTTTAAAAGAAGTGTTTCTTGTATGCGGATAATGCCATAAAATTTGCATAAAAAACTCTCTCCAGATTAGTTCTGACCAAAATACTTCGTTGTTTTCTGAAATTGCTTTTTTTATCATTTTTCTTATGCTAACCGTACCAAAACGTAAATGGGGTCCCAATCTAGAAGTTCCATTTTCTTTTGCAGGATAATCGCGAGTATCTTCATAATTTTCAATTAAAGTTGGAGTTACCGTGTAATCAGGAATTTTAATTGAAGATTTTTTAAATCCCATATCACTTAACGAAAGATTAGAAAGTCTTGTATTTTGTATTAAATTATCAAGATAAGAAGAAGTATACTGTATTTTCAATTTAGACTCGTCAAAAATTTCTTTCCATTTATTTTTATATGGTGTATATACAACATAAGGATCGCCATCTGATTTCACTACTTCATCCTTTTCAAAAATTACTTGATCTTTAAAAGTGTTAAAGTTAATGCTTTTCAGTTCTAAGAGTTTTTTTATTTTTTTATCTCGTTCGCGTGCGTATGGCTCATAATCATGATTTGTAAAAAAACCTTTCACAGTATATTGTGATATTAAATCTTCAATAATATTTTCAGGTTCACCGTAAAGAATTGCAATCGAGCTATCATGTTCTTCTTGAAGTTTGTTTCGCATGGATTGCAGATTTTTATAGATAAAAGAGATTCTAGCATCATCTTCGGGCAATTTATCTAAAATATTCTTATCAAAAATAAAAATGGGTAATACAGGATATTCTCCTTTAAGAGCATGAAGAAGCCCGATATTATCATCTAATCGTAAATCTCTTCTAAACCAAAATATAGATATTTCTTGTGACATTTTAATTTACGTTTAAAGTAGACATTCCTCCGTCTACGCCAATAACTTGACCAGTAATCCAGCTACTATCATCACTCAACAAAAATCGAGCAATATTTGCTATGTCTACTGCTTGACCAATACGCTTCATCGGGTGACGACTATCCATCATTTCTTGTTTTTTTTCATTACTCAACAATTTTTTTGCTAAAGGAGTATCTGTTAAAGAAGGAGCGATTACATTTACTCTAAACTGTGGAGCATATTCTGCGGCTAGCGCTTTTGCAAAACCTTCGATAGCTCCTTTTGCTGCAGCTATACTGGTATGAAAAGGCATTCCAATTTTTACAGCAACGGTACTAAAAAAAATTAAACTAGCCTGCTCAGATTTTTTTAATTTAGGGAGTAGGGTATGTATGATTTTAACCAAAAACATAAAATTGATTTGCATATCCTCTTCAAAATCTTTTGGTTCGAGCATTTTAAAAGGTTTTAAATTGATGCTTCCAGGACAATATACAAAACCGTCTATCCTTTCAGGAAGTAAAGAAATGTCAATTTCATCTTTAGATGCATCATAGGGTATATGAGTAACTTCAAGATTCCCTAAATTTTCAGAAGTTCTAGAGGCAATGAAGATGGTATGCTCACTATATAGTTTTAGAGCAATTTCAAAACCTATTCCATGGCTACCACCAATAAGAAGTATATTTTTTTTCATTATTTTTAAGAAAATAAGATTGGATTATCAGTACTATCAGTAATATTTCCAAATAATTCTATTAATTTCTTTTCTCGATATTTGAAAATCTCTTTTAGTTTTGGTTTCACCAGAAATGGATGTATACATTGTCCCAAAATGCCAAAAGGTATTTTGTAGTCAATGATATCTTCCATCTCTACACCACCATTAATTTCTTTAATAAAATGTTTGTGGTGCCATAATGCATATGGGCCAAATCTTTGTTCATCCACAAAGTACTCATTCTTTTTTACGTGAGTTATTTCTGTAACCCACTTACTTTTAATTCCTGCTATCGGAGTTACAATATATTGTATGATTTGACCAGCATACATTTCACGATCTGCTCCAGATATAATTTCAAACCCCATATAATCTGGAGTTATAATTTTTAGGTTATTTGGATCGGAAAGAAATTTCCATGCCTCTTCAACAGAAATGGGAAGGTGTTGTTTTGATTTTAAAGTATAGATCTTCATAAGAAATAAGATTATACAGTAAAAGTACAATCATTTTGTTTAATAAAAAATATTTTTTGTTAAACAAAGCGTAAAGATGTTGATTAAAAAAAACTTTTTGCCCAAGATTTAGCTTCTTCGAGTGTACTAAAGAAAGTAAAAGACTTACCATATAATGGTTGTTCAATAATTGCTTTATCTCTTTCTTTATTGTTGCTGGATACAATAGCGAGTCCTTTCATATTTTCAAGTTGTCCTTTCTTATATATTTCGGCAGAAATTTTATGTGGATATTTACGGTGACTGATCATTATAAAACCCTTAGATCTATAATAATCATGTAATACTTCTCTTACTATAAAGGCTTTATGTAATGTGAAATCTACATTTTCATTAACCGTAAGGATAGCATATTTATTGTGTAATTCTAATTCACAAAATTCATTAGTAAAATGTTCCATAGGGGGATATGGTTTTTCAAAAAATGTAAATATATGTTAAAAAGAATTAATTTTTGATAATATAAATGTTTTAGGATTGGTTTACTGACATTAACAGTCATTACAGCAATTATCAGATTTTGTTATTTTACAGGTCAAAACTGCTAATAAAGCACCAAAAACAGGAGCTATAAAATATAACCATTGATGTTCCCAATGCCCAGATAATAAAGCTGGACCAAGAGATCTTGCAGGATTCATAGATGCATTTGTTATGGGCCCAGCAAACATAGCTTCTAGTAATACTACCCCGCCAACAGCAATACCTGCCATAGTACCTGTTTCTTTAGAACCAGAAGATACATTGATAATTACAACCATTAAAAAATAGCTAAGTAGTGTTTCTATAATAAAAGCTTTAAGAGGTTCTATTGTTGGAATAGTACCGCCTAAAAATTCACTTTGCGGAAATAAATAAAGTAAAATACTACTTGCTAATATAGCACCAATAGATTGTGCGATAATGTATTTTGGAACATCTTTCCATTCAAACTTTTTAGCATAAGCAAAAGCTATTGTGACTGCTGGATTAAAATGTGCTCCAGATATCTCTCCAAAAGCATAAATCATTGCCATTACTATAAGCCCCCAGGTTATTGCCACTCCTACATGAGTAATATCTCCTGCTGTAACTTCATTAATTGTCATAGCTCCTGTGCCACAAAATACTAAGCTAAATGTTCCTATCACTTCAGAAATGTATCTTTTCATTATACTTTTTTAAAAGGTAACAAATATAGGGTTCCTATTTTTAAGGTTTTGTTAACTTTTTATGCGAGTGTAATTCTTACTTTCGTTACTAGGTAAATTAAAACAAACAAAATTAAACGTAATGAAAAAGATTGTATTATTTCTTTCTGTTGCTTTGTTATCCTGTGGGATTGAAGCTCAGGTAAAAGCACCACAACCAAGTCCAACTTCAAAAATTGAACAAGTTATAGGGTTAACAGATGTTTCGGTAGAGTACTCACGTCCTAGTATGAAGGGAAGAACTATCTTTGGAAATTTAGTGCCTTTTGATAAACTTTGGAGAACAGGAGCTAATAAAAACACACAAATTACTTTTAGTGATGATGTAAAAGTTGAAGGTAAAGAACTTAAAAAAGGTAGCTATGCTATTTTTACAAAACCAGGTAAAGAAAACTGGGAGATAATTTTTTATAAAGACACAAATAACTGGGGAACTCCTCAAAAATGGGAAGATGCAAAAGTAGCTGCAAATGTAAAAGTAAAAGCTACTACATTGCCTATGAACGTAGAAACGTTTACTATAATGTTTAGTGATTTTACTATGGAATCTGCTGTTCTTAATTTTATTTGGGCGAATACAGAAGCTGCAGTTACGATACAAACTCCTGCAAAAGAAACTACTTTAGCAAGTATCGAAAAAACAATGGCAGGCCCATCTGATGGAGACCATTATCAAGCTGCTGTATTTTATAAAGAAATAGGAGAAACAGCTAAAGCTAAAGAACATATTGATAAGGCTGTTTCTTTACGTAAAGAGCCTGCTTTTTGGGTGTACAGACAACAATCTTTAATTTATGCAAAATCTGGAGATAAAGATGGGGCAATAAAAGCAGCTAAAACTTCGTTAGAATTAGCAGAGAAGGCAGGAAATGCCGACTATGTTAAAATGAACAAAGACTCCCTTACTGAGTGGGGAGCTAAATAAGTACTCTTTCTCACACACAAATCATTTAAAAAGCATTCTGTTTACAGAGTGCTTTTTAATTTTTAAATTATGATTTTTCTACTCAGAAATTAAATTATTATTTGGTATCAGGAAAAAATAATCGTTAGCTATAATAGATTTTTTTCGTAAATATTTTAAAAAGAGCTTTATAACCCCATATTTTGTTTCGATAATACTCTATGTCTATGTGTAGTATAGCCCGATTTTATCTCTAACAGCATCTAACAGTGTTATTAATTGTAGGCTTTTTTCAAAACTCATGATATTACTTTCTATACGATTATCTAACAACATTTTTTGTACATGAATCGCTTCAAAATCATATCCATTTGTAGTTACATTAAATTCTTTTAATTCTGATTTTCCATTTTTGTTTATGATTATTGATGAGGGTTCATGAAAGCGGCTATTAATCAGGATCGTTCCTTTTTCGAATTCTAGAACAGCTTCGGTATTTGTTTCTTGGGTAACAGAACTAAACAAAGAAGCAGTTACACCATTATTATAATGCAGTTGTATCGTACAGTTTTCATCCACTCCTGTTTTTCCTATAGTTGCACTAGCTTTTACATCGTCTGGGTATCCAATACTACTTAATGCAGCAAACAATGGATATATACCTACATCCAGAAGACTACCTCCTCCTAATTTTTTATTAAAAACTCTGCTTTCAGGATCAAAAGTAGTTGTAAAGCCAAAATCTGCAGTTAGTTTTTTAATGTTACCAAGTTCTTTGGATGTAACTATATCCAAAACATATTGATAATGTGGTAAAAAATAAGTCCAAAGAGCTTCCATTAAAAATACATTATTCTTTTTGGCAGTTTTAATCATTTCTTCCACCTGAGAAAAATTCATAGCGAAGGGCTTTTCACATAAAACAGCTTTTTTATGATGAAGACATAGTAAAGTATGCTCATAATGAAAAACATGAGGAGTAGCAATATAAATTACATCTATATCAGGGTGTGCTACTAATTCTTTATAATTTCCGTAGAAACAGTTTGCATTATAGGCATTAGCAAAATTCTGCGCTTTTTTAAGATTCCTGCTAGCTACGGCATAAAGTTTAGCACTGGGAACAAACTTTAAATCTTCAGAAAATTTATGTGCTATTTTGCCACAGCCTAAAATACCCCAGTTTATATCCTTTTTGGAATGCATTAGGTTGTGATTTTTGATTTTGAACCAATTAGAGGCTGTATAATAATAGCAATTCCCATAACAAGAACACAACCAATAAGATTAAGCCATAAAAAACCAACATATGGTTTTAACCCCATTTGTTCTAGCCTGAATATTGCAAAATACCAAACTAAAATAATGGTGACTTGTGTAATAAGTGCAGCAATAAAGGTCGCATTACTATGCACAAATTTTATAAAAAATGCTAATAAGAATATGCCCAGAACATTGCCATAAAAGACAGACCCTATAATATTTACTAGTTGAATTAGATTGTCGAATAAATTAGCAAAACAAGCTACGATAATAGCGATTATACCCCAACCAAGTGTAAATAGTTTAGAGGCAGACACATAATGTTGATCGTTTTTTTCTTGTTTTATATTTCGTTTATATAAATCTATCGCTGTGGTCGAAGCCAAAGCATTTAATTCTGAGGCAGTAGAAGACATAGCTGCAGATAATATTACTGCTAATAAAAGTCCTATTAATCCTCGAGGAAGATTATTAAGTATAAAATGAATAAATACATAATCCTTATCGTTGGTTTCCGTATCTGGATTAGCTTTTTTTATCAACTCTTTAGCAGCATTTCGAGTTTCTTTTTCTTTTTTATTAAGCTCTTGAAGTAAACTTTTATTATCTAATTTTGGATTAGCTAGGTACCCTTTTATGACAGCATCTTTATTGGTATGAATTTCGGCAAGTTGATTTTCTAATACTGTATATTGTTCTGTATACTCAGAATTTAGAATTGCTTGTTTTCCTTCTGGATTAAAATTTAAAGGAGAGGGATTAAACTGATAAAAAACAAAAACCATAACTCCTACCATTAAAATAAAGAATTGCATAGGTACTTTAAGAAGCCCGTTAAACAAGAGTCCTAATTGGCTTTCTTTTATGGATTTACCAGTTAGATATCGTTGTACTTGACTTTGGTCTGTTCCAAAATAGGAGAGAGCTAAAAATGTCCCTCCAATAAGCCCGCTCCAAATGGTATATCGATTATTAAGATCGAACGAAAAATCAAGAACTTCCATTTTGCCACTTGCTCCAGCTATATCTAGAGCATTCGTAAATGTTATTTCTTCAGGAAGGTAGCTGATTATAATAATAAAAGCGACCAACATACCTGTAAAAATGATCCCCATTTGTTGTTTTTGGGTAATATTTACTGCTTTTGTTCCACCTGATACGGTATATATAATAACTAAAATACCGATTATAATATTTAGGGTCATTAGATCCCACCCAAGAACAGCAGATAGGATAATGGATGGTGCAAAAATAGTTATTCCTGCAGCTAATCCTCGTTGTACTAAAAATAGAATAGCGGTTAGGGTTCTGGTCTTTAAATCAAATCGACTTTCGAGATATTCATATGCAGTATAAACATTTAGTTTATGATACATTGGTATAAAAACAATGCAAATTACTACCATAGCTATAGGTACGCCAAAATAGAATTGTACAAAACCCATACCGTCATGAAATGCTTGTCCCGGAGCAGATAAAAAAGTAATTGCACTTGCTTGGGTTGCCATTACAGATAACCCTATAGTCCACCAATGTGCATCGTTCCCCCCTCGTATGTAATCTTTAACATTTTTACTTCCTTTGGTTTTCCAAGCTCCATATAGTACTATAAATAATAAGGTTCCTAGTAGTACGATCCAATCTATGGTTTGCATAAGATGATTGATTAAGTTAGTTTATTGATGGTAAAGAGTGTTTTTGTAGTAAAGAAACTAAGAGTAGATATTAGTGATTAAGTAGAATAGTAATATATATATAGCATTCATTATTAACACAGCGGTATATAGTTTTTTCCACTTTAATTTTTCTTTTACCTTTTCCATATTAAAATTTCTATTTTTTTATAGTTATTTATTTCCCCAGAGATATCATATTAGCAAAAATTCGATATGCACCAGGTACTCCAGCAGGAAATTCTCTAAAAAAGCTTAGTCCTGTATAGATATAATATCCTTTACCATATTTAGCAACTAAAAGAGCTCCTTTTTTCTCTGTTTCTCCTGTATCCTTAGTAGATAGTATAGGGGTGTAGTCTTTAGACCATTCATTAGGGAAATATAATCCTCGTTCTTGTACCCAACCGTTAAAATCCTTATCGGTAATTTTATTAGGAGTATTTAATACAGGGTGTTCTGGTGATAGAAAATTAATTTTTGCATTTTCGTCTGTTACACGATCTCTGGATAGTTTAAGAGGATATGGCCCTAAATTATCTGTTACTTTTAGCCTGTGATTAGTATTATATTGTAGTATTAAATTACCTCCGTTTTTTACATACTCTAATAAATATTGTTGCTTAAATTTTAATTGATCTATAGTGTTATAAGCTCTTATTCCGACAACGATAGCGTCATAAGATTTAATATTTTCTGTAGTAATAGACTCAGGATCAATATTGGTAACGTTATATCCTATTTGTCGTAAACTTTCTGGAACGACATCTCCGGCACCTTCAATATATCCAATATTGTGACCTTTCTTTTTTATATCTAATCGAACAACTTTGGTTTCAGAAGGTATTAGTATTGTTTGATATGGAATGTGATCATAATCAATTGTTATAACTTCACTAGAGTATATTTCATTATTGATTTTTATTTCAGGAGAAATATACCCTTCACTTTGATTTTCTGGAGCGATAAGCTGAAAAATAACTATTTTTTCTTCTCCTTTTTGTGAGAGTTTAAAATCTAAGCTAGCTGGAGCGATTTGCCAACCTTCTGGATGAGTAAGAGTAATTGTACCTGTAATATTAGATTTTCCTGCCTTTATTTTGACGGGTATTTGTTGTGAAGCTCCATTTGCATAAATAATAACCTTGTCTTTAATACTAGCAGATATAAGGGGGATTATTTCAAAAGGTTTATATACTTCTCCTTTTACAGGATCATTAGTTTTATATACAACAGCTTTGGTAAAAGAAATAGTAACTCCTTCTATAGTTACAGTAAAAACAGCTTTGATTTTATGCTCTGTTTCAGGTTTGCCAATTAATTTTTGATCTGTAACATTATACATTCCTAAGGAGCCTTTTTTGTTAAGCCAATATGCATTAGTATATTCAAAATCATTGGGAATACTTCCTTTATATTCAAAAGTATTGCTAGTATTATTTTCTAAAGATATTTTTGGTAGATCATTAATTCCAATTTCAGAAATTTTAATAGATTCTAAACTCATGTTAGAATTACTGCGGTTTATGGCTTCTACCTTTATGGATACTTCACTTCCTTTAGTAGTATTAGCATCTGTTGTTACAGCTTCAAGATAAAGCCCTGATGCAGAAGCGATAATTTCAACAATCTCTTTAGATTTAATTTTTTTCCAATGTTCATCTTCTAATTGCTGAATTAATTGGTAGGCTTTTACTAGTTCTGGTATAGAGGCTGAAGGGTTTTTAAAATCAAAAGAATTTTCTACTTGTTGAAGAATATCTCCTATTGCTTTGCCATTTTTTATGCGGTTCCATGAAGTGTCGATTCCTTCAAAAATATTAGTTTTATCTTTAGGTAATTCCCCTTTAATTAATTCTATATATTCACTTTCTTTACCGCGATTGCCTGTACTACCAAATCCTTGAGATTTATGTTGACTGCGGCTTAAAGAAGCAATTTCGCTATTAGATAGTCCTAAAGATGGATAATATACTCCTGTATCGAATTCTAAAAGTTTTGTTTTATCTGCTTTTTCAAAGTTTTCTCTATTACCATAAAACCACCAGGATGTATTAAAGAAAAGGCGTTTTGGTTGCCATGTTTTTGTGTATTTTAATTGTTCTGGGTATATGTTATCATTGGCACTTATGTCAAAAGCTTCTGTACTAAGTATTGCAGAAGAGGTGTGGTGTCCATGAGTACTACCAGACGTTCTATGATCAAAGCGGTTAATGATTACATCTGGTCTAAATTTTCTAATAGCCCAAATCACATCACCCAATACTTCTTTTTTATCCCAAATGGATAGTGTTTCGTCTGGGTGTTTAGAATATCCAAAATCGTTTGCTCTGGTAAACAATTGTTCTCCACCATCGGTTCTGCGGGCTGCTAACAATTCTTGAGTTCTTATTACACCTAATTGTTCTCTGATTTCAGGACCTATTAAATTTTGCCCTCCATCACCTCTGGTTAGAGATAAATATGCGGTTCTTGCTTTTGTATGATTAGCCATATAAGATATTAAACGAGTGTTTTCATCATCTGGATGTGCTGCAACATACAAAACCGAACCTAGAAAATTAAGTTTTTGTAAAGCTTGGTGAATTTCTGAGGCATTAGGTTTTTTAGGCTGTTGTCCTTGTATAAGGAAAGGAAATAAAATTTGGATACAAGCTACAAAAAATAATTTTCGCATAATAATAGGTACAATTTTTAATTGATTTTCCTCAAATATATAAAGATAAAATTCTCAGGTTTATCGTTTAAGGATACTTTAACAGGAAAGAAAATTATGTTTGTATACCTATTTTATTTCTTTTTTCTTTCCACAAACTCTAATTGATCTAAAGCTACGTTAGTAGTAAAAATACCATAATTAACAATTGCTTTCTTTTTTTCTATATTATCTATAGTACCGATAGATCTTCCATCAATCATTCGTACTCTATCTCCTACTTTTAATATAACCTTTGGTTGTGAAGCAATAATTTTTTCTTCTTTCTTTTTTTCTTCCTTTTTCTTTTCTCGAATAACCTGAACTTTTTCTTTTATTTCATTTACAACTTTTTGTTCCTTTATTTTTTCTACTTTACGTTGTTTTACCGTAATTTTTTTTCGTTTGGAATTTTCTACTTCAACAATTTTTAAGAACTCACTTATTAATTCTCTTTTTTTCTTATTATTAAAGTATTTTTCACTGATATCATCTAATTTTTGACCTAAATAAATCATACGTTGATTACTGTCGTATAATTCCTGATAGCTTTCGAGTTTTTTTTGAATACGATCATTTGTTTTTTCTAAACGATCTTTTTCTTCTTCAGCTTTTTGTTCTTTAGTTTTAAGAGAAGATGTAGTTTTTTGTAGTTTAGATCTTTCTTTTTGTAGATCAGCTATGCTTTTGTCAAAACGAATTTTGCCTCGTTCTACTTTTTTCTTTGCTTTATTAATTAAGCTATATGGAATACCATTTTTTTGAGCTACTTCAAATGTAAAAGAACTACCAGCCTCACCTAGATATAATTTGAATAAGGGCTCTAATGTTTTTGAGTCAAATAGCATGTTTGCATTACTCATATTTGGTAGCTCATTGGCTAACATTTTTAAATTTGCATAATGCGTAGTGATGATTCCAAAAGATCCTCGCTCATAAAAGATTTCAAGAAAAGTTTCGGCCAAAGCACCTCCTAGTTCTGGGTCACTACCAGTACCAAATTCATCAATTAAAAACAATGTTTTATCATTACATTTTCGTAAAAATTTATTCATGTTTTTTAAACGATAACTATAGGTACTTAAATGGTTTTCTATAGATTGATTATCTCCTATATCCGTAAGGATTATATCAAATAAACACATTCTGCTATATTCATGTACAGGAATTAGTATACCACTTTGTAGCATTACTTGTAATAATCCAATGGTTTTTAAAGTAATACTTTTACCCCCAGCATTGGGACCAGAGATAACTATTATTTGATTATTAGTATCTAAAGTGATGGTTTGAGGATACGTTTTGTCTCCTTTTGCTTTATTATTAAGGTATAATAATGGATGATAAGCATCTATAATGGTTAACTCTCTGTTTTCGGTTATTTTGGGTAATACAGCATTAAGTTGATTGGCATACTTAGATTTAGCAGAAACAACATCTATATCGCTTAAATATTCTTGGTACTGTTTTAAAAGTTCTGTGAACGGGCGTAATTTGTTGGTTAGCTCTTTAAGTATTTTTACAACTTCTTCTCGTTCGTCGTATTCTAAGTTACTAAGTTCTCTGCTAAATTGTATGGTAGTTTCTGGTTCTATATATATAATACTTCCTGTTTTAGAACTGCCCATAATAGCGCCTTTTACTTTGCGGCGATACATAGCTTTTACGGCTAAAACCCTACGGTTTTCTACAACACTTTCTTTAATTTCATCTAAATATCCTAAGCTATTATATTTTGATAAATCTTTACCAAAACTGCCGTTAAGTTTTGCTTGTACGATATTAATTTCTTTTCGTAAAATTTGTAAAGTAGGGGATGCATTATCCTTAATTTCTCCAAATTTATCTATTACTATTTCGATTAAATTAATAATTTCCTTGGTAAAAGGAACTTCAGAAGAGGTTTGGTTTAGAATAGGGTAGAACTCTGTGTTTTTTCTTAAAAAAAGTAAAAGATTATTTACGGTTATGTTTATTGAAATTATTCTTTTTAGGTTAAAAGCTTCTAAAAAGGTGTTTTCTATTTGCAATAATTGAATTTCTTTAGAAATGCTGTCAAACCCGTGATTTGGAATGCGAGAATCATTTAAAAAAGAAGATTTATATTCAAATACTTCTTGTAAGGCTATATCTAGTGCCTCTTTGGTAGTAAAAGGAATAATCTGTAATGCTTTTGATTTACCAAAATCTGTAGTGCAATATTCTGCAATTTGATTTAGTATGGTATCAAATTCAAGATCGTCTAGTGTTTTTTTAGAAATGCGAATCATACTTTTTTTTACCCTATTTTTGGGTTATATTCGATCGATTTTATAACTAGCAAAAGTACACAATTGCTGTAATTTTTTGACATCAATATGAATGTAAATATCGAAAACTCTTGGAATGAGCAACTTAAAGTTGAATTTAATAAGTCATATTTTAATACATTGGCTGATTTTATAAAAATGGAATACAAAAATGGAACTTGTTATCCAAAAGGGAACGAAATTTTTGCTGCGTTTGACTATTGTAAATTTGAGGATGTTAAAGTAGTAATAATTGGTCAGGATCCATATCATGGAGTAGGACAAGCCAATGGATTATGTTTTTCTGTAGCTGATGATATTCAAATTCCACCTTCGTTAATAAATATTTTTAAAGAAATAGAAACCGATCTAGAATTGCCTTTTCCGTCAACAGGTAATTTAGAACGTTGGGCAAAACAAGGAGTTTTATTATTAAATGCAACCTTAACCGTTAGAGCAAATCAGGCAGGATCTCATCAAAATAAAGGCTGGGAGCAATTTACAGATGCAGTTATTAAAACTATTTCAGACAAAAAAAGCAAAGTAGTATTTTTGTTGTGGGGAGGATACGCTAAGAAAAAAGGAGCCAAAATAGATACCTCAAAACATTATGTTTTGACAAGCGGCCACCCTTCTCCATTAAGTGCAAATAGGGGGTATTGGTTTGGTAATAAGCATTTTAGTAAAACCAATTCATATTTGCTCGAAACAAACCAAATACCAATACAATGGTAAATTAATTACGCTGCGTTAGGAATCTTAGAAGATTTCGACTTATCTACAGATGTATTGTCTATAGTGTTGATTTTGTTTTCTTGTTTTCTTGTTTTCTTTTTATCGGTATCTACCGATTGAGTACTCAATTTTAGCAAAATAAAATTGAAAGCTACAAGACCTGCTAATATTATTAAAAAAGTTACCATAAAAGATTTGTTAGTTAATCATTAGATGCATTAAGACCAAAAAGGTTGCTTGTACATTAAATAATTAGTTCATATCATTGGGGTAGGCGGTGCAAATGTACAAAAATATTCTACTTGGTTGTATGTCTGCTAAATAGATGTGTAAAAATTATTTATAATACAAGCATTTGTTGTATTTGTTAATTATATTTTAACTTTGATCTTAAATTTGTGAAATATTGTTTGATTAAATAACGTTTTGTTTGGTGTAAACCCTACCAAGAGATATTCTTTTTCTATCAATTTTCACCACTATAATTCAAAAATCAACTTTTCTGGAGCTACTTTTTTAGTAATTATATCTAGATTATACAGTTGGTTTTGTATTTCTATTAGTGTGTCTTTTTTAATTAGGGATTGACTCCATTCTGTTAGTTTTAGCCATTTTTGAATATCATCTAATTGCTGATCATATCGATTAGCTAATGTTTTATGGATACTTGGGATGTGTTTAAAATCTCTAGTAGTAGTGTTAATAATATCTAGAATAGTTTTTATTTGTTTGGCATTGGTTTTAAGAATATCCTCTCTTACTGCTATTACAAAACAAGGCCAAGGAGTTGGACAATCAGCAACTCTTTTAAAAATACCACTATCGACAAGTGGTTTTGTTGTAAAATGTTCCCACATAAAATAATCTGCTTCTCCATTTGTTAAAGCTTTTATAGCGCCTTTAAGGTTTTTTACTACTTCAAACTGAAGAAGAGAAGTATCCCAATTTTCATTTTGAGCATTAACATGTGCCATTAAATGTGATCCAGAACCATACCTGCTTATAGCAGTTTTTTTGTTTTCTAACTCAGAGAGATGGTTATAGTTTGAATTTGCACCTACATGAATTCCCCAGATCAAAGGTGTTTGTATGTAGGTTTGTACAATTTTACTTGGGTTTCCGTCTATGATATCTTTAATAATACCTTCGGTAAGAATAATAGCAATATCAATATCTTTTTTTCTTAAAGCTTCGCACATTGCACCTGTACCCCCAGGGTATTCTATCCAATCTAATTGTATGCTGCTTTTGAGATAGCTTCCGTCCTCAATGCTTAAATGCCATGGTAAATTAAAATGTTCAGGGACACCACCTATTTTTATAGTATGCATGCTATCTAAAATTAAAAATATGCTTTTTATCGATTATTTGTGTTTTTTAACGATAAAAATTATTTGTTTACGTATATTTGATATGTTCTTCTTTTGAAGAAATATATATTTAAAAAGTTTTAACCCCCAAATAAAAACAATATTGCTATGAAAAAGAATTTTTTAAAGAATAAAAATGCAAATGTAAAAGTCGCGAAGCTAAAAAATAATTCTGTAGAGAATGGCATTGTGATTTTTGTTGCAGTATTGTTACTTACTAATCTGTTAATTAGCCTTAAAGTTTTATTTGGTTAATATTTTAGTTGAATTATTATAAAAGCAAGAAAATAGAAATTCTGTACTCTTGCTTTTATAATAAAGTATAATTTTTAGCTGATAATTTTTTTCAAAGTATATTGTATAAGCTGGTCTATGGTATTTTTAGGATTCTGGCTAAAATCTCCAGAATAGCGATTAGCTAAAATAGCATTCATAGAAACAGCTTTGTGACCTAGTAATTTAGCCATCCCGTAAATACCAGCGGTTTCCATTTCTAAATTGGTAACTATTTTGTTATCATATTTAAAAGATGTTATTTTTTTATTTAAGTCATTATCTTGTAAGGGTAGTCTTAAAATCCTCCCTTGTGGGCCGTAAAAACCGACATTAGTTATAGTCACTCCTTTTTTTACAGAGGTACTTAACATTTTTTCTCCAAGTTCTTGATCCCATGAAACAGTGTACGGTACAGATTTACTTTTGTCCCAATCTAAATGATTTATTAGTGCCTTAGAAAAATCAGGAAGTTGCACATGATTACTATCATAAAAATGCAAAAGACTATCAAAACCAACAGCAATTTCAGAAATAACAAAACTATCTATAGGGATAGTTGGTTGCACAGACCCAGAAGTCCCTATACGTATGATGTTTAACGAAGTATGAGTTTCTTTAGGTTTTCTTGTTGTAAAATCTATATTAACCAAAGCATCTAATTCATTAAATACAATATCAATATTGTCGGTACCTATACCTGTAGATATTACAGTAATCCTATGTCCTTTATAATACCCAGTTTGTGTATGAAATTCTCTTTTATGAATTTTGTATTCAATTTCGTCAAAATATTGTGTGACTTGATCTACACGATCGGGATCTCCTACTGTTATTACAGTAGGAGCAAGGTGTTTTGGTTTAAGTTGAAGATGATATATACTGCCATCTTCATTAAGAATTAGTTCAGATTTGGCTATAGCCATATTATAATTTTAATAGTGAGTGAGTTTCGTCATTATATAGGTAATCATACTTTTTAACACCTCCATAATACCAATTTAAAATTTGTGTGTTATAAAAGTTTTTTTTGCGTTCTAATGCAAGCTTTCCTCTTTCTGATAACAAAAGTTGATCTTTTGTTTGTACTAAAAACTGAAAAAGTCTGGCAAGAACACGTTTCATTTGCATATCACCATATCCGTAATATCCTTGGTATTCCAGAGCATATCCCATAAGTTGTTTTATGTTTTTAATTTGATAGTTATCTACCATTTCCAAAATATTATGTTCTAGAACATTAAGACCTGTAAGCATATTTGGAAATCTTTGTAAGTGTGCTCTCAAGCAAATAGACATATATTCAAAAGAAGAATTTCGTTTGATTTGCCCTATAATTTTTTCTGGTTTAGATTCACAATAAAGAGTCCAGATATGTGCTGCAAATTCAAGATCATCATAGCTTAACTTTATTTTGTTTAAGAAGTGATTTTTTAACTGGTTATCAGATAAGTCACAAAGCCCAAAAAGTTTTTTCTCATGTTCTATCCTACCACTACAAACTATATAAACAGGGATATCTTTAATTTCTTTTCGAAGTAATAAACTTATTGCTGCAATCATATTAATGTGGCAAAACAGATCATATTCAAACCACAATATAACTTCGTTGTATTTTTTGAGGTTATCAATTTTTTTAAGTTGAGAAACAAATTTTTCTTGGTAATCAGAAGTAGAGATTCGGTAATATTTTTTTAAAAAAGCAGCACGTTTTTTAATAGAGTTTTCTTCTTCTATTTTAATCTCTGTTGGACCTTCACAAAGCATTTCGCGCCAGACCATAAATTCTCCAGATACTAGATTTAATTCTTGTAATCTTTGAGTAAGGCTGTCTCCGTTGGTAATATGTAAAGTATTTTTGTCCAAAATATTAGTTTAAATTATCCGCCGACACGTTTTACTTTGAATCCTTTTTCTTCAAGTATTTTCATTATTTGATTTCTATAATCTCCTTGTATGATTATAGCATCATTTTTAAAACTTCCGCCAACGCTTAAACGGGTTTTTAGTTCTTTAGCTAATTTTTTAAAATCTTCATCAGCGCCAGTATATCCTTCTAGTATAGTTATAGGTTTTCCTTTTCGCTTTTCATATTTGCAAATTATAGGATCCTCCTGCATCCATATTTGATCTTTAGGATCTTTTTTTATTTCCTCTTCCAAAGGTTGATGATCAGGAAATAAATTTTTTAATTGTTCTTGTAAATCCATTTTTGGGATCTATTTTTTGATTAAACCAATTTCAACAAGTCTTTGATGTAAGAAATCCCCTGCGGTAATGTCATCATACTGTTTCGGATTATCTTCTGTAATACATTCTTCTAAACAATTTAGTTTCATATCACTTCTGGGGTGCATAAAAAACGGAATAGAATATCTTGGTTTTCCCCATTGCTCTTTTGGAGGATTTATTACCCGATGTATAGTAGATCGTAATTTATTATTAGTGTGTCTTTCTAGCATATCTCCAACATTAATGACCAATTCATCTTCTTGCGGTATTGCATCTATCCATTCTCCATCTTTACGTTGTACTTGTAATCCCCCTGTCGAAGCTCCCATTAATAAAGTGATAAGGTTTATATCTCCATGTGCTCCAGCTCTAACAGCTCCTTTAGGTTCTTCTTGAATAGGCGGATAGTGAATTGGACGTAAAATACTATTACCATTACTTGCCCAGTGGTCAAAATAATGTTCGTCAAGACCTATATATAATGCTAATGCTCTAAGTACATAGATACCTGTTTTTTCAAGCATTCTATATGCTTCCATTCCTGTAATGTTAAAGTTTTTTAACTCTTCAACAATCACATTAGGTGGATATTGTTCTAGTAAATTAGCCTCAGTATCTGGCTCTTGACCAAAATGCCAAAATTCTTTAAGGTCTCCTTCTTTCTTGCCTTTGGCGTGTTCTTTGCCAAATGATGTATATCCTCTTTGACCGCCTAACCCTTCAATCTCATATTTTTCTTTAGACGCAAGGGGCAATGCAAAAAAAGCTTTAATTTCTTGGTATAGATCGTCTACAAGTTTGTCACTTAAAAAATGATTTTTTAAAGCAACAAAACCTATTTCTTCATAAGCTTTTCCTATTTCATTGACAAACTTTTCCTTTTTTGAAGAGTCATCAGATAAAAAATCGGCTAGATCTACGCTTGGTATGTTATTCATTGGTTTAATCTTTGTGTATTGAAAAACTAAAATAGGGGTATTTCAGTGAAAATGCCCAATAGCCTTCTAAATTTATTTATAGGTATATATAATCTGTCAAATTTGTTAATTTTAAACATGTAATCCTTAATTGAGAGTAAATTTAATTAATTCGTAGAATTGTTTAAGGTAATTTAACAAGTACTTATGTATTATTATATATGACACGTTTGTTCTGAAATAAAAATAAGTACATTTACTTAACAAATTTTCTTTTATGGAACATATTTTTAAAGAAAAATCAAAATTACATTTTGATCGAAAAGAATACAAAGATGAACTTCTTGTTTCCTTGTATTTAAAAATGCTTAAACCTAGGCTTATTGAAGAAAAAATGCTAGTGTTACTTAGGCAAGGAAAAATATCTAAGTGGTTTGGGGGGATTGGTCAAGAAGCTATATCTATAGGCGTAACAGCTGCTTTAGATAACCAGGAATATGTGTTACCAATGCATAGAAACCTAGGGGTGTTTACTACTAGGGAGGTTCCTCTATATAGATTGTTTAGTCAATGGCAAGGAAAAGCTAATGGGTTTACAAAAGGAAGAGATCGTTCTTTTCATTTTGGAACGCAAGAGTATAATATAGTTGGTATGATTTCACATTTAGGTCCTCAGATGGGAATAGCTTGTGGTATTGCAATGGGGAATCTATTAAAGGATAATCATAAAGTTACTGCGGTATTTACAGGAGAAGGAGGTACTAGTGAAGGAGATTTTCATGAAGCTCTTAATATAGCCTCGGTATGGAGTTTGCCTGTGTTATTTTGTATAGAAAATAATGGTTATGGTTTATCTACTCCTACTGAAGAACAATATAATTGTAAAAATCTTGCAGATCGTGGTTTTGGTTATGCAATGGAGTCACATATAATTGACGGTAATAATGTGATAGAGGTTTATGATAAAGTTAATGAAATAGCTAAGAGTATACGGCAGAATCCGCGCCCAGTTTTATTAGAATTTAAGACTTTTAGAATGCGAGGGCATGAAGAGGCCAGTGGTACTAAATATGTCCCTCAAGAATTGATGGAATATTGGAGTGCTAAAGATCCAATAACAAATTATAAGGAATATCTTATCGATAACGGTTTAATGTCTGTTGAAGATAATGTAAAACAACAATCTATTTTAAAATCTGAAATAGACTCCCATTGGGAGAAGGCAAATACAGAAGAACCTATTGCTGTAAATCTTGATCAGGAATTAGAAGATGTTTATACGGCTTTTGTTTATAAAGAGATTGTATCTGCTATGAATACCAAAGAGATAAGATTAATTGATGCAATATCAGATAGTTTGAAAGAAAGTATGCGTCGATATCATAACCTTGTCATTATGGGGCAAGATATAGCAGAATATGGAGGTGTTTTTAAAATAACAGAAGGTTTTGTAGAGGAATTTGGAAAAAATCGGGTTCGAAATACTCCAATTTGTGAATCAGGGATTGTATCTGCAGGGTATGGTTTATCTGTAAATGATTTTAAGGCGGTTGTTGAGATGCAATTTGCAGATTTTGTGTCTTCGGGTTTTAATCCAATAGTTAATCTATTAGCAAAATCAAACTACAGATGGAGTCAATCTGCAGATGTTGTAATAAGAATGCCTTGTGGAGCAGGAGTAGGAGCGGGGCCTTTTCATAGCCAGACTAATGAAGCTTGGTTTACCAAAACTCCAGGGCTAAAGGTGGTCTATCCAGCTTTTCCATATGATGCAAAGGGGCTTCTGGCTACTGCTATAGATGATCCAAATCCAGTATTGTTTTTTGAACATAAAGCATTATACAGAAGTGTTCGACAAGAGGTTCCCGAAGGATATTATAATTTACCACTAGGAAAAGCATCTTTGTTAAAAGAAGGAAATGATGTTACAGTAATAAGTTATGGTGCTGGAGTGCATTGGGCTATAGAAACACTCGATAAACATTCGCATATCCATGCAGATCTTATAGATTTAAGAACATTACAACCTTTGGATACAAAAGCTATATATCAATCGGTTAAAAAAACAGGTAAAGTTATTATTTTGCAAGAAGATTCTCTTTTTGGAGGTATAGCATCCGATATTTCAGCGTTAATAATGGAAAATTGTTTTAAATTTCTTGATGCTCCTGTAAAAAGAGTGGCGAGTTTAGAAACGCCAATTCCATTTGATACTAATTTAGAAACTCAATATCTGGGTAAAAAAAGATTCGAAAAAGAACTGTTGGCTATATTAGAATTTTAGTTATCATAATAAATTCAGAGGATTATTTTTAGAATTAAAAAGATAAAAGAATATAATATATGTTGCAGGAGAAGATATCGATTATTACGTTGAATATTTTTTTATTTTTATTGGTATTGAAAAAATAGGTTTTTGATAAAGGATAAAATAAGTAAATAATGACACAAGGTATAGAATCAAAAAAACAGAATTCAGACCGCATTAAATTGCCTTTTTTCTTTGATGCGAGTAAAATGTTTTCAGAATTTGAATCTTTAAAAATAGATACTTTCGAGTATTATAATGTTATACCATTAACAGCTCCTGCACATATTGTGGATCCATCATTGCCATTTCCGCCACCAGCAGAGGATTATGCAGATGGTTCATGGACAGATTGGTTGGATACAAATGAGCTAAAACAATCTCCATACCTTATGAGTGTGGTTAATACTTTTAGAGAACATACAAAAGTTACTTTGGTTAGATTGTTGCGTTTAGCTCCCAATTCCATAGTAAAAGAGCATACCGATCCTACTCTCGCTCTGGAAATACACAAATCTGTAATCCGGCTTACGATACCCATTTTTAAAAATGATAAGGTAGTGTTTTTTTTGAATGGTACTCCTGTGCCAATGCAGCAAGGGGAGTGTTGGTATTTAAAACTAACAGATCCTCATAAAATAGATAATTTAGGGGATACAGAACGTGTAAATTTAACTATTGATATGATACCTAATGATTGGGTACGAAAAATGATAGTAGATAGCCAATCTTTTGAGAGTTGAATTATTTTTTACCCTTTCATTTTTGGTTTTTACGTACTCGAATCTCGAATCGCAAACAAAATATATTTTCAAAAGCAGATCTTATAGCTTAATTGTAGATTAATAATTTATACCGAAAAGCTTATAGTTAATAAAAATTCATTTTTTGCTTAAATCCTTGTTTATTAATAGATTGAACTCTTTTTTAAGCAACAAAAACAAGAAGCATAAGTTACCTTAGTATTATTTGTTGTAAATAGGGGCAAAATCCCCTTTAACTTATGTTGTATGTTCTATAAGTATATCTTAATTTCGCGCTGGCTATAAAAATTTATATGCTTTTGAATTAAAAAACAGGGGGTTAAAATATAATTCATGAACACAAATCAATTGGAGCTTCTTCGCTCTTCAAAAATACTTGTAACCGGTGCAGCTGGATTTATAGGTTCTAATCTTTGTGAAGAACTTATAAAAATAGGAAGCACAGTAGTTGCATTAGATAATTTTGCCACAGGACATAAAAAAAACTTATCTACACTTAAAAAAAATCCCAAATTCACATTTATTGAAGGAGATATAAGAAACCTTGCAGATTGTAATAAAGCATGCAAAGATGTTGATTTTGTATTGCATCAAGCAGCATTGGGTTCTGTGCCACGTTCTATCAACGATCCTATTACTACTAATGATGTTAATGTGGGAGGATTTCTTAATATGTTGGTAGCTTCTAGAGATGCAGGAGTAAAACGATTTATATACGCGGCGAGCTCTTCTACGTATGGAGATTCCAAAGCATTGCCTAAAGTAGAAGAAAAAATAGGAAAGCCATTATCTCCGTATGCTATTACCAAATATGTTAACGAGTTGTATGCAGATAATTTTAAAAAAACGTATGATCTGGATACAGTAGGATTGAGATACTTTAATGTATTTGGGCGTAAACAAGATCCAAATGGTGCATATGCAGCTGTAATACCAAAATTTGTAATGCAATTTATGAAATACGAATCTCCGGTAATTAATGGGGATGGTTTATTTTCAAGGGATTTTACATATATAGATAATGTTATACAAATGAATTTATTAGCATTAGTTTCTAATAATCAAGAGGCATTAAATAATGTATATAATACAGCTTTTGGAGAGAGAACAACTTTAAATGAACTAACTACTTTGTTAAAACAATATTTAGTAGAATTTGACAGTTCTATAGCAAATGTTGATGTAAAACATGGATCAGAGCGTAAAGGAGATATCCCTCATTCATTGGCATCTGTTGATAAAGCTAAAAAACTTTTAGGATATGATCCTAAATTTGATATAAAATCAGGATTAAAAGAAGCGGTAAAATGGTACTGGGAAAATTTGAAATAAACCCAAGAATGCCAATAAAACATATTAGAAAACACTTATGAAAGATATTAGAATTGCCATCATTGGATTAGGATACGTAGGATTACCTTTAGCAAGGCTATTTGCAACTAAATACCCAGTAATTGGTTTTGATATTAATCAAAATAGAATTAATGAATTACGTTCAGGAACAGATTCTACATTAGAGGTAGAAGACGATTTATTACAATCTGTACTTAAAACAGACGTTGATTTAGAAGAAAATGGACTTTATTGTTCTTCAAATTTAGAAGATATTAAAAATTGTAATTACTATGTTATTACAGTTCCTACTCCCGTAGATAAAAATAACAGACCAGATCTTACACCACTTTATAAATCTAGTGAAACAGTTGGTAAGGTGCTAAAAAAAGAGGATATCGTAATATACGAGTCTACTGTTTATCCTGGAGTTACAGAGGAAGAGTGTATCCCGGTTTTAGAAAAAGTTAGTGGATTAAAATTTAATAAAGATTTTTATGCAGGATATTCTCCAGAACGTATCAATCCAGGAGATAAAAAACATACTGTAGAAAAAATACTTAAGGTAACGGCTGGATCTACTCCAGAAATAGGTAAAAAAGTAGATGATTTATATCGTTCTATTATTACAGCGGGAACCCATCTTGCTCCTACTATAAAAGTAGCAGAGGCAGCTAAAGTTATAGAAAACTCACAAAGAGATATTAATATAGCTTTTGTTAATGAATTAGCAAAAATCTTTAATCTTATGGGTATTGATACCGGTGATGTATTAGAAGCAGCTGGTACTAAATGGAATTTTCTTCCTTTTAAACCTGGATTAGTAGGAGGACATTGTATTGGTGTAGATCCTTATTATTTAGCACAGCGTGCACAAGAATTTGGATACCATCCAGAAATTATTCTTGCAGGACGTAGATTAAATGATAGTATGGGACAATATGTAGCATCAGAAGTAATTAAACTTATGGTAAAGCATGATATACATATAAAAGGAGCAGATGTTTTAGTGCTTGGGGTAACTTTTAAAGAAAATTGCCCAGATGTACGTAATACAAAAGCAGTAGATGTCATAAAGCAATTAAATGATTTTGGAACAAATGTTACTATTTATGACCCTTGGGCAAACCCTTCAGAAGTTATGCACGAGTATAACCTTAACACAACTGTTGATTTGCCTAAACAAAAATATCAAGCAATAGTTCTAACTGTAGCACATAACGAATTTTTAGATATTGACCTTAAATCGATGCTTTTACCTAATGGAATACTTTATGATGTTAAAGGAATTTTGAAAGAAAAAGTACACGGTAGATTATAGTAAAAGTACCTTTAGTTTTAGCACTTAAACAACCAATAAACCAACTAACCTTGAACCAATTAAAAAAAGGTGCGTTACTAACGTATTTAAAAATTATACTTACCAATATTATTGGAATAGCAATGACACCGTTTATTGTTAGTAATATTGGTAAAGATGAATACGGAATATTTAATGCAATTGGCGCATTAATTGGTACCATTGCACTTTTGGATTTTGGATTAACCAATACAGTTGTTCGTTTTATAGCTAAATATAGAGCAGAAAAAGACAGAGAGGGCGAAGAAAATTTTCTTGCTACAATACGATTATTATATTTTGTTATTTCGTTGTTAGTTATCGTTCTTGGTACTATTTTCTATTTTTTTATAGATTCCTATTTTACAAAGTTTAATGCACAGGAACTTGAAATAGCAAAAATTATGTTTGTTATTTTAATTTTCAATCTGGCAATACAACTCCCTGGAATGATTTTTACAGGAATTTGTAAAGGATATGAAGAGTTTGTTTTTCCAGAGTCAGTAGGTATAATACGATATGTTTTAAGATCAATAACAGTTGTAGCTGTACTTTTATTTGGTGGTAAAGCAATATCACTTGTTATAGTAGATACAATATTTAATATATTTACTATTTCAGTATCCGCTTATTATGTATTGGTTAAACTTAAAGTTAAATTTAAATTACATCAGCTGTCTAAAAAATATATCCTTCAGATTTTTAAATATTCAAGTTGGATTTTTGTTTTTTCTTTAGTAGGGATGTTACAATGGAAATCAGGAAGTTGGATTCTTGGATCTATGAGTTTTCCAAAAGTTTTAGGTATTTATGGAATAGGGATAGCATTAGGTACATATTATGGTACTTTTTCAACCGCAATCTCTAGTGTTTTTTTACCAAGAGCAACACAAATGGCTGTTAATAATGCTACTGGTGAGGAATTAACAAATATGATGATTAAATTAGGAAGGTTGTCATTTATTGTTTTGATGTATGTATTAGGAGCTTTTATATTGTACGGAGAACAGTTTGTTAATTTATGGGTTGGCGGAGGAGATTCAGCAGAAGATGGACGATATAACTCAAAAGAGTGTAATGAGATTTATATAATAGCATTAATGATAATGATAGCATATACGATACCCTTACTACAAGCATTTGGGAATTCTGTTCTTGAGGCTAAGAATAAATTAGCTTTTAAAGCAATTCTTTATCTTGTAGTTATGGTTTTTGGGGCTATTGCAGGAGGTGTATTAGCGATAGATTATGGAGCGATAGGTATGATTTCTGGTTTAGTACTAGGATGGTTAGTAGTACAAAACGTGATGAATTTTTATTATCATAAAAAAATAGGTTTAAATATTATACGGTTTTTTAAAGAACTACTTCATAAATCTTTTTTCGTTGTTATTATTGTTGTGGCAATTGGTTACACTATTAATTATATACCAGGAGAAGGATGGTTAAATTTTATTTTTAAAGGAAGTATATATACAACTGTTTTTGTGGTACTAATGTACTTTTTAGGAATGCTAGAATACGAAAGAGAATTATTTGCAAAACCAATTGTTTCTTTATGGAAACGAAAATAAATTGTAATGGAAAAATTAATACTACACAATATTTCATATACAGATAACGGTAAGAAAATTATTTATGAGTATTCTGCGAGTTCTCAAATCGAAAAATTTTTTGATAAAAATAAGTCTTTATATTCTAAATATGATATTGATGTAAGTACTATACCAGAGAGTATTGCGGTAGTTCCGTTTTTATCCAATATGATGCCTATAGCTTGGTATGCAGGATTTACGGTAGAAGTAGATCAAGTTGATGAGGATTTTTATGATGCCTTATTACTAATACAGAAAGAATTTCAAAAAAGAGAATCTGTTTCTGTTACAGATAGTAAATTGATTGCTAAAAAACTTGTAAAAAATAACATTGAGGGAGATAAATCATCTATGTTATTTAGCGGAGGAGTCGATGCATATGCGACTTATATTAGGGTTTTTGAGAAAAAACCTGACCTAGTAACTATCTTAGGAGCAGATATTGCTATTGAAGATCATAAACAGTGGGGTGATTTTACCAATTTTATAGAAACAGAAAAACTGTTAGAAAATAATAATCAAGAATATATAGAAACAAATCTTAGAGAGTTTTATACATATCAAGTCGAACTTTTACTTAAAGATATTGGATGGTGGGGTAAAGTACAACATGGCTTGGCCTTAATTGGAGCGTTAGCACCTTTATCATTTATCCATAAATATACCTCAATTTATATTGCATCATCATACACCGATCATATAGATATTGATTGGGGATCTACTCCAGAAATAGACGAAAAGATTACATGGGCATCTGGAGTAAAAGTTTATCATGATGGATATGATCTTAAAAGACAAGATAAGGTAGATTTAATAGCAAAATTTGCATCTAATACAAATAATAAATTTAAACTAAGAGTTTGTTATTCTGAATTGAGAACAGAGTTTAATTGTAGCAATTGCGAAAAATGTTTTAGAACAATTCTCGGACTAATTTTAAACGATAAAGATCCAAATGATTACGGATTTAATGTAGATGAAAAAGTCTATAAGAAGTTTTATGAAGTGTTAGAAATAGGAGCCGCTAGTAAAGGTGTAAAATATTTCTGGTGGGAATTAATGGAAAAAGCAAAAAGCAGTAATAAGTTTTATGTTTTTAATGATGAAGAAGCAGAAACATTGCAAATTAATGAAATTAGAAACGGAAAGATAGATCAACTTTTAGATCAAAAATTAAAGAAACCTAATAAAGGAAAACAAAGAATTCGGTTTATTATCAGAAATAAATTTCCTTGGTTACAACAATTATATAGAAAAATTAGATACTAAATAAAATAAATATAATAAGGAGATGAAATACGGATTACTTACCTATGTTGAGAATAAGAAGTTTTTTAATGTCGGAGATAATATTCAAAGCCTTGCAGCAAAACAGTTCTTACCAAGAATAGATACTTTTTTAAATAGAGAAAAATTAGGAGAGTATAAAGGAGATCCAGTTAAACTCATAATGAACGGTTGGTTTACCCATAATATTCATAATTGGGTCCCTTCAGAAGATATAGATCCAGTGTTTGTTTCTTTTCATATGAATAATACTGCTGCTCCAGCAATGCTAAGCGAAAAAGGAATAGCGTATCTTAAAAAACACCAACCCATTGGATGTAGAGATCAATTTACAGCAGATACCTTAAAAGCTAAAGGTATTGATGCATACTTTACAGGCTGTTTAACTTTAACATTAGATTCTTATAAAGTAGCAGATGAAGAAAGAGGAGAAGATATATATATTGTAGATCCATTATATAGTTATCCTAGACCAGAAAAAATATTTTATAACACTAAGCATACTGTAAAAAATATTCTTAATGGTACCGCATTTCAATTGGGTAAAAAAAATAAACATCTTAAAAAATTCATAAGCGAGGACGTTTTAAACTCTGCAGAGTTTATAAATCAAGAACCACCTTCTAACCAACTTAACAATGAACAAAAGTTTGAGATGGCAGAGGCATTATTGCATAAATATGCAAAAGCAAAATTAGTAATTACATCCAGAATTCATTGCGCATTACCCTGTTTAGCTCTGGGAACTCCAGTAATTTTTGTAAATGGTTTTGATAGTTTTGTAGATTCTTGCAGATTCGATGGGATTTTAGAATTATTTAATCGTATAGATATAGATAGTAAAACGGGGGAATTCACAGCTAATTTTCCGTTAGAAGGAAAAATTAGTAAAAATACTATGGTAAAAAATCTCGAAAAACATCATGATCTAGCCAATGCATTAAAAGAAAAAGTAAGAAGTAAATTAAACTAATAAATTTTCTACGGGGATTATGGACAAAAGTGTTAGTAATAAAATACGTATTCTTTCTTTTTATTCCATTTTTATGGTGGTAGTTTGTCACGCATATAATTTGACAAATTTAAATATTGAAACAAACAGAGAAGTAGTATATTATATAGAGTATTTGTTTGCATTAGAGTTATCTAATATCTTTATACCGATGTTCTTTTTTATATCGGGTTTTCTATTTTTTAAAAACCATGATTTATCGGTATTTACATTTAAAAGAAAAATTAAAAACAGATTTAAAACACTTGTAATACCATATTTTTTATGGTGTGGACTATGGTTTTTGATTGTTTATGCCGTTCAGTTTGTCCCAATGCTGTCTCATTTTTTTGAAGAACCATTACATGATATGCCTTTATGGAAGCAGGCATGGTTAGCTTTTGTAGATCCTATAAATTATACATTTTGGTTTATTAGAGAGCTAATATTTTATGTTTGGTTAACACCTTTAATTTACTTGGCAATCAAATACTTAAAGTTTTATTTTTTAATTTTCCTATGTGCTTTATTATTTTTACAACAACCAAGTTTGTTTTATGTAAACAATGTACATTTATTACAATATCTTGGTTTGTTTTCATTTACATGTGGAGCATATACTTCTATAACAAAGCTTAATATTGTATCTAATTTTAAAACATCTACATATTTATTATCTGTGGTAGTATGGGGAATTGGTATCTTTTTAAACTTTTATGTTCGTGATGCATACGAAGAAACTCATATTATCTCTATAATTTGTAAAAGACTCACCATGTTTATAGGTTTTTTTACAGTCTGGACTATGTATGATTTTATAAACAGAAAATATGAGTTCAGGAATAAACCTCTTTATGGATATAGATTTTTTATATATGCAGCGCATGGTGTAGCGCTAACCTATTTTACTAAGATTTATGTAAAATATATAGGAGAAAATGATATTCTTCTTTTATTATTATTTTTTATAAGCTCTATCCTGGCAACATTGGCATGTGTTGCCTGCGCCAGATTGCTTCAAAAAACGACACCAAAAGTATATTCGCTTTTAACAGGAAGTAGATAAATGAAAAAAATACTCTACATAACCAATAAAACATTTGGACCAGGAGGTTTAGAGCGTGTGCTTTCTATTAAAGCCAGTTTGCTGGCAGAAAATTTAGACTATGAGGTTCATATTGTAACACTGGATCAAGGAGATAGTAAAATGTTTTATGATTTTAGCCCTAAAATAACTCATCATGATATAAGTACAAGTAGTAACCCTATACAATTTTTATTTGCTTATATATCAGGACTTAAAAAAGTAGTGGCAAAAATTAAACCCGATGTGATTTCAGTTTGCGATGATGGTCTTAAAGGGTTTTTGGTTCCTTTTTGGATAGGTAAACCATGTCCTATGATTTATGAAAGGCATGTTTCCAAAAACATAGAGGTTAAAAGCGCAATCCCTTCCCTAAAAAACAGATTGGTTACCAGTTTTAAGTTTGCAATTATGAATTTTGGAGGAAAATTATATGATCACTTTGTGGTGTTAACCAATGGAAATTTGAAGGAATGGAATTTCAAAAACCTAAAAGTAATACCTAATCCACTTTCTTTTTATCCAGATATATCAAGTTCTTTAGATAATAAAAAAGTATTGGCTGTAGGTAAGCAGAGTTTTCAAAAAGGCTATGACAGATTATTGCAAAGCTGGAAATTAGTTATAGAAAAACACCCAGATTGGAGTTTGGATATTTACGGAACTATAAATGAAAAAGAAGGATTAACCGATTTGGCAAATAGTTTAGGAATTTCAGAAACAATACATTTTCATGAGCCAGTTAGGAATATTGCAGATAAATATAAAGAAGCTTCTATTTATGTAATGTCTTCCAGATACGAAGGATTTGGAATGGTGCTAACAGAGGCAATGGCATATGGTGTGCCATGCATTTCGTTTGATTGTCCTCATGGGCCATCAGATATTATTACAGATAAAAAAGATGGCTTGCTAATTCAAAATAATGATATAGTAAAATTTGCAGAAGGGATTAAGTTTTTGATCAAAAATGAAGAAGAAAGAAAAAGAATGGGAGATAGAGCAAAAAAATCTGTAAAAAGATATCTTCCAGAAACAATTATAAAAGAATGGGATCAATTATTTGTTGACTTAATTCATAAAAATTAATGAAACCAGTGCGATTAAAGAAATAGTTAAAAGCATAAAGCAATGATTATTTTAATTGTATATGATTTTGTATGACCTCTAAAAAAACATATATAAACGGATGAAAAATATTTTACTTATTATACCATATGGTGGAGTTGGAGGTATGGAAAGATTAGCTTTTTCTTTTTATAATTATTATAAAAAAGAAGGGTATTTTATAAAAGCTTTGAAATTTATAAAACTCGAAAATGATATCATAAATTTTGGTGAAGACGAGTTGTTTTTTTCAGATCATGATTTTAGTGATATGTCAAAAACCGAAAGATTAAAGTTCTATTTTTCGATTCCTTATAAGCTTAGAAAAGTAATTAAAAAACATAAAATAACGCATTCTATTTCTTTTGGAGCAATGCCTAACGTATATAGCTCGCTAACATTTACAAAAGATTACAAAGTAGCAAGCATTCATGCATTAAAAAGTGTAGAACTAAGTAATGATTCTTTACTTAGTAAAATGACAAGATTTGGGTATAAATACACCTATAAAAAACTAGATAAAGTTGTTTGTATTAGTAATGCAATTAAAGAAGATCTTATAGAGAAATGCAATTTTAGATTTGTTAATAAATTAGAAGTAATATACAATCCACATGATGTGGAAGAAATACAAAAACGTTCTTTAGAGGATATTACTTTACCAGAAGAGATGCATTTATTAGAGGATAATTCTATATTATTTATAGGAAGACTTTCTACACAAAAATCTCCTTGGCATTTGATTAAAGCCTTTTCTTTAGTTCTTAAAAATGTCCCAGAAGCAAAACTTATTTTTATAGGAGATGGAGACGGAAGAGTACTTAATCATTTAGAAGATTTAATTGAAGAATTAAAAATCAAAGGAAAAATCCATTTTTTAGGAAGACGAAAAAATCCTTATAAATATTTAGCTAAAGCAAAGGTATTGGCTCTGGCTTCTCATTATGAAGGAACACCTAATGTTATAGTCGAGGCAATGTGTTTAGGAACACCAATAGTTTCATCCTGCTGTACGTATGGAGTTGTTGAATTAATGAGCCTCAAAAATCATTTAATTGAAGATAAAATGGTTACAGTAGAAGCAGGAATCATTACTCCAAATTTATATAAAAACCGTTTAGGAATACCTGAAACTAATGATTTCATACAAGAGGAATATGTTTTAGCAGAAGCGATAGAATTAGCCCTGAAATCTAAAGAATATAAACAAAATCTGGAGATCAATAAAAATGATCTATTAAGAAAATTTAATCTAGAAAAAGTAGCAAACGAGTATTTAAAATAATATAGCTGTACTAAGAGTATAATTAATAATAAAATGGATTTAATTTATAATATAAAAAAATCTATAGAAGATAATTATGATAATAATGCATTTTGCATTACTAATACATGTTATACTTATAAAGATTTTGCGCAAATTATATCCAATATAAGATTAGCAATTCAAACTTCTGTAAAAAGCAATGAAATTCATATAGGGCTAATAACTAATGATGATATCTATACCTATGCATCTATTATAGCATTATGGATGGAAGGAAAAGCCTATGTACCAATACATCCTGATTTTCCTGCCAGTAGAAATACAATGGTAATTAAACAAGCAGATATTAGTACTGTTTTGGATTCTTCTGTAGATAATATTTTTTCAGAATACAATACTATTTTAACAAAACAATGTAAAGTTTCAGAAATTAATTTAAACCCCGTTCCTGTGTTCGAAGATGACCTCGGATACATATTTTTTACTTCAGGAACAACAGGAACTCCAAAAGGAGTACCTATTACTTTTGGTAATTTATCAAGCTTTATAGATGCCTTCTGGAAACTGGATTATACAATAGATAATACAGACAGATGTTTGCAAATGTTTGAACTAACTTTTGATTTATCAGTAGTGTCCTATTTGGCACCTATACTTAAAGGAGCATGTATATATACCATTCCTAAAGATGAAATCAAGTATAGTTATATATTTGAGCTGATGGAAGATTATAATTTAACTTTTACATTAATGGTTCCATCCATCCTTCATTATTTACGACCATATTTTGATGAAATCGATTGCCCTGCAATGAAATACAGTCTTTTTTGTGGCGAAGCATTACCGCTTGACGTTACAGAAGAGTGGAGTGCTTGTGTACCTAATGCTACTATAGCAAACGTATACGGACCCACAGAATGTACAATTTTTTGCACAGATTACACCTATAAAAGAGGAGAGCATAATAAAACGCATAATGGTGTTTTAACCATAGGAAAGGATATGCAAAATACACTTTCCATAATTGTAGATGAAGAAAACAATGAGGTGATACACGGACAAAGTGGTGAGTTATGCCTAAGCGGAGAACAACTTACTCCAGGATATTGGAAAAATGAAGAAAAAAATAAAGAAACCTTTTTCTATAAAGAATATAACGGAAAAAATATAAGATTTTATAGGACAGGAGATTTGTGTACAGTAGATAAAGAAGGAGATATCCTGTATTTAGGAAGAGTTGATTTTCAAGTGAAAATCCAAGGATTTAGAGTAGAATTATCTGAAATTGAGTTTCATGCTAAAGCTGCTCTCAATAAAATAAACGTAGTTGCAATTGCTTTTATAAATAGTATTCACAATACAGAAATTGGATTAGTAATAGAATCCCCTATATTTGAAACAAAAGAACTGTTAGAAGATTTAAAAATTAACCTTCCGCAGTATATGATTCCCACCCAAATCAAATTTGTAGAAAATTTCCCTCTTAATACCAATGGGAAAACAGATAGAAAAAAATTAAAAGAACTTTTTAGTTAATACCATAATTAATAATATGTTATAATGGAAATAGATACTATAAAAGAAAAGATTAGGGATGCATTAATATCCATATTGGGTCATAATAATTTTGAAATGCATGATGAATTAACAGCTAAAGATGTAGACGGATGGGATTCTTTATCTCACATGATGATTATTACTAAGATTGAGGAAGAATTGAATATTCGCTTTAAACTTAGAGATTTAAATAAATTAAAGAATATGGGATCTCTCGTTTCTGTAATTCAGACTAAAATTTAATTTAAAAGACGTGGTATTCAATTCATTAGATTTTGTAGTTTTTATCACCCCAGTATTTTTATTATACAGGCTGATTTTTAGTAAATCTAGTGTTTACCAAAACTTTTTTTTACTACTAGTTAGTTTATTTTTTTATGCGTGGGCAGATTGGCGATTTTTAATATTATTAGTTGCAAGCACACTAATTAATTTTTATTTAGGATTAAAGATACACCGAGCTCCAGAAGAT
Source organism: uncultured Flavobacteriaceae bacterium (assembly GCA_964353005.1). Taxonomy (GTDB): domain Bacteria; phylum Bacteroidota; class Bacteroidia; order Flavobacteriales; family Flavobacteriaceae; genus Aquimarina. Next base: position 69,703 of record CAYGUC010000011.1, on the reverse strand, counting down.
CGTAAAAAAAATATTTTTCTATATATAGGATTGATATTTAATATTGGATTATTATTATATTTTAAATATTTTAATTTTTTCTATGAAGGATTTTTCGAAATATTAAATGTCCTTGGAGCAGAATCAAGTTACAGTACATTAGAAATATTATTACCATTAGGAATAAGTTTCTTTACATTTCAGACTCTGGGATACCTTACAGATGTTTATAATGAAGAAATAGATCCTAGTGAAAATCTTTTAGAGTTTTCTGTTTTTATAACATTTTTTCCAAAAATACTTTCTGGACCAATAGAAAGGGCAGCCAGTTTTATACCTCAAATCCAAGAAAAAAGAAACCTTTCTTATGATGTTTCGGTAGACGGGTTACGACAAATATTATGGGGACTGTTTGCAAAAATAGTTATCGCAGAAAATTGTGCGGTTATTGCTAATCCCATTTTTAATAATTATGAAAATGAGCCAGGAAGTACGTTACTAGTAGGAACATTTTTTTATGCAATACAGTTATATGCAGATTTTTCTGGATATTCAAATATGGCAATAGGAGTATCCAAACTATTTGGAATACAATTAATGCGTAATTTTTCGACACCGTTTTTTTCAACAAATATTAGTGATTTTTGGCGGAAATGGCATATTTCATTAACTACATTGATGATGGATTATGTTTTTACACCATTGTCATTTACACTAAGAAAGCATCAAAAAAAAGGATTGATTTTTTCTATTATAACCACTTTTATTTTGGTAGGGTTTTGGCACGGAGCTAATTGGACATTTGTTATATATGGGTTATTACATGGGATATATTTTATACCCTTAGTGTTTTCAGGAAAAATGAATTCTTCAGAAATTGTAGCAAAAGGAAAATTATTACCTTCTATTAAAGAAGTATTTAAAATGGGATCTCTATTTCTTTTAATTATGCTTACAGACGTTTTTTTTAGAGTAGATAATGTTGCAATGGGGTTTGATTATATTAAAAGGATTTTTTCCTTAAACATTATTAGTTTTCCTTCTATAATTGTAGCTTCTACAACCATAATTACTAGTATATTAATCGGTTTCTTTATCTTGATAGAGTGGTGTAATCGAGAAAAGAAGCATGATTTTGAGATACATAATTATAATATTTACCTTAGATGGGGTTTTTATATATTTATTTTTTCATTGATATTGTTTTTTGGAAAAAGTTCTGAAACATTCATATACTTTCAATTTTAGACTATGAGATTATTAATTTTAAAATTGAGTCTGTTTTTTGCCATATGTTTAACAATAACAACTTTTGTGTTAATAAAATATGGAGGTAATATTGATTATTTCTATCAAAAATTTACGACTCCACGAGCAACCTCTATGATTATTGGGGATTCTAGAAGTATGCAAGGAATACAACCAGAAGTAATAAATAAAAGATTAAAAGGAATAAAAGATGAATTACCTATATTTAACTATAGCTTTACAATAGCCGAGGCGCCGATTGGACCTTTGTATAATAAAAGTATTGATTCTAAATTAGATAAAAACACTAAAAACGGAATTTTTATTATTTCTTTAACCCCTTGGATGTTTGGGTCAGATATAGATAATGATAATTCAGCAGGAGAGTATAGAGAAGCAGGTAGACCACCACATAATATGAAATTTGTAAACATAAACCCTAATTATGAGTATCTGTTTAAGAACTTGAAATATTTCCATTTTAGATCAGCATTTAGAAGAACCTCTACAATGCACAAAAATGGTTGGTTAGAAGAGAACAATCTGCCAACAAATCCAAAAATATTTGATGAGTGGAAAGAGAGACAAAAACAAATGTTTGATAAAATGATCAAAAGCTATGAGATTTCTTCTAAAAGAATAGAAAGCTTAGATATTTTAATCAAAAATTTACAAAAACATGGTAAAGTATATTTAGTGCGTATGCCCATCGATCTTGATTTTGTAGTGGTAGAAAATTCATTTTATAAGAATTTCGATAAAGACATAAATAAAATTGCTATATCTAACAATGTTGATTATTTTAATTTTAATATCTCTAATACACATATTAGCTTTAAAACATACGATGGGCATCATTTAGACAAGTATGGTGGTTTTGAGTTTACAAATATACTTTGTGATTCTATACTTAAAAAAACAGCACAGAATTTATAAAACATAATATTACTCTAGATTTAATCTATTAATAATAGTAAGATACAAATGAAATTTCTATTCGTAACAATTTATAAAATATTTCTTATTCCACATTTAGTTTTGTACACACTAAGCAAGAATAAGAATAAAATTAATATGGATATAGAACGTTGGGCAGTAGCCAAAGGAATGAATAAAGGCAATAATTGGCTATTATTAGAGTTTCTGGCAAATTCACCTGATTTTAGAACCTTATTTTACTTTAGAACAAGAAGTGTTTTTTCTCATATTCTTAATATATATTGTAAAAAGCAATCTAATTTTACGATTGATATAAGTACTAAATTAGGAGGAGGAGTTCTTACGGGACACCCGTATTGCACAATTTTAAATGCAGATGCTATAGGAGATAATTTTTATGTTAATCACTTAGTTACTGTAGGAGAAGAGAAAGGGAAAAGACCAACAATAGGTAATAATGTATCTATTTATACGGGTGCAATTGTTATAGGAGGTATTACTATAGGAGATAACTGTGTTATTGGAGCGGGTAGTGTAGTAACAAAAAGTATACCTGATAATTGTATTGCAGTAGGTAATCCCGCAAGAATATTAAATAAAAAGTAATTTATAAAATAAGATTTTAGATAGACAATATGTTTGATTTTATTCCTGTAGAGCAATATTTTCCAGTATATATAAACGCATTTTTTTGTTTGGTACTTTTTACTTTATTGCATACAAGAGTATTAAAAATGGAAGACTCTAAGAATGTTATATTTATAAATGTCGCAGGGTATTTATTAATGACATTTGTGATTTTATATATGGGGCAAAGACAAGTAAGTGGAAAATACTTTGGAGATATGAGAACATACACAAGGTATTTTGATTATTATCGTATGGGAGGAGAAGTAACATCTGACACAGATGTACTATTTCATTTATATATGAAAACCTTATCCTATTTTGTTTCGTCACGTATGTTTTTTACCGTTACCGCAGCAATATACGTATTACCATTATATAGAATTTCTAAAGTTTTATTTAAAGAATATTGGTATTATGCCTTTTTAATGTTTGTCGTTTCCTTCTCTTTTTATACATATGGAACCAATGGTATAAGAAATGGAGCCGCTACTTCTCTTTTTTTATTAGGAGTAAGTTATCATAGAAATAAAGTATTAATGATTGTTTGCTTTTTGTGTTCTATTTCTTTTCATAAAACAATGTCGTTACCTATTATGGCATTTACAGCTACTCATTTTTATAATAATCCAAAAGTATATTTAAAAGGGTGGCTAGCCTGTATACCATTATCATTGGCACTAGGAGGTTTGTGGGTTTCGATTTTTAGTAGTTTAGGGTTTGATGACAGACTATCAGGTTATTTAACAACAGAAGCCGAAGAAGGTACATTTGCTAGTACAGGGTTTCGCTGGGATTTTTTATTTCACAGTGCATTTGCCGTTTTTGCAGGGTGGTATGCTATTTATAAAAAAGATTTCAAAGATAAATTTTATTATCAGCTTTTAAATACCTATTTAATTTGTAATGGGTTTTGGATATTAGTTATTAAAGCAAATTATTCGAATAGATTTGCCTATTTATCTTGGTTCATGATGGGGTTAGTGATTATTTATCCTTTCCTTAAACAACAGTTTTTTAAAGACAATCATTTTATGATAGGTAAAATTGTACTTGTTTACTTTATGTTTACCTATGCCATGTATTATTTATATTCAGGATAAAGATTAACAACAAAAAAAGTATGAAAACGATTACAGTATTTACTCCTACTTACAACAGAGCCTATTGCTTGCATAAGTGCTATGAAAGTTTAATAAGGCAATCTAATCAAGATTTTGTATGGCTAATTATAGATGATGGCTCTACAGATGATACCAAAGAATTAGTAGAGTCTTGGATTATAGAAAATAAGATAGATATACAATATCATTACCAAAAAAACCTGGGAATGCACGGGGGGCATAACGCGGCATATAGGCTTATTAACACAACGCTTAATATTTGTATTGATAGCGATGATTGTATTGGTGAAAATGCAATTGAAAATATTCTACGAACATGGGAACCTATAAAAAACAATCCTGAATTTGCTGGAATAGTAGGGTTAGATGCAGATGAAACAGGAAAAATTATTGGAACAAAAATTCCAGAACATATAAAGGAAACTACTTTATATGATCTATACAATGTTCATGGTGTAAAAGGGGATAAAAAATTGGTATATAGAACCGAGGTAGTAAAAAAATACCCACCATATCCAATTTTTGAAGGAGAACGTTTTGTGCCGCTTGGGTATCTATATCAATTAATAGATCAAGATTATAAATTATTACCTGTAAACGAAGTTTTTTGTATTGTAGAATATATGGCAGATGGTTCGAGTATGAATATACTAAAGCAATACAGAAGACATCCTAGAGGATTTGCTTTTTCTAGAAAAAGCAGAATGAAAATGGCAAAAAATTTTAAAGATCAATTTAAAAATGCAATACATTATGTCTCTAGTTCTATGTTTATAAAAAACAGTGCGTTTTTAAAAGAATCTCCAAAGAAAATAACTACAATTTTAGCAATTCCCTTTGGAATATTGTTAAACCTCTATATACGATATAAAACTAAAGAAGGAATTTAATGGCTGCAATTAGAGTTTTACAGATTTTTACTATCATGAATCGAGGAGGAGCAGAATCCATGATTATGAATTATTATCGTAATATAGATAAGAATAAAGTTCAATTTGATTTTTTGGTACATAGAAAAGAAAAAGCTGCTTTTGATGATGAAATACAAGAAATGGGAGGTAAAATATATAGATTAGATCCTATTAATCCATTATCTCCAGATTCTTATTATAGGCAGTTAAGAGGATTTTTTAAAGAGCATCAAGAATATGAAATTGTGCATTCACATCTAAACACATTTAGTTGTTTTCCTTTAAAAATAGCAAAAGAATTTAATATTCCATGTAGAATAGCACATGCACATATTGCAATAGAAAAAATAAAGCTAGCAGAGTTACTTCCTGGTGGCGAGGGTCTTAAAGAAACCTTTAAGAAATTAATCAAGTTTCAATTAAAAAAGAGAATTAATAAATATGCAACGCATCATTTTTCTTGTGGAGAAAAAGCAGGAAATTGGTTATTTCCAAAAAATACTCCTTTTACGATAATGAATAATGCTATAGACGCTAAAGCTTTTATTTATAACCCAGCTATTAGCATTCAATATAAAGAAAAATATAAATTAGAGGATAAATTTGTTATTGGGCATGTAGGTAGATTTACTAGCCAAAAGAATCATTTATATATATTGAATGTTTTTAATAGTATATTAGAAAAGAAAGAAAATTGTAGTTTGGTATTTATCGGAGATGGCCCGCTAAGAGAGAAAATAGAGAATGAAGCGAAAAAATTATCTATCTATGATAAGATACTTTTTTTAGGAGTAAGAAGTGATATTCCCGAATTATATCAAATGTTGGATGCATTTATTTTTCCATCTTTTTATGAAGGTTTGCCTGTTACATTAATTGAAGCGCAATCTGCTGGACTTAGTGTTTTTGCGTCTGATAAAATAACTAAAGAAGTATACCTAACAGAGGATATAGAGTTTTTATCTATCGAAGAGTCTCCAGATATTTGGGCGGATAAGATTTTGGGGAAAATGGCGAAAGAAAAAGCAGATAATTTTGATTGTATTAAAAATAAGGGATACGATATTGAAGAAAATATAAAGGTTTTTCAAGAATTTTATTTAACAAAAAAGTTTAAATAATATGAGTAGTTTACAAGAAAAAATTTACGAAAAATCCCCTCATTTTATTCAAAATTGTATAGTATCTGTATTTAATATTTTAGCATATAAAAAAAGGTATTCTAAAAAGTATAAGCAGTTTTTAGAGTATTATAAAAACAATAAAACACTATCTACAGAGGAATTAAAAGAACTTCAAAAACAAAAATATAGAGAGTTTATTATTTATACTAAAAATAATTCTGAATATTATAATAAAATATTTGAAAATATAGAAGATTCAGAAGATTTGACCAATATAAATAAGCTTCCTATAATTACTAAAGAAGTTTTAAGAAATAATCTTTCTTCCATTTATACTATTGATAAAAGCAAAGGAGTAATTTCTAAAACAGGGGGTACTACTGGTAAATCTTTAGAGGTGGTTTATACTTATGATGATGTTCAGGAACGATTTGCCATGTTAGATAATTTTAGAAATAATTTTGGATATCGATTAGGAGAAAGAACTGCCTGGTTTAGTGGTAAAAATTTACTAACTTCTACAGATATTAAAAAGAAAAGATTTTGGAAAACAGATTATTTCTATAAAGTTAGATACTATTCAACTTTTCATATTCACGGTAAGTATTTAAAATATTACTTAGAAGATCTAATAACATTTAAACCTCTTTACATGGTTGGTTTTCCTTCAACAATGTACGAAATAGCTAAATATGGTATAGCTAATAATATAGACTTTCCTGTAAACATAATAAAAGCAATATTTCCTACTGCAGAAACAATAACAGAAGATATTCGTAAGGTTTTGGAAAGTTATTTTAAAACTGACTTATATAATCAGTATGCTTCATCTGAAGGAGCACCGTTTATAATAGAATGTGAAAATAAAAAATTACATTTAGAACTACAAAGTGGAGTATTTGAAGTTTTAGACGGTAATAATCAACCTAGCTCAGCAGGAAGGCTTGTGGTAACTTCTTTTACAACTCATGGTACACCACTTATTAGGTATGATATAGGAGATCAAATAGAGTTAGATAATCAAGGAACGTGTTCTTGTGGTAATAATAACCCTATTGTTAAGGAGGTTTTAGGGCGAATATCTGACTATATTTATTCTGAAGAAATTGGTAAAATAAACCTCGGAAATATTTCAAACGCACTTAAAGGAGTAAAAGGAATTATAAAATTTCAGATTCAACAAGACTCATTAGAACATCTGTTAATACTTGTAGAAAAAGATGAAAATGTGTTTAAGCTAAAAGACGAAGAAACTTTCTTAAAAAATTTAAGAGACAGAGTAGGGAATGCTATAGGAATCGAGATGCGCTATGTTGAAGAAATACCAGTTGAAAAAAGTGGTAAGTTTAGATTGATCAAAAATAATATTAAAGATAAAATTCAAAATTAACATTAGTCTATGTTTTTTAATTCTATAGATTTTTTTATATTTCTTCTAATAGTTTTTTTACTCTATTGGTTAGTAGTATATAGAAATTTAAAATTTCAAAATATACTCATAGTAATAGCAAGTTATATCTTTTATGGTTGGTGGGATTGGAGGTTTTTATCTTTAATTGCACTAAGTACCGTTGTTGATTATATCGTTGGGTTTCGAGTTTATGAAGTCAAGAACTTGCTCCTTAAAAAAAGATGGCTTTGGGTGAGTATTGTATTTAATCTTGGGCTACTAGGTTTTTTTAAGTATTATAACTTTTTTATAGAATCTTGGGTTGATTTATTTTCTTCAGTAGGATATGAATTTCAGAATACATGGACGTTGCAGGTTATCTTACCTGTAGGAATCTCATTTTATACTTTTCAAACGTTATCTTATTCCATAGATATTTATAGAGGTAAACTTAAACCAACCAGAGATTTTATAGCATTCGCAGCATTTGTTTCTTTTTTCCCTCAATTAGTGGCGGGACCTATAGAAAGAGCAACTAATTTGGTACCTCAGTTTTTAAAGAAGAGAACATTTACATATAAAACGTTTTCTTATGGTATCAAATTAATGATCTGGGGATTCTTTCTCAAATTGGTAGTAGCGGATAGAGCAGCAATTTATGTGGATGCTGTATATAATAATGTAGATAACCACGATGGATTAACATTTATTGCAGCGACAGTTTTATTTGCTTTTCAAATATATGGGGATTTCGCAGGATACTCTTTAATAGCAATAGGTGTTTCAAAGCTATTTGGTTTTGAATTAATGACAAATTTTAGACGACCTTATTTTTCAGCGTCGGTAAGCGAATTTTGGACCAGATGGCATATTTCATTATCCACATGGTTTCGAGATTATTTATATATCCCATTAGGAGGTAATCGAGTAGGGAAGTTTCGTTGGTTATTTAATCTGTTTATTACTTTTTTAATAAGCGGATTATGGCATGGTGCTAATTGGACCTTTGTAATATGGGGGGCGCTAAACGGACTGTATTTAATTCTTGAAATAGTGGTATTTAAGAAAAAGAGAAAAGGATTATTTAATGTTCTATTTACCTTTATTTTAATTAATTTTTCATGGATATTTTTTAGGGCAAACACAATAGAGAATGCATTTTATATTATTAAAAAAGTTTTTACTTCTCCAGGACACTTGTATATTGGTAGTGGAGACGATATTACGGCCTCGTTATATGCTACTCTGGCAATAGCAATTTTGTTAATAGTAGAAATAAAAAAAGAATATTTTAATACCATTTTTTCTATATCAAATAATAAGTTTGAACTTGTTAGATTAATAGGATACGCGGTTTTAATTTATATAATTCTGTATTTTGGAGTGTTTGGTAAAAGTCAATTTATTTATTTTCAGTTTTAGAGCATGATCATAAAAGAATATAAAATATCGATAATCAAACTAGTAAAATTTATGATAATCTTCTGTATTGTAGATTTTACGCTAGGCATGGTTTCAAAGCAGATATTTTTTAGCCAACAAACAGGTAAATATGCCAGATCTACACACGCAATAAAAAATACAGAGGCAAAAATATTGATATTTGGAAGCTCTCATGCACATAGACATTATATACCAGAAGTTTTTGAAAAAGAATTAGGAAAGACATGCTATAATGCAGGGGCAGAAGGGCAGCAATTACTATATCACACCGCATTACAAAGCATGATTGTAAATAGAACAAAGCCAGAATTAGTAATTCTGAATATTGATGAGGATTTTCTTTATTATTCAAAAGAAGCCTATGATAGATTGAGTGATTTACATCCTTACTATACTGGCTATAAGGATATACTGAAACCTATTTTAAGTTTAGAATCTGAGTTAATAGACATAAAAATGTTTTTTAACGCTTATCAAACTAATTCTACTATTATGCATGCTATTCGATATTATATAGCTCCACAGGTAGATTATAAAGGATATCGCCCATTATTTGGTAAAATAAACCCATCTAAGACGGTAATAAATGAAAAAGAGAGTAAAATTAACAGTGCTGAGGATATAGATCAAAATTTTGTGACTGCACTGCAAACATTCATCGACACTGCCAAGAAAAATGATATTAAGTTGATATTTGTTACCTCACCAGCTTTTAATAGAGTAGACCATTCTAGGAATACATCTTTTACTAACATAAAAAGTATTGCAGAAAAAGAAAACATTCTTTTTTATGATTACTTTAATTCATTAAAGTTTATTAATAAACCAGAGTTATTTCATGACCCTTCTCACTTAAACGATGATGGGGCACGATTATTTATGAGAGATTTAATAAGGGAAATTAGAAAAAGTGAGTGATGTAAAAAGATAAAAGGCCAGAAGTAAAGTTCTGACCTTTTAAAAAATATTATAAAAATAAAATACTATTAATTACATGTGTTTCCTGTGTCTGTAATAGCACTAGGAGTATCAGAGTTATTATTTAAACATACAAATCTGGCTGCACCAGACGGCTCAGTAATTGTATTATTGGAAATAGTCACTGAAGAGTGTGTACCATATAATCGAATACCATCACTTTCCGTAGGTTTGATCTGCCTATTAGAAGATACCACTATATTAGCTCCATTACCAATCTCCAGACCACCAATAACTTCGTTGTTTTTAAAAGTAATCCCATTTGCATTAGAGAAACTTACTTTTTTGGCATTAAGAAACTTATTATCATCCAGAGTTACTCTATAGGCATCATACTCGGGTTTATCATTTAATTGTGCAAAATATACATGAAACCCGCCAGCAGTAACTGTATTACCTTTTAGTGTTACATTATTTACAAATGAGTTAGTAGCACTAATACCATTACCACTTACATTTATTGTATTATTATTAATCTGAGAATTAGCAGATTTACCAATTTGTATACCAATAACACAATCGGTAATAATATTTCCTGTTACGTCAGTATCGTTTCCATTTGTTCCGATAGCAAGATCATAACCTGATATAGTGTTGCCAGATATCTCATTATTAAAAGCAGTTTCGCCACCATCCGAAGCAAAAATAGCGAAGCGATCTGCTGCTTCGGGTGTTAAAGCTTTAAAAGTGTTATTAATAACTTTTGTGCCGTTAGTATGTGCCAATACAAGCTGTGTTTCAAAATTATTATTTTCTATAATAACTTTTTGCCCAATGGTTACAGCAACACATCCACCTCTACTGCCCGTTTCTGTATTACCTCTAATAGTAATATCAAAAGCCTTTTCATATTCTTGGATTTCGTTTGTATCCGGATGTCTTCTTCTAGTTGCTTCAATATTGATAGCATACCCAACACCTCCGCCATTAGAGTTTGTAGATGCATTTCCGCTATTAATAAAAGTATTATTCTCAATAATAACGTCTCTACCATCAGTAAGGGCAATGCTCATTCGTCTAATATCCTTAAACGTACAGTTTTTTATAGTAACTCCTGTTGTTGGGTTATATGTATCAGGATTAAAAGAAAACCCAATAGAACTTATAGCAATACCACCTTTTGATCCTTCAAAAAATTTAACGCCATCGATAACTATATTTCTGCCTGAACGTATTTGAGTAAGATGACTTCCTTCCTGCTCGTCATTAGAAGAATATGGACGATTGTCTCTGTCTCCATGCAAATTTCCACCTTTTATGGTTACATTTTCTACATCATGAACAGCTAAAATAGTACCGTTAACTTCATCAACTTCGCCAGGAAAAATTCTCAAATGAGTATCATCAGACATGATTAGGTTAAAATTAGAAGGAACATTTACAGCTTCAATAGATGGATGAAAAACAAAACTATATGGGGGAGTAGGATTATGAACTTGAAAATAAGCATCAAATTTTCCGATTTGAAATGTTTTGGCTCCTAAGCTTTTGGTATATTCCATTAATCGTTCTAATTCATCGTTGTTGTTTTGAGCAATATCAGAAGTAGTAGTTCCTTCAATAATTCCGTCCCATCTAGATGCAAAGAATTGAAAAGTAGGTTTTTCAAGTTGTACATCTCCTTCGATTTCTAAATTAGAACTTAAAAGTTCTCCAGCAATAGTGCCACCATTAAATATTAATTTACCATTTTTAATATCGCCTCCTTCAAATTCAAATTTTACATTAGGAGGTAATGTAATAGTTTCTCCTTTTAGATCTAAAATACAGTTCAATATAATGATTGCATCAGTTGCAACATTAGATAAGTCAAAATCACAAGGTGTTACCACTACATTTGGTGCTATGTCTGGGATAACAACCTCGTCTGGTGGATTTTCAATACCAATTTCTGGAGCATTGTCAGCAACATTTTCTTTGCTACAGGATATAGCAATAAAGGTCATAAAAATAAGTAGGTAATAAAATAACTTTTTCATTTGGGGGATTATTTTTATTAGTTTAATTTTTATAAACGAAAAATTATCAAATTAATTGTTTAAAATTTTCATAAAAATGTTAAATTTTACTTAACCCTTGTAAATATGTGGTTTTTCAAATTTTAGCCTTACCTTTTTTAAGGGATAACAATAAAAAAACAATCTGTTTTATCTTCTATTTATATTTGCTAATATAGATAATAAAAGAGAGTGATTTTTAAAGTATCTAAAAATTGGTATACTTATATTTGTGCTACAAAAATATTTATTGAATATATTTTTAAGTTTGGGGAAATGCAAAAAATAATAAGAGTTACTACAGTACCAATTTCTTTAAGTAAATTATTGCAAGGGCAGTTAAAATTTATGTCTCAATATTATAATGTTATAGGGGTATCTGGTAGAGGAGGAGAAATATTAGATCAGGTTTCAAAACAAGAGGAAGTTCGTGTTATACCCATAGAGATGACTCGTAAAATAACACCTGTTAAAGACTTAAAAGCAGTATATGCATTATATAAAGTTTTTAAAAAAGAAAAACCAGATATTGTGCATAGTCATACACCAAAGGCAGGAACACTTTCTATGTTAGCAGCAAAATTGGCAGGAGTACCGCATAGATTGCATACTATTGCAGGGCTTCCTTTATTAGAAGCTACAGGTGCAAAAAGAAAATTATTAGATACTGTAGAGAAAGCTACTTATGCATGTGCCACTAAAATTTATCCAAATTCATCTGGTCTTCATCAAATTATAATTAAAAACAAATATACATCACCACAAAAATTAAAAGTTATAGCAAATGGAAGCTCTAATGGAATAGATACCTCTTTTTTTGATCCTAGTTTATATTCTGAATCTGATAATTTAAAATTATCAAATAGTTTAGGGATTATTAACTCTGATAAAGTGATAGTATATGTAGGCAGATTAGTAAAAGATAAAGGTATAGAAGAACTTATTAGCGCTTTTAAAAAGATAAGTAGTCTTAGAGATGATGTTAAACTTCTTTTAGTAGGAACTTATGAAAAAGAGCTAGATCCATTATCTACAGAAACGGAAGAAGAAATTAATAGGAATCCTAATATTATTACAGTAGGTTGGAAGGATGACGTTAGACCTTATTTTGCGATATCAGATGTCTTAGCATTCCCTAGTTATCGAGAAGGATTTCCTAACGTAGTTATGCAGGCAGCTTCTATGGGATTAGCCAGTATTGTTACCAATATTAATGGATGTAACGAGATTATAACCGATGGGGTAAATGGCAAAATAATTCCTGTAAAAGATACCGAAAAACTATTTGAAAATATAAAGATACTGGTTGAAAATGATGATTTAAGAATTGCAATGGCTTCTAAATCAAGAAACTCTATCACTAGTAGGTACGAAAGAAAAGTAGTGTGGAATGCTATTTTAGAGGAATATCGTAATTTGTAATAAAGGAGATTTTTGACATGAATTTTTTATAAAAAAAGTTAGATTAAGGAGTTGAAAACTAAATTATAGGTTGTATATTTACACACAATTCTAAATACAGAATTATAGATGATATATTGGCTGTACTCCCTAATAGCATAAACGATATTTGTCTATTTATCCCCTATTTTTTTTGAGACTAAAGTTATCGTTGTTATACCTTTAGCGCTATTTAATGTTTTTTAATATTAATGATTGTAAAGGAGGCTATAATTCTTTTATTTTACTATTCAATAAATCGTTTATACATTTGTTGTTTAAGATAATAGATTCTTTTACTACAATCCAAACTTTTAAAATAAGGTGTACAAAATTTTTATAAAAAGAGTCATAGATTTTTACATATCGTTAATTCTATTACTATTCATTTCGCCTTTATTTTTGTTTTTAATTGTTTTTTTAGCAATAACAAATAATGGTAAACCATTTTTTATACAAAAAAGACCTGGTAAAAAAGAAAGAATTTTTAGCATTCTGAAGTTTAAAACGATGAATGATAAAAAGGACTCAGAAGGAAATTTATTACCAGATAAAGATAGAATGACTAGGGTAGGAACATTTGTAAGAAAAACTTCTTTAGATGAAATACCACAATTAATAAATGTTATTAAAGGAGAAATGTCTTTAATTGGTCCTAGACCATTAATTATTGAATATTTACCAATATATAATGAAACCCAGAAAAAACGCCACGATGTTAAACCAGGAATAACAGGATGGGCACAAGTTAATGGAAGAAATTCTATTACATGGAAAAAAAAGTTTGAATATGATGTATGGTATGTAGAAAATATGAGTTTTTTATTAGATGTAAAAATAATCGGTCTAACGTTTAAAAAAGTGATTCAGAAAAAAGATGTAAATCTATCTGAAGAACAAACATCGGAATATTTTAATGGAAACAACTAGTTTATAGAAGTAAAAATAGATGAGTAAAGATTTACAGATAATCGGTGTGACCAAAAAAATGCTTAGAGAAGCAGTTGCCAAAAATACATATTGGAAAGGAAGCCTTACCCCGTTTCCTAAAAGTAAAGCATTGTGGTTATTATCCAACTCTAGAATCGAAGAAGAGGATTATTGCGGAGTTATTGGTTATGAAGGAGAAAGAATGATTTCTTTTATTTTTATGTTTCCAGATTTACTTAATAATAAGGAGTTGGAGCCAACAAAAGTATATTGGATGATATCATGGTGGGTAGATAAACAATTTAAAAACACCGTTTTAGGAACTTATATATATAATGAAGCAGTAAATCTTACAGAGAAACAAATTTTGATTAAATCGTATGCAGAAAATGTAAATAGTTTTTATGAAAAACAACCTTTTACAGTAATTGCATCTAGACTAAGGCATACCATTTTTTTTAGTCTGGATGCATCTATGCTTATTGGGAAATTTAAATTTTTAAAAACCTTTAGATTTATTTTAGATAAAATCGATGCTGTTACTGCTGCAATTATAAGATTATTAAACAGACCTAAAGCTAAAAGTAGAACCAGAGAATTGTCATATGAATATATAAATCAAATAGAAGATATAACCTGGGATTTTATAGAACCTTTATGTGAAAATGATTTAATATATAAAACAAAAGAGTATGTGAATTGGCAATTATGTAATATGCAATACACGCAAACTCCTATACCAAAAAAACATCCTTATAAATCCTTACAGACAGGAACCAGTAATAATATTTATATCCATAATCTTAAGATTATGAAACAAGATACAATTATTGGCTTTTTATCTTTTGTAATTAATTATAATGAATTAAACATTAAATATTTCTTGGTAGGGGAAGAGGATAATTATAATGTATGCGTAGATGTATTAATAGAAAACTTAATTGAAAAGAAAGCTAAATTTATTTTTACAGACGATACAAAGCTATCAGATGCTATTACAAAAAGATACAAGACTATTTTTACACATAGAGTAACAAAAAAAGGATTAGCGCATAAAGAGACTAAGTTAGGTTCTCAAAAATTAGAAATGCTAAATAGAGACGGTCATTTTTATTAAAAAAAGCAAATGAAATTTGTAAAAAAATTACAAGAATCGATAGAGAAACATACAGATCATAATGCTCTGTGTATAAATAATGAGTTATATACCTACAGGCAATTTGCTATAGAAATATCTAAGATACGATCTGTTATTTCTAGTAGTATAGAAGATTCAGAAAAATTGGTAGGTTTAGTAACAAATGATGATGTACAAACATATGCAAGTATTTTAGCGTTTTGGTTAGAAGGAAAAGCTTATGTGCCAGTAAATCCTACAACACCTTTAGAACGAAATATTAAAATTTTTGAGTTAACAGAGACTAAGTATGTAATAGATTCATCAGAAAAATCTGTTTATAAAGAGGATTATAAAGTATTAAATTCTGCATCATTATCAGAAACAGAAGTGAATCTTACTCCAAAATTTGTAAAAGGAGATCAAATAGCGTATATTTTATTTACATCTGGTACAACGGGGCTTCCAAAAGGGGTTCCTATTACTTTTAATAATATAGATGCATTGGTAAATGCAATTGACGAGGAACCAGAGTTTAATTTAGTTCCTTCAGACAGGTGTTTGCAAATGTTCGAACTTACCTTTGATTTTTCGGTAGTAACGTACCTGTTCCCATTTTTATCAGGATCTTGTATTTACACTATACCAAAAGGCGCAATAAAGTACTTTTATATCTTTAAACTTATTAAAGAACAAAAGCTTACCGTACTTACTATGGTGCCATCTATTATAAATTATTTACGTCCTTATTTTTCTGAAATTAATGCTCCAGATGTACGATATTGTAGTTTTGGAGGAGGAGCTTTGCATAGTGATATAGCAAAAGAGTGGAGCGATTGTTTACCAAATTGCAAGATATTTAATTACTATGGCCCAACAGAGTTTACTGTGTATAGCGGATTTTATCCTTATAATAAAGAAACGCATGTAAAGAATCATAACGGAATAATAGCTATAGGAACTCCGCAAAAAAATACAGTATATCTTATTGTAAATGAAAATAATGAAGAAGTTGATGAAAATGTAACGGGCGAATTATGCCTTGGTGGTCCACAGATAACCCCTGGATATTGGAAAAATGAAGAGCGTAATGCCCAAAGTTTTTTTACCAAAATAGATAAAAATGGTAAAGAGGTACGATTTTATAAAACAGGCGATCTTTGTTTTAAAGACGAACAAGGAGATTTTTTGTATGTTGGAAGAGCAGATTTTCAAGTAAAAATTAGAGGATATCGAGTAGAATTGGCAGAAATTGAGTTTCATGCGAAAGCAAAATCAGGAAAAAAAGTAAATATGGTAGCTTTGGATATCACCAATTCATTAGGAAATGCAGAATTGGGTTTAGCCATAGAGTCTGAGGTTTTTGATACCGAAAAAATATTTGATTATATGAAAACTAAAATGCCAGGATATATGATTCCAATGCATGTTAGGTTTATAAAAGAATTTCCGCATAGCATAAACGGAAAAATAGATAGAAAAGAATTAAGAACATATTTTGAGATTAAATAATTAAAAATGAATAAGGAAGACATTTTTTCAAAAATAAAAGAAGCCTTTATAGCAGTATTGGAACATGATAATTTTCAGCTTAGTGAAGAAACCACAGCCAATGATGTTGATGGTTGGGAATCTATTACCCATATGATGATTATTACAGAAATAGAAAAATCTTTTGGAATAAAATTTAAATTAATGGATTTAATGAATATGAATAATGTAGGAGATTTGGTTAGAACTATAGAGTCAGAGTTGTAATTATAAATTCATTTTTAGTAATTTAGAAAAAGTTTGTCTGAAAATGATAAAACAGAAGTAAGCTTTGTGAAAGCACAAATTATTTTTAGGTATATAATATACATTCCTAAACACGAAGAATAAATGGAAGTTTATTATAAATTAAGTAATTAAAACAAGCGATATTTTAAAGTATGTATAATTCATATATAAAACGAATCTTAGATTTTGTACTTTCATTTTTAGGTATTTTACTACTACTACCAATTATAGTTATAATTGTTTTAATATTAACTATTGTTAATAAGGGAAAACCTTTCTTTTTTCAATCAAGACCAGGAAAAAACGGAGAGCTTTTTAAAATTATTAAATTTAAAACAATGTCTGATTTAAAATCAGAAGATAAAGAGAATGTACATAATGTATCTCGTATAACCAAAGCAGGTGCTTTTATTAGAAAATACTCCTTAGATGAAATTTTACAATTAATCAATGTTTTAAAAGGAGATATGAGTTTAATAGGGCCCAGACCACTTTTGGTAGAATATTTACCCCTATATAATAAAGAACAGCAAAAAAGACATAATGTTCGACCAGGTATAACAGGATGGGCACAAGTAAAAGGAAGAAATACAATATCCTGGAATCAAAAATTTGAATATGATGTATGGTATGTAGAGAATATAAGTTTTATTCTCGATATCAAAATTTTGTTGTTAACCTTTAAAAAAGTAATTAAAAAAGAAGGGGTAAACATAGATCAAAATACCATCATGCCAGCATGGAATGGTAATAATTAAATTTTAAAAACTTATATAGCTGTTCTTTTAGGACTAATTATAATTTACGTAACCACACAAGTCAACTTAAATATTGTAATGAGGAAAATGGAAATAAGTAAAGCATCTAAAAAAATAAGGATTTATGGAGCTGGAGGACATTCTCAAGTTATACGAGAAGTATTAGAAAATATTGGTTATGAAGTAACTGAAACTTTTGATGATAAACCCTCTGGTCGTCATTATGCTTCTAAAAATGTGACTACAGGTGCTAGAGGCAATTTAAAAGATTTCCCTCATGAGGGACATCCGGTAATAATTGCTGTAGGAATAAATGCAGAAAGAGCAGAGATTGCAAGTTTCTTAAAAAGTAATTTTGATACAGCGATACACCCGTCTGCTATTATTGCTCCTACTGCAAAAATAGGGGATGGTACAGTTGTGTTTGCAGGAGCTATCATTCAACCAAATACCGTTATAGGAGAGCATGTGATCATTAATACAGCAGCAAGTATTGATCATGATAATATAATAGGAGATTTCGCCCATATTTCGCCCAAAGCAGCTTTATGTGGTCATGTAGAAGTAGGAGAAGGATCGCATGTTGGAGTTGGAGCAGTAGTAATACCAAAGGTGAAAATTGGTAAATGGTGCACCATTGGTGCGGGAACTGTAGTTTTAAACGATGTTCCGGATTACTCTACGGTAGTTGGTAATCCTGGTAAAGTAATAAAAACAAAAACTCCAGGAGAACAACTTAATAATAAGCCAAAACAATTAGATATTACCTTTGTAGGTTCTGGTATTTCTTCCTCTTTTACCATTTTGCATTTTCTAGATCTTCTAGAGAAGACAAATACAAGAAGAAAAATTCATATAAGTATAATAGATAAATATCAAGAATTTCATTCAGGAATCCCATACGGGTCAAGATCTGGTTTTTCAGTACATTTAATAACATCGCTAAAAAACTTTTTGCCAGAGCCAGAACTTGGAAAATTTATAAAATGGCTCAATAACAATAAAAATTGGTTATTAGATGAATTAAAAAAGGATGGAGGGGCTTTATCTCTAGATTGGATTGTAACACATGCTAAGGAAATAGAAAATAATGAATGGGAAAATCTCTTTATCCCTCGTCGTTTTTTTGGATGGTATATTAATGAAAAAGTAAAAAACAGATTAGAATTTTTTAAGATAAAAGGATTAATAGATGTTAATTATATTAATGCAGAAGTTGTTGATATAGACAAAAAAGAAAATAGTTATGCATTAACATTAGAAAATAAAAAAACAATATTTTCAGAAAAAGTAATATTATCTGTTGGATCTTTACCAGTTAATTCATTGTGGAAAAATGAAAACCTAATTGAAAAAGAAAATCTATTATTCATAAACGATCCTTATAAGCCTGAATTAAAAAAAGTATTAGAAAAAACAAAATTGTTTTTAAAGAAATCCCCAAATAAGAAAGTAAATGTTCTTATCGTAGGAGCTAATGCAAGTGGTCTCGAGATGCTTTATAAACTAAATGATATAGAGGATATAGGCAATCAAATAAATAAATTTACAATTCTTTCTACGCAAGGTCTGTTACCAGATGCAGTAGTAGATGAAAAACGCCAAAAAGAATATATTCCTTTTAACTTACAAGCATTAACTGATGAAAAAAATATTACAGCAAAAATAATAGCTGAAGCTACATTTAAAGATTTAGATCACGCAGATCAAATACAACTAGGAGCAGCTTCTACTGTAGATATTATATCTAGAGCTTTTGGAAATTTATTAAGTAAACTTAATCCAGAAGAATTAGAGAAATTTGCATGCTATTATGGTAACGAGATAGGGCGACGACAAAGATGCGCAGGTTTTCATTATTCAAAAACAGTAGATCAGTTAAAAGAAGAAAATCGATTCGAACATATTGCAGGAAGATTTACGAATATCGAAAAAAATAGTTCGGGAGAATATTCTTTAGAATATTTAGATACAGAATCTGGAATAAATAAAATCTATGAAACCCCAGTACATATAATAATAAACTGTATTGGTGGTATCAATTTTGATAATCAAAATATTCCAGAACTATTGAAAAATACAATACAAAAAGAATATTGTAAGCCCAATGATTCTAAAATTGGTTTTGAAGTAAATGATGACTTAGAAGCTTCCAAAAATTTACATATTGTAGGACCATTACTTGCTGGAAATGTATTTGACGGTAAAGCCGTCTGGCATGTAGAACATTGCGGAAGAATTATTTGGTTATCTCAGGTACTATCTGAAAAAATTGAAGATTATTTTTTTAAAAACAATGAACTAAAGGAACACCGATAAAAGAGACTAATAAGCAACCACACCCAACTAATATTTTAACAATTGAAGCAAAACTACAAATTATTTACTAAAAACCTTTATAATGACTCTGACGTCATAGAATATAAGACGCTTCTTCACAACGAATGGGATAATAATGTATATTATTCAGCAGAACATTTGCAACATTTTGAGAAGAATTTTGAAAAACTGAAGTATTTTTTGTTTACAAAAAATGAAAAACCAGTTATTTTAATGCCTTTTGTGTTTAGAGAAATAAATCTTAAAGGACAAAAATATCCATATTTTGATGTTATAAGTCCTTATGGATATAGCGGACCATTATTTAATAATGATGTATTAGAAGAAGATATTATTTCTTTCTGGAGTCATGTAGATCAGTGGTATAAAGAAAATAATGTAGTTGCAGAGTTTATTCGTTTTAGTTTAAATGATAACCATAATAAATACTCTGGTTGTCTTACCAAAACGCTTTCAAATGTAAGAGGGCGTTTTATGGATAGTTTTGAAGAACAATGGAAAGGGTTTTTGCCAAAAGTTAGAAATAATTATAGAAAAGCGGTTAATTACAATTTAGAATTTAAAATTTTTCATAAAAAAGAAATAACTAAAAATACCATTAAAATTTTTAATGATATATATGTAGATACGATGAACCGTAATAACGCCGATAGTGTTTATTTCTTTTCCAGCTCTTATTTCGAAAATCTTATACTCTCCAACATAAATAATTTTTCTATAGCAATAGCATATTATGAAGATATACCAATTTCAATAGAACTTATAATTGGATATAAGAGTACAATTTTTGCATTCTTAGGAGGTACTAATGCAGAATATTTTAGCTATAGACCAAATGATTTTCTAAGAGTGAAAATTATTGAATGGGCAATAAAAGAAGGAATTAAATGCTATGTTTTAGGAGGAGGAATGAAAGATGGAGACGGATTGTATAAACATAAAAAATCTCTTTTTCCAAAAGATGAGGATGTTGTTTTTTATACTGGCAGGAAAATAGTTAATGAACAAGTTTATGATGAATTGTGTAAGTTTTCTAATACAGAGTATTCATGTATCCATAAAGAAAATGTAAAAGATTATTTTTTCCCATTTTATAGATATAGGGTATGAAAAAGGTTCGTATAGACTATTTTTTTGAACTTTTTGAGAAAAGTATTATTCCAAAAATATTTTCGGGAGTAGAGTGTTTTGAAAAAGAAGAATCTATTGTTAATCCAGATTATAAAGACGATTTTGATAACGCATCTAATACTGTTTATTCTGTCTTTTTTATACCTGATTATTTAAAACCAATCTTAGGTAAAGATTCATTTAAAATAAAAAAAATAACACAATTTTTTAAAGGCTATGCTATTTTTTTGGAAGGATTTGCTTCTGCCGATGCGTATATAAAGTATCGTTTTAGAAGTAACGCCAAAGGAATAAGAAGAAAAATTAATAGACTAGAGACATGCTTTAATATATCTTATAAAACATATTATGGAGCAATAAAGCAAGAGGAATATAATTTTTTAATAAATAGCTTGGAAGAGATGCTTGTGAAAAGATTTGAACAACGCAATGATGTAAGTCAAAGCCTTTTGCGTTGGAATTATTATAAAAATATATATTTTTCTTTAATAAATGACAAAAGAGCTTCTATGTTTGTTGTTTATGATGATAATAAACCAATCGTAGTATCTCTTAACCATCATTTTTATAAACGACTTTTTAGTGCAATATCTTCTTATGATATAGATTACTCCAAATTTAGTTTAGGAAGTTTAGAAATTTATAAGAAATTAGATTGGTGTATTGCTAACGATCATAAATCGTATGAGATGGGAATGGGAGATCTTACGTATAAGAGAGAATGGAGTAATCATATATATAATTTTGAACATCAAATTATGTACCCAAAAAACAGCAGTATAGCAGCATTTTATGGGAATTTAGAATACATAAAAGCTTCTGTAAAAGAATTGATTTTTAAAATAGCCTACGTTAGATATAAAGAATATAAAGCAAAGCGCAAAAAAAATGATAATACTGTAGGGGTAGAGTATGAAGCATTTCCTATAGAAAAAGTACAATACAATAAAGAAGAATATCTTATTGTAGATTTTAATAGTGACGATTATATTTTTTTAAGGAATATTGTTTTCGATTTTTTATATAGTAGTATAGAACATGTTTCAGACGTTAAGGTTTTAGAAGTTTCTGTTTCTGAAAAGCAAAAGACATATATAATAGCAGGGAAATCTAAAATGCAAAAAGTTGTTTTTTCATAAAGAAATCTGCCTTTTAATCTAAATAATTCCTCGAAGGCTCTGCCTCGGGGTTTCCGATTCACCTCTCCTTGGGAGAGGTCAGAACTGCCATTTTCGGCAGTTCTGGGTGAGGTAAAATACAAAATTTCGGTTTTTGGTCCCAAGACCAAAATGAAACTGGCGAAATACCTCTATGGCTCTGCCTCGAGGATAGTCGGTTTCAAGAAATTTTTTATTAAATAGTCAACTATACTTTTAGCTACAAGATTTCTGCCATTATTATTCCAATGTCTGTCATAAATAAGTGTAGTAGATTGATCAGATTTTTTAAATGAAGAAGAAAAATCAATGTAATTATATTGATTTTCTTCTAAATAAGATAAAAATAAGGGGCTTGTTATCTGAGAATCCAACAAAAGAGTAAAACGCTCTTTATCATATCCGTATTTTGATATTAAACTTTTAAAATTGGTTAAATACATTTTATCCTTTTCTTCTTTTAATTTCTGTATTTCAATATCATTTTTTGGAATTATTTTTTTCTTAGGTTTAAGAACGTTAATTATGCGATACATTAGCTCTTGCGGAGGATCCAGAACTCCTATGCTTTTGCAGTAAACTAAAAGCTTACTTTTTTTTAATAATTTATGTACAGGAGATTCTAAAGCTAGTCTGCTTTTAACAACATTATATTCTCCTCGGGTTAGATCATTAGAAAACTTTATTCCTAAAATAACATGGTCGATCAAATCGAATTGTTCTTTATACGAATACACTAGATGTAGTTGATCTGCAAAATCATATCCAGCGTAGCCGTATTCATACACCTCAATATTAGGTATTTTTTGTTCTATTTTTTTGCCGATTGAATTATAATAATTTTGGTGGAATCCTTCAATAAAAGAATCCCCCACAAGTGCGATTTCTATTTTGTTTTTTGTGGGTGTAAATTCTCGATACGAGTTATAGCCAGATGCATTGATATGATATTCAGAAAAGTTTTGTCTTCGATTTCCAGTAACAGAATATCCATTTTGATTAGGTTTCCATTTTTCTACTTTATAGGCATCTAGGAACCGAGTAGGAGTGTCTTTTCCTAAATATAACACACGAACTAAGCCTTCTAATAATATGATTATTAAGAAAACATACAATATACTTTTTAGAATAAGTTTTTTCATTTTGATTTAA
The DNA here is from genome assembly GCA_964353005.1 of uncultured Flavobacteriaceae bacterium. GTDB lineage: Bacteria > Bacteroidota > Bacteroidia > Flavobacteriales > Flavobacteriaceae > Aquimarina. Next base: position 46,139 of record CAYGUC010000011.1, on the reverse strand, counting down.
GTATTATTTTAAATCTAATAGATTAAAATTGAAAATAAATAAAAGATCTATCTACGCTATCATCAAAAAACAATAGCATTCCTAGTACAACCAATACGTATATTAAAAATCGTACTGATTTAGATGTAAATTTAAAAGGAGCTCTTTCATCTTTTCTAATCCTATATTCATACAGCACAAAAATCCCAAGTAAAATAAAATAATCTATCATACGATATCCTAGAGGATGCTGGTAGGTTTCATAATAAAAATTAGAATATATCTGTTCTAAAAACCCTAAGGCATCTGTAATAGATTGTGATCTAAAAAATACTCTAGAAAATGTAACAAGAAAAAAAGTAAGTATTATTTGTGTAATTTCTGTTAATGATGGTAACCAACGATTTTCTGCTACAACAGTATTCATATAAATTCGATTTCTACCCATTAAAAAAACAGGAATATAGAAGATAGCATGAATGCCTCCCCAAACAATAAAAGTCCAATTTGCACCATGCCAAAAACCACTAACCAAGAAAATAATGATAATATTTCTAATAGATTTAAGTGTACTAACCCGGCTTCCGCCAAGAGGAATATATACGTAATGTCGAAACCAAGTAGATAAGGATACATGCCATCTTTGCCAATATTCGGCAACATTTCTTGAAAAATTAGGGAATTTAAAGTTTGACATTAGCTCTATGCCAAATAACTTGGCTGTTCCTATTGCTATATCAGAATAACCGCTAAAATCACCATATACTTGAAAACTAAATAAAGAAACACCCATTATAAGGGTAGAAGCAGAATAATCATTATAATTTGCAAAAATATCGTCTACAATAGGAGCAATTGAATCTGCAATAACTACTTTTTTAAATAATCCCCATAAGATTAACTTTAAGCCATCGGTGCATTGTGTATAATTAAAAACTCTTTTAGTAGTAATTTGAGATAAAAGGTTAGAAGCTCTTTCAATCGGGCCAGCAACTAATTGAGGAAAAAAACTTACAAACGTAGCAAAGGAAATAAAATCTTTAGTAGGACTTAGCCTTTTGTAATATATGTCTAAAGAATATGACATGGTTTGAAAGGTGTAAAAAGAGATTCCAACTGGCAGAATAATTTGTAGAGTCCAGGTACTTTTAACATCATTTCCAAAAAAAGAAAGAAAATCTATCCAGGAATCTATAAAGAAATTATAATATTTAAAGAAACCTAAAAGCCCAATGTTAAAAATAACACTTACCCATAACCATCTTTTTCTTTCCTTTTTAGATTTACTAGTATAAATAGCTTGGCCAACAAAGAAATCAACTAAGGTACTTGCTAAAATTAGCAAAAGAAATCTCCAATCCCACAGTCCATAAAACACATAGCTGACAAAAAGAAGAAAGGAATTCTGAATCTGATTTTTTTTATAGAAAACAAACCAATAGAGTATAAAAACTATAGGTAAAAAAATGAAAAAATCTAACGAATTAAATAACATCTATATTGATTACTATAATTATTAAGATTTTTGGGGAGGTATCTACTTTAGAATTTTATGCAACAAATTCTATTTTTTTAAAAGCGTATAAATTTTACTCATTTAATTTTATAAATCAAATATTTATTGATTTTTTTTGCAGTTTTTTTATGCTATTAGATTTATTACTAAATCAAGAGTATTTTTAGGGGAAAACACCCTTGGTAAAAAGGGTTTTTCCTTACTTTTTTTTAAGGATATAATCCTATCATTGTATAGTTAAAAAAATCACGCATAATTAATATAAAACGGTGATTTAAATAGTAATTATGGTTAATTTTGCATCAAAATTTAATAAAAATGTTTTTTTATACAAGTAATTTTATTTAAAACCTATAATACTTTTCTTACGGGATTCCTGTAAGACAAGAAAATATTTTGCTTAACATTGTTCATTGAACGTTTTTTTTAGTATCCTGTCTAAAAAACTAGAATTTAGATTGTTAATTGATTTAACTGAACTATTTTAGCTCTGGAAAATAATTAAAAAGTAAATTCATAAAAGGAAGTTCTACCCCCTTTCTTCCAATGTTTATTAGATTGTCATCAAAAAAGATCTTTGATTATGCATAACATGTGGTTATGATTTAATCAACGAGATATTATTGTTCATTATTAATGGGAAAATTATGAATGTAATTGATTCAAAAAAAATATGGCTTTCTTCACCACATATGGGTGGGACAGAGCAGAAATTTGTAAAAGAAGCATTTGATACCAACTGGATAGCTCCGCTTGGTCCAAATGTTAATGGGTTCGAAAAAGATATCCAGAATTATCTTCAGGAAAATGTTCATGTAGCTACTTTAAGTTCAGGAACGGCATCATTGCATCTGGGATTAAAGTTACTTGGCGTTACAGCGGGTGATGAAGTGTTATGCCAGAGTATGACATTTGCAGCTTCAGCCAACCCAATAGTATATCTTGGGGCAAAACCAGTATTTGTAGATAGCGAAAGGTCTACATGGAATATCTGTCCAGAACAGTTAGAAATTGCAATAAAGGATAAAATAGCTAAAGGGAAGAAGCCAAAAGCGATTATAGCTGTTCATTTATATGGTATGCCATATAATGTAGAAGCAATTCATCAAATAGCAGCAAAGTATAGAATTCCTATACTTGAAGATAGCGCAGAAGCTTTGGGAAGTTCTTTTCAAGGTATTAAATGCGGAACTTTTGGAGATATTGCTATTCTGTCTTTTAATGGAAACAAAATTATTACTACATCAGGAGGAGGAGCTCTAGTTTCTAAAAAACAAGAGTATAAAGAAAAAGCTATTTTTTGGGCTACGCAGTCTAGAGATGATGCTCCTCATTACGAACATTCTGAAATAGGTTATAATTATAGGATGAGTAATGTAACAGCAGGAATTGGAAGAGGACAGATGGAAGTGCTGGAAAATCATGTAAGTAATAGACAAAGTAACTTTGAGTTTTATAAAAAAAATCTCGTCGATTCTTCAGAAATAAAATTTCTAGAGGAACCTCCAGGATATATATCCAATAGATGGTTAACCTGTATAGAGACTACTTCTTATGAATTGAGAGAAAAAATAAGATTATCATTAGCAGAAGAAAATATAGAGTCAAGACCTTTATGGAAACCTATGCACCAACAAGCGGTTTTTGCAGATTGTGATGCTTATCTAAATGGAGTTTCTGATGATTTATTTGATAGAGGTCTTTGTTTACCCAGTGGATCTAATTTGGAAGAAGAAGATTTACACAGAATAGTATCGGTAATTAAAAATGTATTGAGATGATAAAAAATTACTTAATCAATAATTCACATAAGCATGCTTCAAAATGGCTTGTTTTATCAATCGACGTACTAATTACAATTTTTAATTTTCTTTTAGCATATGTAATTAGATTTGGAATTGGATTAAATTTAGAGGCATCTAATTTATTATACCAATTGCCAATAGTAGCAGTTCTGGCTGTGTTAAGTTTTTTATTGATTGGTTCTTATAAGGGAGTGGTTAGGCATACAGGAATGAGAGATGCTTATAACTTATTTTTGGCAGTAACCGTTTTAATATGTTTAACAGGGTTTTTAATGGCTTCTAGTAGGTTATCCTTGATGCCTGAACTTTTAAATATTCCTGTATCTATAATTTGTATACATTATTTACTAAATATTATTACACTTACTACAAGTCGTTTAATATTTAAGTATTGTTATTATTATATCAAATCAAAAATAGGAGAAACTTCAAGAGTATTAATTTATGGGGCAGGAGATTCTGGTTTAATAACTCTGGCAGCTATAACTAACGACTCTAACACATCTTCTTTATCTGTTGTTGGATTTATAGATGACAATTCTCAAAAAATAGGAAAAACTATTAATGGTATCAAGGTATATGCTTCAAAAGCAATTGATAAAAATTTTATTTTAAAAAATAATATCAAAGAAATAGTAGTATCGATACCACATATAAGTAAAAAAAGATTATCTGAGATTTCAGATAACCTCCTTAAGTTGCCAGTTACTGTAAAGATAGTGCCCGCTGTTAATGATTGGATTGATGGTAAGCTAAACGTTTCTCAGATCAAAGAAATTCAAATTGAAGACTTGTTAGAAAGAGCACCTATTTGTATGGATAACCAAAACATTACTAAAGAGCTTAATGGCAAGGTTATTATGATTACAGGGGCAGCAGGTTCTATCGGAAGCGAAATAGTAAGACAAGCATCTTATTATAGTTACAAGCATCTTGTTTTGGTGGATCAGGCAGAATCTCCTTTATATGATTTACAACAAGAACTATTAAGTAAAGGAGTAACTAACTTTACTCCTATAGTAGCAGATATAAGAGATCATCAAAGAATAGAGACTATATTCCAAAAGTATAGACCAAATATGGTTTTTCATGCAGCAGCCTATAAGCATGTTCCTCTTATGGAAAATAATCCATGTGAAGCTATTAAGATTAACGTTTTGGGAACTAGAAAATTAGCAGATTTATCTTCTGATTTTGGAGTTGATAAATTTGTTTTTGTATCTACAGATAAAGCAGTTAACCCTACTAATGTAATGGGTGCAACCAAAAGAGTTGCAGAAATGTACATAAAATGTATTAACGGGAGCAGTAATACAAAGTTTATTACTACTAGATTTGGGAATGTACTTGGATCTAATGGATCAGTAATACCTTTATTCAAAAAGCAAATTCAAAAAGGAGGCCCGTTAACAGTTACGCACCAAGATGTAACTCGTTTTTTCATGACTATACCAGAAGCTTCTCAATTAGTAATTGAAGCAGGAACAATGGGTAACGGTGGCGAGATTTTTATTTTCGATATGGGTGAATCTGTTAAAATCTTTGATCTTGCTAAAAAAATGATAAGATTATCAGGATTAAAATACCCAGACGACATAGATATAAAAATAACTGGACTTAGACCAGGTGAAAAATTATATGAGGAACTTTTAGCAGATACAGAAAACACTTTAGCTACATACCACAAAAAAATTATGATAAGTAAGTTTGATGATAATGATTGTGATATGATAAAAGATAAGATAGATGATCTTTGTATAATGAATTTACTTAGTCAGGATCATCAAATTGTTAGTAAATTAAAAGAAATTGTTCCAGAATTTATTTCTAAGAACTCTGCTTTTGAAAGTATTGATAAAGTAAATAAAGAAAAATTTAGAAATAAATTAGGCGTTTTCGTCTAATTTGTTTCACACAATTATAAAGTAATAACTATTCGGTATATAATTTGGGAAAAGTATACTGCATAAATTATTTTTTAGGATAAAAGCTTGTTTGTTTTGGAATACAAACTCGCCAAATAGATGCATAGTATTTCTGAAAAGTCTTGAAAAAACAATAAGCAAGACAATAGATCAGATAAAATCGTATTGCAGAATTAAATAAAGTTATATTTTTGTGATTCATTATAGGGTTACTTACAAAGTATTAAAAATATGGGGAGTAGATTTTTGTTTTTATTTTTAGGGTTGATTTTTATTTTTTCATGTAAAACCCCTGAAAATGTTGTGTATTTTCAAGATTCCTCGAATTTGGAAAAAATTTCTTCAACAAATTCATTTACACCAATTTTTAAAGTAGATGATATAGTAAGTATTTTTATATCGGCAGCAGATATGGACGCTGCTATGCCTTTTAATCTTATGCAAGGAACTTCTATAAATGAAGGTCCAGTAGGAGGAGCAAATTCTAATAACTCGCCAGAGCCTACTTATTTAATAGATGAAGAAGGAAACATTGATTTTCCTGTTTTAGGAAGTTTAAAAATAGCAGGATTAACTAGGGTTCAGGTAAAAGATATGATTAAGGAAAAATTAAAAATCTATATTAATGATCCTATAGTAAATGTAAGACTTAAAAACTTTAAGATTACTGTAATGGGAGAAGTAGGAAGACCAGGGTCATATAATATACCTAATGAAAGAGTTACTATTATAGAGGCCCTAGGGTTAGCAGGGGATATGACAATTAAAGGAAAAAGAGATAATGTAATGGTGATTAGAGAAAATGATGGAGAAAACACCTATCATCGCTTAGATCTTACCTCTAAAACTGTTTTTGAATCTCCTGTCTATTATTTAGCTCAAAATGATGTGTTATATGTAGAGCCAAATGTGTCTAGAATAAAAGAATCTAAATCTCGTAATAACACAGTAGGTATTATTATAAGTATAGTGGGTGTCATTTTATCTGTGGTAACTTTGATTGTAAGATAATAGATAATATAAGGTATGATTTCTAATAATAATTCACCTGCAAAAAGAGCAGCAATTGATTCTTCTGGATTTAGTATAAACCTTAGAGATCAGATAATTAAATATATAAAACGGTGGTATTGGTTCGCCTTAAGTGTTTTTGTTTTCGTAACTGGAGCATATCTTAAAGTAAGATATACGATTCCACAATACAATGTATTCTCTTCCATAATGATCTCTCAAGATCAGAATATTAGTGAGTCTGAGCTATCTGCTTTTAAAGACCTTGGTTTACTGGATGATACGAAAAACTCAATCGAAAATGAGATTCAAATAATAAAATCCAGAACTCTATTAACTAATGTAGTTAATAATTTAAAATTAAATGTTCGATATTTTAGTGAAGGAAGAATTTTAGAAGCAGAAAACTATCCTAAATCACTAATCGAAATTAATTTTTTATCTCATGATACTGTTGTAAAAACAAAATCAAAGATATTTCATGTCCAAATTGATTCTGGTACTTCTTTTTCTTTTTTAGATAAAAAAGGAAACAAGTTAAGTAGTCATTCTTTTGGTAAAACTATTAGTAGTAGTGTTGGAGATATAGTAATTACGCCAAGTATAGATACTATAGAGTCTTATGTAGGTAAAAAGATAAAAATATTAATATCACCTGTAAAATTGGTTGCAGAGTCCTACAGAGGAAGATTATCTATCCTGCCTATGAAAAATTCTTCTATAGTAAGAATTTCTTTGAATGACCCAGTAAAAGAAAAGGCAAAAGATATTATTAATAATCTTGTAGATGAGTATAATATAGCTACTATAGAAAACAAAAAACAAGCATCAGCCAGAACTGCAAATTTTATAAATGATCGTTTAAATCTTATTTCAGGAGATTTAACAGAAGTAGATGATGAAGCTGCAGGATATCTTGCAAAATATGGATTGACTAATGATATAGGTGCTCAAACACAAAGAGTTGCAGATATAGACTCAAGAAATGTTCAAGAAATAGAATCGTTAAATACTCAGCATCGGCTTATAGAATCTATGCGTAGATTTGTATTAAGTCAAGATGGTAAATATGATCTTGTGCCAGCAAATTTAGGGTTTGAAGACCCAACAATTACTACTACAGTATCCAGATATAATGTATTAATACTTCAAAGACAACGTTTACTTAAATCCTCTAGTGAGCAAAATCCTGTTGTTGTAAATATAGATCAGCAAATTGATGGATTACGACAAGTTTTAATTGGGAGCTTAAATAGTTTAAAAAATTCTATAGACATTCGTTTAAAAAGTCTTAGAACGCAAGATCAGTATTTTAGTGGTAAATTATATAATGCGCCTATTCGACAAAAAGATCTAAGAGTGATTGAGCGAGAGCAATCTATTAAAGAACAATTATATCTTTATTTATTACAAAAAAGAGAAGAGGCAGAGATAACCAGTCACATTACTCTTTCTAATGCCCGAGTAATAGACAGGGCTTCTACTTTAAACTCTTATCCAGTATCTCCAAATAAAAAAACAATTTATGCAGGAGCTTTTTTTCTTGGTTTAATGTTGCCTTTTTTAATTATTTATACATCGGATCTATTAAATACTAAAGTGAATTCTAGAGAAGATCTAGAAAAAGCGCTTTCTATGCCTATTATTGGATCTATTCCAAAAGTGAAATCTAAAGAAAAGATTATGATCTCACAAAATGACAGATCCTCAATAGCAGAAGCATTTAGGATTTTAAGAACAAATCTAGACTTTCTTTTGACTGGAATAGATAAAGCAGAAGGAAAAGTTATTTTTGTTACATCCACTATTTCTGGAGAAGGAAAGACTTTAGTATCATCAAATTTGGCTAAAACATTAGCTATTTCGGGTAAAAAAGTAGCTTATTTAGGAACAGATTTAAGAGACCCTAAAATGCATAAGTTTTTTGATCTTCCTTTTGGGAAAAATACAAAGGGACTGACTAATTATATAATGAATAAACAGTTGAATCCTGAAGATATAATTTTAAATGACAAAGAAGAGGATTCTTTTGATATTATACCTTCTGGAGTAATTCCACCTAATCCAGCAGAACTTTTAATGCAAGACAGGGTAGAAACAATATTTACATATCTCCAAAATAACTATGATTATATTATAGTAGATACAGCACCTGTTAGTCTAGTTACAGATACGTTATTAATTGCAAAATATGCAGATCTAAGTATTTATATTGTAAGAGAAAATTTTTCAGATAAGCGATTATTACAAGTTCCTGAAAATTTCTATTCAGAAAAACGTTTACCTAACATTGCTGTATTATTAAATGCTGCAAATACAACTAAAGCTGGTTATAATTATGGGTATGGCTATGGTAAAAAGAATTAAGAAAAAATTAAATTATTTTTCATAATAGGTGTGATTTTTTTAGCAATTTTATTATTAAATCCTTTTTCTAAAATCTCTAACTGGTGATAATTATGTACATCTGTGCCAGTAAAATCAATATAATTAGAGTCTATTAATTTTTTAGAAAAAGATTTTACTTCTTTTCCATAATATCCAGATAAAGACAAGAGGTTAAGCTGAAACAAAAAACCTAAATTTTTTAATTCATTAAATTTCATTAAATTATTTTGATAGAATGAATATCTTTCGGGGTGTGCCAAAATAGGAGTGTATCCAGCAAGTTTAATTTCAAATACTATTTCTTTAAGATTAATAGGAGGACTAAACGTAGACATTTCTACAAGAATATAATCTTGATGCAAGGGTAGAATGTCATTATTTTTTAGTCTCTTAAAAAATAAATCATCCATCATGTATTCTGCACTAGCCTGCAATTCAATTTTAGAAATACCTAACGGTTTAAGTACGGTTTTAAGCTCTTTTAAGTTTTTTAATATAGTTTCTGACGAATTAGGCCAAATATCCTTTAATACATGAGGAGTAGTAATAATTTTTTGTATACCTAATTTTTCAAATTGTTCTAAAATATAGGCAGATTGATATATAGTTTTTACACCATCATCAATACCAGGAAGTAAATGAGAATGTATATCTACATATCCTTCAGGAATAATTTGATGAAAAGGAATATCTCTTTTTGATAAAAATAACAATATAAATTTGTTTTGGGGTGGCGTGTAAAATAATGAATTATAACGTAAAAATATAAATTTATTATATCAAGTTACTCTAACTTTTGTCTAGGAAGCAGAAAAAAGACTTTTTTGGTGTATAATAAGATTGTTTTTTGGTTAGCTAATCATTGCAAAGACTCTAAAATTAGTAAATTAAAGAGTATTTATCTGGTGACCTGTAAAAGTTTAAATACATTTTTAAATCACTAGTGTCTCGTATAGATTGAGCAGTTGAAAAAGGAACCTCTAAACAATTAATATTTTAGAAAGGGGAGAGGTGTTTTCCTTATTTTAATTCACACTTTTTTAAATAAAAAACTGCCTAAAGTTATAAAACCTTAAGCAGTTTATATGTTACCAAATAAATGTTATCTTTTTGTAATATCTCCAGACCCTGAAACTTTTTTGTCTTCTTTTTGTGGATCTCCTTTATAAAATATATCTCCAGATCCCGATACTCTGGCTTTTAAAAAAGAGGTAGCCATAACTTCAATATCTCCAGAACCCGATACAGTGGCGGTTACATTTTTTGAATTAAGGTCAAAAGCAGCAAGATCACCAGATCCAGATACGTTTCCATTAAAGCTTTCTGTAGAACCTTTTAGATCTAAATCTCCGCTACCCGTAACTTGTCCCCATACGTTTTTTGCTGCAACAACTAACCTAACATCCCCAGATCCAGAAACGCCAGTTTTGAAATCTGTAGCCGTAATAGTGTCAGAACTATAAATATCTCCAGATCCTGATAAAGTAACCTGCGAAATGTCTTTAAAAGGAACTGTAATGATTAATTTCTTATTTCGGGATGGTTCTATATTATATCCCTTTTTTACATGAACCCTTAATATATCACTTTCTACTTCGGTTACAATATATTCTATCAAATTACTTTCTCCTTCAATAATAATTTGTCCTTCAGTTCCTAATATTAAGGATACATCTAAGCTTCCTTTTACTTTAATTTGATCATAGTCAGACGTAGTTCTGTTTTTGGTAACCATATTACCGTCTCCTTTAATCTTTTTACCATTTCCCCACCATTGTGCTTGTAACGAATTTATACTGCAAATAGTAAGGCCTAAAATAAATAGTACTGTTTTCATTTTTATAGATTGATTTATTGAATTTTTATATTTAGTTTTTGATAAGTTTAATCCCTCCATAACTAGAGGTTATGTCTATGGTATTTCCACTAGTAGACGTGCCGTAATGTCCCTGGTACTCTTTTTTCGAATCTTTAACATACTTTTTTTGTATTTGTATGCTTTCGTCTAGTTTGACACCTCCATAAGAAGTGTGAATTGAAAAATCATAAGCACATTCGTTTTCATAACCTATAGAGACACTTGTGTAATCTGTTGTTATTTTTACATTTTTAAAGGATGGTTGTAGAGAACGAACTTCAATAGACCCATAATCCGAATTAATAAGTAGTTCTTTTGATATCGTACCAATTTTAGTATTCACATAATCTGAATCTCCAGTAACTTTACCTCCATTTTCAATACGAATTCCACCATAATCACAATCGTAAGTTAAGTTTTTGATAGATTTAAATTTTGATTGGGTATAATCAGCATTTAAGTTAATATAGTCGCCTTTTTCTATTTCAAAATCAGAGTAATCCGCATTTATTTTACCATTCTTTATGTATCCTATAGTGCTGTTGTTTGTATAATCAATATTGATATCATTATTTTTTCCGAGTAGCTCTCCAAGGATAATTTGTCCATAATCACAATTAATTTTGGCATCTCCTTTTATTTTATCTAAAGTAATACTTCCGTAATCATTATTAAGATCAACACTATTTGTTATTGGTACTTTTATAGTGTAGTTGATTTTCATGTTCAAATTATTATTCCAACCACTAGTCCATTTATCCCACCAAGAACTATCATTTTTATTAAAAGTAGTCTTAGCACTTACTATTTGTGAGGATGCGTCAAATTCTACATCAATAGTTTCTAGTTTTTTAATTACTTTTTCTTCATCGTTTCCGCTAACTTTAATACTTATTTCCATAACAATTCGGTTTTCGTTCCAGGAAGTGATATCCAGATTACCATAATCATTTTTAATTTTCAGTAAAGCGTTAGTGTTAACAGCAAATTCTTTTTTTAATGTTTTTTCCTTAGTGTATTTTCCTTTTAAATCGCCATTGTTTGCTAAAACAAGTGTTGGGGTTAGTAACAAAAATAGTATGCTATAGTATAGAGTTTTCATTGTTTATTTTTTTTAATTCGTTAATGTCATTAATTTTTTGAAGCACTTCTTCTAATAAATTTGCCCGTTTTTGAAAGTTCTTAATCATAGCACTAATAACACGATTATCATTTCCGCTTTGAAAAAGATCTTTTTTTAAAAAATTATAGTCTTCTTCTAATTTTTCTAGTTGATTCATTGCATCTAGTACTAATCCTTTGGTTTCTTTAGAGGAAGCTTCATTAATTTCTTCAAGTTGTACTTGAATTACAGAGGTAAAAAAGCTTTGTGTTTCTTTCATTTGTGGAGATACATAAGCTAAATCTATTTCCTGTTTCGGATTAGCAATAAATGCCATTATTGTTAACCCAAACACTATTGCTATACTGGCAGCTATACTTAAAGGTTTATACCAGGATCTTTTTTTAGGATGTAATTGTACAACTTTGCTTTGTTGCTTTAATTTTTCTGAAAACATTACTTGATGGTTCGTAGAAGGCTCATAGATATCTAATTTTCCTTTTACGCTTTCAAATAACTTTTCTATTTCATTATTTTTCATACAAATTGCAATTTTTTACGTAAGCTTTCTTTTGCGCGCGAAATAAGCGTACGACAATTAGAATAGGAAATATTCATAATCAGGCAGATTTCTTCATAATCATACCCTTCTATTAAGTGCAAGGATAAAGCAGTACTATAACTATCTTTAAGTTGCATAAGTGTGTTTAAGATAGTATCTGCTTTTATAGATATTATATCTTCTTCTGGGATCCCATCGTTATCTGTAAGAGCATATTCTACCGTTTCTAAAGCAACCTCATTATGTATATCTTTTTTACGAGAGGTTGTTAAACTCATATTAATAACTATCCTTTTTAGCCAAGCACCAAACAAAGTATTATCTTCTAACATAGATAACTTAGTAAAAGCAATTAAAAAAGACTCTTGCATGATATCTTCAGCTTCTGCAGTATCTTTTAAAATTCGTAATGCCGTATTATACATCGCTTTATAATAACGATTATAAGTTTCGAGCTGGGCATTTTGATCTTGCTCTCGACATTTTGCAATTAATTGCTCTGTATTTAGTTGGGTTAGTGACAAAAAATAATTTACTTTAACATAAAGATATATAAAGAGATACTTTGTTACAGTTTTTAAATATTTTTTTTAAAACTTGTGGCACAACAATTGAATAATATATAACAAATCAATAATAAATACCTTGTTTTATAGAGTATTATAGTGGATTTGATAAGTTAAAATTAATTTTTAAAAAAAATATAGTTTTGTTGTAATGACAAAATGACTTTTATATATACATATGGCAAAAACCAAATTTACAACCCTTGACAGTTTGTCATTTCAGGGAATAGAAGAAGATGCAGAGTTAATTCCTTTAATGACTCCAGAAGATGAAGAGGAAATAGACAAAGAAGATTTACCAGACGTGCTATCGATCTTACCATTAAGAAATACAGTATTATTTCCAGGGGTAGTTATTCCAATTACAGCAGGAAGAGATAAATCTATTCAACTTCTTAATGATGCAAATAATGGAAGTAAGACTATAGGTGTTGTTTCACAAAAAGAAGAGGGAATAGAAAATCCTTCTTTAAAAGATATTAATACTGTTGGGGTAGTTGCTCGTATTTTAAGGGTATTAAAAATGCCAGATGGTAATACTACAGTAATTCTACAAGGAAAAAAGCGTTTTCATATAGATGAAGTTGTAGAAGAACTACCATACATTAAGGCAACGGTAAAAGAAGTTCCAGAGGCTAGGCCGGCAAAAGAAAATAAAGAATTTAGTGCTATAATAGATTCTATAAAAGATCTTGCTTTAGAAATAATAAAAGAGAGCCCAACGATTCCGTCTGAAGCCTCTTTTGCAATTAAAAATATCGAAAGTAATTCTTTCTTGATAAATTTTGTGTCCTCTAATCTAAATCTTCCGGTAGAAGAAAAACAAAAACTTTTAGAGGTAAATGATCTTAAAGAAAGAGCATTGGCCACTCTTAAATATATGAATGTTGAGTTTCAGAAATTAGAGCTCAAAAATGATATTCAAAATAAGGTTCAGCATGATATGAGCCAACAACAGCGAGAGTATTTTTTGCATCAACAAATGAAAACCATCCAAGAAGAATTAGGTGGAGTTTCACATGAAGATGAAATTGAAGAAATGCGTGTACGCAGTAAAGATAAAAAGTGGGATGAAAAGGTGAAAAAGCATTTTGAAAAAGAACTTGCTAAAATGCAGCGCATGAACCCACAAGTGGCAGAATATTCCATACAGCGTAATTATTTGGATTTATTTTTAGATTTGCCATGGAATGAGTTTAGTACCGATAAATTCGATCTAAAACGAGCTATGAAAGTTTTGGATAGAGACCACTATGGGTTAGATGAAGTAAAACGTCGTATTATAGAATATCTTGCAGTATTAAAACTGCGTAATGATATGAAATCACCTATATTATGTTTGTACGGGCCTCCAGGAGTTGGTAAAACATCTTTAGGAAAATCTGTAGCAGAAGCATTAGGAAGAGAGTACGTAAGGATATCTCTAGGAGGACTTCGTGATGAAGCAGAAATACGTGGTCATAGAAAAACATATATAGGTGCTATGCCTGGCAGAATTATACAAAGTCTTAAGAAAGCAGGGACCAGTAATCCAGTTTTTGTTTTAGATGAAATAGATAAATTATCTGTTGGTAATCAAGGGGATCCATCCTCTGCGCTTTTAGAGGTTTTAGATCCAGAGCAGAATTCAGAATTTCATGATAATTTCTTAGAAATGGGGTTTGACCTTTCTAAAGTAATGTTTATTGCTACATCGAATAGCCTTGGGACAATTCAACCAGCACTTCGAGATCGTATGGAAATCATTAATGTAACTGGATATACTATTGAAGAAAAGGTAGAAATTGGAAAACAGCATTTGTTACCTAAGCAGTTAGAAGAACATGGGTTAGATAAATCTCATATCAAAATAGGAAAAGCACAATTAGAAAAAATAATTGAAGGTTATACCAGAGAGTCCGGAGTAAGAGGTCTGGAAAAACAAATTGCTAAAATGGTTCGATATGCAGCCAAAAATATAGCAATGGAGGAGGAGTATAATGTAAAGATTAGTAATGAAGATGTTATAGAGGTTTTGGGATCACCAAAACTAGAAAGAGATAAGTACGAAAATAATGATGTAGCTGGTGTAGTGACTGGATTAGCGTGGACAAGCGTAGGAGGAGATATATTGTTTATAGAATCTATACTGTCTAAAGGAAAAGGAAATCTTACGATTACTGGAAATCTAGGTAAAGTAATGAAAGAATCTGCTACCATTGCGATGGAATATATTAAAGCAAATGCAACAGATTTAGGAATTAATCCAGATATTTTTGATACTTATAATGTACATATACATGTTCCTGAGGGTGCCACACCAAAAGATGGTCCTAGTGCAGGAATAACAATGCTTACATCACTTGTATCTTTATTTACACAACGTAAAGTAAAGAAAAGTCTTGCAATGACAGGAGAAATTACTTTAAGAGGAAAAGTATTACCAGTAGGTGGCATTAAAGAAAAAATTCTTGCAGCAAAGAGAGCACATATCAAAGAAATTTTACTTTGTGAAGATAATAAACGAGATATTAATGAGATTAAAGCCGATTATTTAAAGGGACTTACATTTCATTATGTTAAAGATATGAGCGATGTTCTTAATTTGGCCTTAACAAATACGAAAGTTAAAAATGCCAAGAAATTATAAATAAACTGAAATAATAAAATTATGAAGTAGCTTTTCTGTAAAAAAGATATAAAAACTTAATCTTATAGAAAAGCTACTTTTTTTTAGAACTCATGCAAAATTGCTTTCTTTCTGTACCAGAACAGTGGTATATACATCCAGGTTTTTTAAAACAATTTCACTGCCTTTAACAACTGTTTTTAGTGGTTGGTCGCCAAGATGAACTGGTAACTCTGTACTTCTGGATAACCTTTCGTCAAGCCCTCTTAATAAAGATCCTCCACCAGTTAAAAAAATACCAGAATTATATATATCTGCAGAAATCTCAGGAGGTATTTCTGAAAGAGTCTCTAATATTGCATTTTCTATTTGAGTAATAGACTTGTCTAAACTTTTTTTAATTTCAGTATATGATAATTGAATTTGTTTTGGTTTTCCTGTAAGAAGATCCCTTCCTTCGGCAGACATATTTTCAGGAGGTAATTCTAATTTGTCTACAGCAGCTCCAATTTTTATTTTTATTTTTTCAGCCATAGACTCCCCTATATGAAGATTGTGTGATTCTCTTACATAATGTATAATATCTTCATTAAAAACATTACCTGCTATTTTTACAGATTGCCCACTTATTATTCTCCCTAATGATATTACTGCAATTTCTGTAGTTCCTCCACCAATATCAATAATCATATTTCCGTTTGGTTTTAGTATATCTATCCCACCCCCAATTGCAGCTGCAATTGGCTCGTGAATCAAAAATATTTTTTTGGCATTTAGGCGTTTTGCAGATTCTTTTACCGCTCTCATTTCTACTTCGGTACTACCACAAGGAATGGATATTATCATATTATATGACGATGAAAACATAGTAGAATTAAATGAAGATAACCCTTTGATGAAAGTAGTTAGCATTTTTTCTGCTGCATCAAAATTAGAAATAACACCATTTTTAAAAGGGGAAATTGTTTTTATATTTTTATTAATTTTCCCTCGCATCATACCAGCTTCTTTACCTACCGCAATAATTTTACCAGTAATTTGATGTATGCTAATTATCGAAGGGTTGTCTATAACTATTTTTCCTTTATAGGAAATAAGCGTGTTTGAAGTGCCTAAATCTATTGCAATTTTTTCGTTTAAAAAATCAAAAAAGCCCATAACTGCTTGTTTTGGTTAGTGAAAATGATTCAAGATGCGTGTAAGTAATTTATTACCATGCAATAGAATAGGGGGTTAAAGGTAAATAACTCGGTTTATTAGTAATTATTGTGTTTCTGTAGTTTTGTACTAGTATTATTTTAAATTTTAGTATTTATAAATTTTGTTTTTGATATAGAAGTTATTGGTAACTACTATATGCGTTAAATGATTTAATTAGAATGAAATCATATTTACAAATATTAGTGTAAATAGATTTATTCTGTTTTATTTTTTGGCTATCCTGTATATTTCAGATCTTTCCTTTACTTTTGTTTTTAATAAACATTTGAGGATTTTAAAATTGGAAGACAAAAAGATTATTATTGCTATTGACGGACATTCTTCAACAGGAAAAAGTACAGTTGCAAAACAATTAGCTAAAGCATTAGGGTATATTTATGTAGATACTGGTGCTATGTATCGAGCAGTTTCCTTGTATGCTATGAGAATGGGATATATAGGTGAATCTCATTTTGATGAAGAAGAATTAGAAAAAAGTCTTCCAGAAATAGATATTAAGTTTGCTGTTAATTCTAAAACAGGATTAGTTGAAGTTTTACTTAATGGGGAAGCTGTAGAGCAAGAAATCAGATCCTTAAAAGTATCTAAACATGTTAGTAAAATTGCTGCTGTTTCTAAAGTTCGAAAAAAGCTAGTAGAACAGCAACAGAAAATGGGTATTGAAAAAGGTATTGTAATGGATGGTAGAGATATCGGTACCGTTGTTTTTCCAGATGCAGAACTTAAATTATTTATGACGGCTACTGCTAAAGATAGGGCTGAACGAAGATATACAGAGCTCAAAGAAAGAGGGGAAAATGTAACATATGAAGATGTTCTTAAAAATGTAGTGAATAGAGATCATATTGATAGCACAAGAAAAGATTCTCCTCTTAAAAAAGCAGAAGATGCTATTAAAATCGATAATTCAAACCTTACTTTAGAACAACAATTTGAACAAATTCTTAAACTAGCAAAAACAACTATAATTGCTAGTTAATTGCTAGGAGAAACCAAAGAATCAGATATATTATTTTCGGTAAAGTTAAAGTTTACAGGTTTTCTGGATTGGTATATTGTCATATTTTCTTTTACCCATTCAATTAATTCAATATAAGTATCTTCATTTCTTAAAATAAGAACACGATTTAATCGAAAAACATGATCAGCAACTTGTTTATGTCTTGGAATAGAGGAATCAGAAACAGAATAAAATGGTTTATTAACTAAGATTTCATAGTTTTTTCCATTGTTCATTACAATCTTATCTTTACGTTCATACAAAATTTTTAGCTTAGATAAAGATTGCGAATAACTTTGCAAGGACAAAAAAAGAAAAATTATTGGTAGTATTTTTTTCATAGAAATAGGATTTAAGTTGAAGGTGTAAAAATACGTTAAAACCATAGTTTATTAACGGTTTTATTGAGAATACCTTATTATTTTCGATAAAAAACAAAATCTGGGGGTTGTTTGACATTGAGTAATAATACAAAAGCCATTAAAAATTTTTTTAATGGCTTTTGGTATTTGTTTTTGTTAAAATTTAGATCATTAATTAATTTACAATTAGTTTATTAATTAATGTTTTGGTATCTACTTTAAGTTTAATAAGGTAAGTTCCTTTAGCAAGATTTCCTGGGCTAAAAGATTTATTATTTACGTTATCATTTTTATAAACACTTCTTCCAAATAAATCGTAAATGATTACAGAAATATTATTTGAAGGAGCTGTTATTTTAAGAAAAGCATTGGTACCATTTATAGGATTTGGATATATAGATACTAAAGATGCTTGTGTAGTATTAAAACCATTAACTATTGCACCTCTTGATACACTACTACCAATAGTAAACTGAGTTGATTCAGAAGTTCCAAAAGATCCTCCAGATGCAAGAGAAGTACTACCAGAAGTTAAAGAATAAGATCCATTACCATATTGGCAGCAAATTCCATCGCCATAACCATCTTTAATTGTAAATGTATAAGTACCAGCATTTAAACACTCAGTAACATTAATAGTAGATCCATCTGCTTGAGAAGCATAGGTCCCTCCAGATGCTACTACTTCATTATTAGCGTTAGTAATTTCCCAACTGGTCTCTTCTGGATAATTATCAAAAGTAATAGATAAGTTTACATCTGTACAAGCAGGAGGGTTTACAGTACCAGTAGTTAAGCTAATATCATCAATAGCCATATCTCCGCTCCAGGAAGTACTTGTAATACCATTAAATCTTAATGTAAGGGATGCGCCTGTATAAGCAGTTAAATCTACTGTGGCAGATGCCCAAGAGTTTCCTTGATTACCAGATTTTGTCCAAAGAGATGTCCAATTAGCACCATTATCTGTACTTGCTTCTAAAGCTAATGTTCCCATACTAGTTCCATACATATGGTATTGGAAAGAAAAAGTTGCCTGTGATGCAGTAGTAAGATCAATACATGGAGAGTTTAATATCGCTCTCTTATTAGGGAAACCAGATCCGTTTCCAGAAGCTTCGATATACGCATAATAAGTGCCTTGAGCAGCACTAGATGGACCTGTGTTGTTTGAAGGAGTTCCGTTGGATTTTAAAGTCCAGTTAATATCGTCACTAGTTGCTTGTGTCCATGCACCAATTGTATTTTCTAATCCTTCAGTATAAGGAAAAGAACTAATTCCGCCAGAACATCCACCACCTGTATTTCCTGGTAGGGTAGTAGCACTAGTAGTATTACTAAAACCAGATTGGTTTCCAGCAGCGTCTTTAGCTTTCACTCTAAAAGTGTAGGCTGTATTAGGAGATAATCCTGTTGCTTGGTATGTTGTGGTTGCTACAGAACCAATAACAGTATTACCCTGATATACGTCATATCCACTAACTCCAACATTATCTGTTGCAGCTCCCCAAGAAAGGTTTATAGTATTTTGTGTAACATTAGATGTGGTTAGATTGGCAGGAGTAGAAGGAGCTTGTGTATCTGTTCCACCTCCACCAGTGATTTCAAAATTTGAATTAGAGATATCAAAGAATATATTACCTGATCCTTTTACCATAATTCTGTTTTGTGTTCCTTGAGAATTAGGTACTGTTATACTGTGAGAACCATCATTAGGCACTGCTGTAGCGATAGTAACAGGATAGGTATTTCCTCCATCTGTAGATAATAAAATATCTACGTTGGCAGCATTAATTCCGTTTCCTGTTGTACCTGCAACATTCCAGGTTACAGTTTGTGTAGAACCAGCTGGCCAGCTAACATTGGTGTTAGGAGTGTTTACAACAAATGGTCCTGCAGAAGCTGTAACATTAACTCTCATATTATCACTGTTATTTGCACCGCCACCAGCTTTATTATCTCTAACCGTTAATCTAAAGTTTAATGCTCTTGCTACATTAGGAACGGCTTCCCATTGCCATGAAGTAGCCCCTGTTTTAATAGTTTCTAATCTAGGAAAATATCTTTGATTAGATGTTGTTGGGGTATAGGATCTAAATGCTACCCCAGAAGTTACATTTGGACCAGGATAAGTTCCTACACGATTATCCATTTGCTCCCAGCAATAGGTTAATACATCTGCATTATTGGCATCAGAACCTTGGCCAGTTAATACAAATGGAGTTCCTTTAGGAATTGTATAATCTGCTCCTGCATTTGCAGTTGGTATTGCATTGCCTGTATTTGTATTGGTTTGGCAACTGGTAGATTTTACATAATTTGTGATTTGCTGAATAGTTGCTGCATGAAAATATGGATCACTATTTGGTTGTACATCGGTAGCACCAGTAATTCCAGCATACCCCATTATAGTAGTACCACTTCCTGGTTCCATTTGAACATTTGTTCCTTCACTTCTAAATGTATAGGTATGATTTCCTCCAAATTGATGTCCCATTTCATGGGCTACATAATCTACATCATAAATATCTCCCTGAGGATTATTTCTAGAAGAAAATCCGCTTCCTTTTTGTCCATTAACACATACGCATCCTATGCATCCCGCATTACCATTTTTTGGAGCAAGAACAAACACGTGACCGATATCATAATTAGATTCTCCTATAACATTTGTTAATGTAGACTGTAATTGACTATTGTAGCTACCTGTGTAAGGATCTGTATTAGCATTAGTATATACTACTGCATCATTATTAGCAATTAAAACCATGGTTACACCAAAATCAGTTTCATAGATACCGTTAACGCGAGTCATAGTAGCATTAATTGCAGCCATAGCTCCTGCTTTTGTTCCTCCATGAAATTGTGTGTACTCTCCTGTGGTAGAAACAGCTAATCTATAAGATCTTAAAACTCCGTCATCTGCATTTTTTTGAGTAGCAGAATGGGTGTCTGAAAAATTAGGAGTTTTTTCATCTACAGAACAGCTTATCCTATCTGCAACCTCTGATCTTTGATCTCTGGAGTATATCGTATAAACAGATTCACTTTTAGTATATGGTTCTATGAATACAGTTTTAGAAATTCCCGATATACGTATACTTTGTAATCCAGAAGGGGCAATACTAAATCTAATAGTAGCACTAGGATCTTCTATTCCTTGACCAGCATAAGATTTAATATTTGGGTATTTTGCAGCTAAATCTGGATGCATTACAGGTGCTTCAAATACGGTAAAAGATTCCATATTTCCTTCTGCATTCGGGAAATTCATAATAGTAGCAGATCTCGATGATTTTCCTCTTAAAGGTGCATTATTAAGCGTAGTTTTCATCGCTTGAATATCTAATGTAAAGAGGTTGTTACTTGGTAGATCTTTTTTTGTCTCAATAATGTTAAGACTTTTTGCAGAACTGGTTTTTTGCCAAGGATTACTACCTTGACCAAAAACATGGCTTATAATAAATAAGCCCACGAATAATGATAATCGCGTTTTCATATGTAATTGAGTTTGAGTTAGGCGGTAAATGTAGATATATTATCTAAAATTTTAATAAAATATTATTAATAAATCAACAATAATATTAATTTTATGGTTTTTACGTAAAAATATTCTGGTTTTGTTACGTATTTTTTTATTAGCTAATTTTCAAATAATTAAACCTACTTTTTGCAGATAAAATAATTGTTATGTTATAAAATATCTAATAATTTTCTGTACACACAAATACATTGCAAAAAAGTTTATAAACTAAAAAGACCACTAAAATAGTGGTCTTTTAAACTTATATGATATATTTTTAAATTATAGATTAGGTATAATAAGTTCCTGGTCAGGGTGAATAACATCAGGGTTTTTTAAAATATTTTTATTTGCTTCAAAAATTGCTTTATATTTCATAGGGTCTCCATAATAATGTTTAGCAATTTTACTTAAAGATTCTCCTCCTTTTACAGTATGTCTATGGTATACAGACTCATCAGCAACTTTTATATCTGCCATAATATCTGATGGATTATCTCCTCCTATTCCTTTTATTTCATCCCAAAGTAGGTTTTTTTCGTATTGTGTATTCGCTACACCTTTAATCTTAAGAGTTCCATTTTCTTCAGAAACATCTCCATTTTGTATATTTAATTTTTGTCCTAAATCAAGAACACTTTGATATTTTGCTTTTACCATAACTAAGTTTGATTTTAAATTATTAATTAGCTTTACCCAAATATAGCAAATTATAGAATGTTGTTCACATAATTTTAGGATTAAAAAAAGAGGTTTCATCGTTGAAATGCATAATTTATCTATATTCGGGCAGCTAAAAAATACAATCTATGTTTCGTAAACGGTTTTATTATATCATACAATTGCAATATCTTGGTTTTCGTTATCATGGTTGGCAAAAGCAGCCTACGGTAAATACACTACAACGTATGGTAGAGAGAACAATAGCTTATGTCTTGGAGCATAAAAATTTTAAGGTATTAGCTACAGGTAGAACAGATGCAAAAGTTTCAGCAAATCAAACATATATTGAATTATTTGTAGATAATGTACCATTAAATATAAAGGCTTTTTTTATAGATTTTAATCAAAATCTTCCACAGGATATAAGAGCCCTAAAAATAGAAGAGACGGATGAAAATTTTAATATTATTCAATCTCCAAAAATTAAGGAATATGTATATTTATTTTCCTTCGGAGAAAAATTCCATCCATTTTGTGCTCCATTTATGTATAACATTGCAGAAAATATTGATATTTTGATAATGCAGCAGGCAGCAAAGTTATTTGAAGGAAAACATAATTTTAGGTCCTATTGTCATCGTCCTTCAGAAAAAACAATTTTAGAAGGCGAAATACTGCATTGCGAGATTAAAAAAAATGAAAAATATACAGCTAACTTTTTTCCAAAAGAGAGCTATCTTTTAGAGGTAAAAGGAGAAGGGTTTAAAAGGAATCAAATTAGGTTAATGATGGGAGTATTACTAGATTTAGGGAAAGGAAAAATTGATATTGATTTTATAAAGAAAACACTAGACCCAAAAGCTGAAGAGATTGTTTTAGAACATATTGTTCCTGGGTCTGGTTTGATATTAAATAGTGTAGAATTTAAATAAACCAATATATTGAAAGTAATATCTACTAATATAGGCGAATCGAAGACTGTTTTTTGGAAAGGAAAAGAAATAAAAACGGGTATTTATAAATACCCTGTAGATATACCAATATATCTGGGTAAAGAAGACGTTAAAGACGATCATGTTATAGATAGGCGATATCATGGTGGAGTAGACAAAGCCTGTTATTTATACGCAGCAGATCATTATGAATATTGGAAAAATAGGTATCCAGATTTAGAATGGAATTATGGAATGTTTGGAGAAAATATTACCGTTAGTGGTCTTGATGAAAAGATTATAAGAGTAGGCTCGATATATAGATTAGGGAGTGCGATTATTCAAATTTCTAGAACAAGACAGCCTTGTTTTAAGCTAGGGATTCGTTTTGGAGATCAAAATATGGTAAAACAATTTATAGATTCTTTACGTTCGGGAGTTTATGTTAGGGTCATAGAACCAGGAAATGTTTCTGTAGGAGATACGTTTATTTTAGAAAAAGAACATCAGGATGGAATAACAATAACAGAATTAAATATTTTACGATTTCACTATAATAATACGGAACATGAGGATCTAATAAAAAAGGCACTTTTTGATCCTTTAATTACAGAGGAAGATAAAAAATATTTCAGAAAAAAGATTTAATATTTTATAGAATATGTCGGATCAAATAACAATATATAGTACAGATAAAAAGTCTGTAATTAGTATCGATAAGGGAGAGTTGATAAGTTATCAAGTAAATAATATAGAAATACTACATCAAAAAGGAGATCCAGGATGGGGAAATACAGAAATAGAGATGTTTCCTATAATTGGAGCAACAAAAGAAAATAACTTTTTAATCAAAACTCCTAAAAAAGAAGCTAAACTAGATCAACATGGGATTTTAAGAGCCTTGAAGTATAGTACTAACAAAATAGAGAATAATAAGGTTAGTTATCACAAAAATTATATAGCAAACACACAAGTTAGCAATCCTAAATTTCCAGACAAGTCTACACAAGAGTTTTTGGATTGGCCTTATGATTTTCAGTTTATTAAAACTTTTGAACTTACTAATGAATCTCTAAAAATTTATTTTGAAATACATTCTGAAAAAGATATGCCGTTTATGTTAGGTTTTCATCCTGCATTTAAAATTTATAACCCAGAAATGGTTTTAAAATCAGAAAATCAGGAAATATCTTTAACAGATATACTACAAGCAGGAGCATCTGCCTTTTTATTAAAAGAAAGTAAAGAAGTTAGCATGCAAAACAATGGGAATTTAGAACTAACTATAAAAACAAAAGGTTTCAAGCATATAATGCTTTGGACAGAAGTAAGCAATATGGTGTGTATAGAACCTATTACTTTTTACCCCTCGAGTGTTTCTGCTAATAAATTACATACAGGATTTTATTATAGCTCTGGATTAGAACGTTTTGAAGTAATTATTTCGGCTAACTCTCATAATGAAGATTGATTATTTTTTTAGCACCTAGACACAATTAATTTAAAAAAAATAAGTTACTATTAAACTGATTATAAGAAAATAAGATTTTGTTAATACCCAAAAATCGTATAATATAGGTTTATCATTGATGCGGTTAATAGTTAAACTAATTTTACTAGCTAGTCACCCTTTATTACAATACGTACGACTTTTTTTATACAGGTTTTAACAGAGATAATAGTAACTGGATATTTTGAAAAAGCGCATATACATATTAATTCTTATTTGTTTTGTCTTTCTATCCTGTAGTGACGATGATGGTTTATTGAACGAAGATTATGTTCGTGGGATACGCCTAACTAATAATTATGCAGAGGCTTCTAAAGATTTTAAATTTTTTAGATATATTTTTGATGAAGAGCGTGCTATTGCTAATAAATTAAATGACAATATAATCTCTGGTCTGAAAAAAAAGAGAGATACTAGTACACAAGATAATACTAAAAAAGGAATAGAAAAGAGACGAAAATCTACAAATAAAAAAAGTGATTCTGTAGAAATTAGATACAGAAGATATCATTTTATTGGGTTACCAAAAGAGGTAACAAACCAAATAATAACCTTACCCAAAAGAGAAGGGTTTGAAAGATTATTTAGACAACGAGAACCAACTTTAAATCCATTAAAAGAAACACTAATAAAGGCAGAAGATATTGGAGGCAATATATATAAAGATGCTGCCGTAGATTACCTTGTACAAATGGATCATCATTTAAAATTTATAGAGTTTTATAATGAAAAGTTGTACGATGCTTATTTAAAACTGGTAATAGAGGCTAAACAATTAGATCGCTCTATAGAGGAGGAATATACTACTATGTATGGAAAGATAAATAGTAGTAAAATTAAAGATTCTGTTGACGGAGAAAAATTAATAGTTTTAGAAAAAAAATATTCTTCCCATAAAGAATTATTAAAGACCCTTTTACAGTGGAACTTGCAACTAGAAGATTTTCATAACTCTACTAATGATTTTAAAATATTAAAAGATAGTAACATAGTAGAGGCTTTTGAAATGTATCAAAATAGAGTTCCCCAAAAAGAAGTAATTCATTTTTTAGAAATAAAATTGGCAGATGTATTTCATAATACTCTTATTTCTGCAAATTAAATACTATTGTGTTAGGAATCTTCTTTTTCCAATACGGTTAAGGCTAGTTTAATAGTATTGTAATCCAGAGCTTCTTCAAAATATTCAAAATAGGATTTTAGGGTATCTGGATTATCTAGTTCTATTTTCGCTTTTTTTACAGAATTTATATCCTCTATAGTTACAAATTGTTTTAAGTCTATATTTTCTCCACCATCATACAGTTTCATAATATGCGCAAAAATTGTAGACTCAGCTAATTTGCGTTGCGCAGCTATTTCTTCGATAGAGAGTCCTTGTTGGTATAACACTAAGGTTTCTTTATGAGTATTTCCTTTATTGGTATTCGCTTTTCTTTTCTTTTTTGTTTTCTCAGCAGAAAAATCGATAATAGTTTTAATAAACTGATATCCATAATTTTGCATCTTTTGCCTTCCAACACCACTAATTTGCATAAATTCGGCATCGCTCATAGGTCGAAATTTCTCCATCTCTTTTAAAGTAGCATCACTAAAAACTTGATATGCAGGTATATCTGCTTCTTTAGCAAGTTCTAATCGTAATTGTCTTAATTTTTCAAAAAGAGTAGGAGCAGCACCCTTATCTATTTTTTCTACAGCAGCTTGCTTTATTTTTTCAAATTCTTGTAGATGGGCTAGGCTTATTTTTTCACTATCAAATAATATCTTTTTAGAAAGTGAAGTAAGTTTTAGTTTATTATTTTGATGAAAAGCAATCTCTAAGTACCCTTGATTAATTAACTGTATTATATATTGTTGCCAATCATTCCAAGCTATATCTTTTCCTATACCATATGTTTTTACATTTTGATAGCCTTTATCTAACGTTGTAGCATTTTGGGCGCCACGTAAAATATCGATAACCGTACCCATGGGTTCCTGCTCTTTAATTCTGGCTACTGTAGATAGTGCTTTTTGCGCAATAATGGTACCATCTATAAATAGTGGAGGGTTTTTACAAACATCGCAGTTACCACAGTCTTCTTCGATTAGTTCTCCAAAATAACTAAGTAATATCTTTCTTCTACAACTTAAGGAATCTGCATATTGTTTCATGCGGTCTAATTTTGCTAATTGTACCTCTTGATTACCAGAGGTATTAGCAAATTTTTGTAGTTGTACTACATCTGCATAGCTATGAAAAAGCAGAGTAGAAGAGGGGAGTCCATCTCTACCTGCACGACCAATTTCTTGATAATACCCTTCTATATTTTTAGGTAAATTATAATGTATTACCCAACGAACATTAGATTTATCGATACCCATTCCAAAAGCTACGGTAGCACAAACAATTTGAACCGTATCATTAATAAAACCCTCTTGTACCTGAGATCTTTTTTGATGATCTATACCAGCATGATAAGCTTCGGCATTGAACCTTTCATTTTTTAATTTTTCAACTAACATTTCGGTTGTTTTTCTGCTAAGGCAGTAAATAATACCGCAATCGTTAGGTTTGTCTTTTAGAAAATCTATTATTTGTTCAATTCTTTTATTGCCAGGGCGTACTTCCAAGCTTAAATTGGCTCTGTCAAAAGATGCCAGATATTGTTGAGCATTTGTAATATTTAATTGATTACAAATATCTTGTCGTGTTGCCTTATCTGCAGTTGCTGTTAATGCAATTACAGGGGTTTTAGGAAACCGATTTTTAAGATACCCTAATTGTGTATATGCAGGTCTAAAGTCATGTCCCCAAGAGGATATACAATGGGCTTCATCTATTGCTATTAAACTGACTTCTATTTTAGAAAGTACTGCATCTAAGAATGAAAGGCTTTCTGGAGCTACATAAAGGAGCTTGATCTCTTTACTAGATAGTTTTGTATAAATATCCTGTTGTTCGCTTTCTGTTTGACTACTGTTAATAAAAGAAGCCTGAATACCGTTGGCAAGTAAACCATCTACCTGATCTTTCATTAGTGCAATTAATGGTGAAATAACCAAAGTTACTCCTGGTAATAATAAAGCAGGTAACTGAAAACATATAGATTTACCTCCTCCCGTAGGCATTATTACTAAATTATCGTTTCCTGAAAAAACAGAATCGATAATTTTTTCTTGTAATGGACGAAAGCTATCGTACCCAAAATATTCTTTTAGTGTATGTAAAAGTTGTTGTGATTCTGGCATAGGTGCAAAGAAAAGAAAATTGCGTGTTAGAATAAATTTTTCTGTACATAAGATTATATATTATTTTAGGTACTTAAGCAAAAGAGTTCTTTATAAAATATTCTTTTTTATAGGGAACTCAAAAGTATAATTAACACGATAATTTTGTGGAGATTTATTTTTATATAAAACCAATAATCTTGGAGCAAGCTTATAAGATATGTTTCCCCAAATATATGTTTTATGCGTTTATGTCTTTATGGTACGTTTGGAGGAATCCTGCTTGTACACCAATTTTATTTTTTCTGTCTTCTACAGATTGCGCTTTAGCAGCAAATAAAAAGCTTAAGCTTAAAATTATTGTAATACGGATTTGTTTCATTTACTTTTTTTGATGATAAATAAAGGACAGAAAGCATGAAACGCTCCATAGGAAGAATTGGTACCTATAAATAAGGTTTAGTTATGCTGTTTTTTATATTGAGATGGAGAAATACCAGTAACTTTTTTAAAAATACGATTAAAACTGGTTTTAGAATTAAAACCAGATTCAAAGGCTATGGCCAATAAAGTAAATTTATCGTAGGAAGGGTTTTTAAGTTTATCAATAACATCCTCTACTCTAAAACCATTTACATAATCATAAAAGGATACTTGCATATGCTGATTAAGTAATGTAGACAGTTTTTTATCAGAAATAGATAAAAATGCGGCAAGTGAATTTAAAGATAAATTTTCATCCAAAAATGGTTTTTGCTCTTTCATAATCGTATTTAGCGATTGCTCTAATTCGTCTAACTCGGATTCACTATATTGGTAGGGGAGTACTGGTTTTGTTTTTTCGGGGTTTTCTGTTTTAGAAATGTTTATGTCGTGTGATTCTTCTACTTGGGCTAATAAAAAGGCAGGAATTAAAACTTTGGTTTGTAATATCCCATAATACCCCAGATATATAACCAGTATCACTACACCAATGGCAGTAAGATAAAAAGTATTCCATTCTAATTTTCCAAACCATAGTTCATATAATGTAGATAAAACATCAACATTTATAATAACAATTGTACCGATTAGCAAGCGTTTTATCCAGGTTAAATCCATGTGTTCTACGTTAGAGTAGTTATGTTTAATAACCTCTTTAGCTTTTTGTAAAACTCGTAAAGCAATACTACAGTAGACTAAAGAATACAGGATGATTAAAGGGAAATAATTTTCGTATTTTAAGATATACGCAAAGATATAAACCTTGTTATATGTAGCGATAAGGGATGGTATTGTAATAATACACAAACAAAGAAAAGGAAATATAAAATGAATACTGTTTTTTTTGAGTAAACCTTTACTCGGTAAAAAAATAGACTTAACATATAAAAGTAACAATGGACCAATGAACGTAGTTATAGATTGATCAAAAATAAATGTTGTATAAAATAATATCCTAATTTTATGCAAGTAAGCATATACAGAACAGATAGAGAATGCGATAAACACAAAAATGATTTGTAGAATTCTTTTATGTAGTTCTTTAGATGAATTTTTAGCTAATAAAAATAGGATTATGGTATTTAGTAAAAATGCTGTAATGAATACAAAATCTAAAACTAATTTCATGTGTTTATAGTATTGTTTTAGAGGTCACATGGAACTCGCCAGTAATTATTTTCTGCGTGTATCAAAAATTTTGTTATAGCTTGTTTCATTTTTTAGCCATTATTTTTCTTTTAAAAGAACCCGCAAGATATTCAGTATTTTTATTATGATGAATTAATTATCAAATTAAATTATAGTAAAGGTTTTGATATAAAATTACTAGCACCCGAAAGTTTTTATTTACTTTCCTCTTAGATGTCAAGCTGAGCTTGTCGAAGTTCTTAAACCTATGATTTTCAATTGGATTTCGACCTCAGCAGAGCTATCTAGAATAGGTTTTTAGTACTGAAATGCCAGTTATCTTGAGCTTGTGAAAGGTCGATACAAAATTCTTATCATAATTTCACTACCATTGACGTATTTCAGATGAATTGAACTCAGATTTTTAAGGCTTTTGCTGTAAAGATTTTTACCTTGTATAACTGTTTGATTTCGTACAGTAATTTATTGCCACATATCTATTAATTGCAGTATACCTTTTTTGATTCCGACATAATATTTTTTATTCTTAAACTCAGGAATCATAGTGTTTTCAATTACATCGTTACAAATTTTGTCTGTCAAAATTAGTTGGGTTCCAGTTCCTGTGGCGATTCCTATTTGCCTAATCGGATTGCATAATACAATAACAAGTCCGTTGTTTTTTTCAGAATTGCCAACGCCCCATTTTTTCGCTAAACCTACTGCGTATTTTTGGGCTTCTGTGTATGGTTTAATACTGTCTACTGTAACAATTACAATTTGCCTTGTTGTTTTTATATCATAATTATAAAGCATTTGGGATAACTCATTCTTTTGAGTTTCTGTAAAAATATGTGCGTAATCATTTATAATTCCAATCGGTTTAGGGAAGATGCTGTTTTCCATCCCCGAAAAATCAGATTCGGTTTCTGGTTTTTTAGTATTTGATTCTTGTGTAGAACCTTGACAAGAAATTAAACCAATAGTTAGGAGTAGGGCATATATTTTAGTTCTAATTTTCATACTTTATGTTTTGTAACGTTTTGGTTATGATTAATACAAAATTAAAGGGACTTGTTATTTAAATTATTCTTTAGACATAAATATGGTATTGCTAGAAATTTTGCAAAAATATATCTATCATAGCAGATCATAATGCTACTGCGCTATCTATGTTTTTAAAGCTAATTTATACTACTTAATCCCTTTTTCTAATTCTTTAATAATTCCTTTTAACATCACAGGAACAATTATTTTATGAAAAGGTCGAACGGGTAAAAAATATAACTTACCAAACCAATTATTAAACTCTACCGTAGTAGATATTGTTATTTCTTTCTTATATGCTTCATTGCTATGTTGCTTCTTAAATAAAGAAACCCTAAAATTCAAATGTTTATCATCTTCTCCTAAAATAATTTCGTTTTCGCTTTTTTCAAATACTTTAAAAAGACCAAGTTGACCTCCTGGTTCGCATGTAAAGTTTTCAAGTACCTTTTTTCTGTCTTTATTAATGTTTGAAGTTTTTAATCCGAACAGTGATACTATTTTATTTCGTAAAGTAAATAATACTCCAACCCACTTTGGACCACTTCTAAAAAAAGCTTTTCCTAAATCTGTTGTGGTAAAATTATTTTCAGAGCCATGAACAACCCCTTGAAAACTATCTGTGTAATCATACTTTATGCCTGAAACATTCAGAGCAGAATTAACAGGAAGAGTAGTTTTAATTATCGTCATAGTTATAGTAAATGACTATTATTTTATTACTTTTTTTTAGGGATGATTTTTAAGACAATTTGAAAAACAAGCAAAGCAACAAATCCCACCAGTAGCCCAACAATAAAATCTGCCAAAATTGCAGGAAAAGCATGAAAAAGATCATGTATAAAAGGGATGTTGTGCGTAAATATACCTCCTGCTACCAGAATCATTGCTATCGTACCTATTACCGCTAAACTTCTAATTATTATTGGTAATGTTTTTACCAAGCCTGTTCCTATAGTTTTTGAAATACTTGTTTTGTTTTTACTTAATGCTATTAATTTAAAACCAAAATCATCCATTCTTACTATTAATGCTACAATACCATACACCCCAACGGTTGCTAATATGGCAACTACGGTAACCACTGCAATTTGTATGGTAAGTTCTTCTTCGACTACGCTGCTTAGTGCAATAATTATGATTTCTACCGATAAGATAAAGTCTACGATGATTGCAGATTTCACTTTTTTGTCTTCATATTCTAATATTTCCTCTTCAGTCATTACTGTATCTTCGATACGTTGCTTCGTATCCTTTTTATGAAATAAATAGTGGTATATCTTTTCTGCTCCTTCATACGCCAGATAAATACCCCCGATTAGTAAAATAGGGATAATCGCTGCAGGAATAAAAGCACTTAACAGAAAAGCAATTGGCAGAATAATTAGTTTATTTAGAAAAGATCCTTTAGTTATTTTCCATAACACGGGTAATTCTCTCGAGGAAACAAAGCCAGAAGCTTTTTCAGCATTAACCGCTAAATCATCCCCAAGGATCCCTGCTGTTTTTTTTGTTGCGATTTTACTCATAGCAGCTACATCATCCATGAGAGCTGCAATGTCATCTAATAGAGCAAAAAATCCTGATGCCATACCTATATAGTGTTTGTTTTATATGTATTAATATTAAAATAAATACATGGCAACGCTAAATATGTATCTTAGCTGAGTAAAATAGTACCATGTCATCGGCAAATCTACACAGATTTTATAAATTCCTCACCATAAAACCTAATTGCCGACAGAAATAGATAAGAACCTAAGTACTATCAATAGATTACTTTTATATAATAGGAGTATATATCATTTCAGCAAGTTTGGTAGAATAGAGATAGGAGAAATAACGTTTATTATTTGCTACTTAGGGTTACTAGACTACCCAATATTTTTTTCTATAAGAATTTTGGCTGCTTTAACAGCTTCTTTTTGATATTTACTTTGGTTTTCTAAAATATAATTAAGTTGTTTTCTGGTTTTGTTTTTATATTGTTTAATAAACATTTCTGTCCGAATAAGATTTTCTTTTTTTTCGTGTTCTTTAATTCGATTAGGAAATGATTTATCAATGAATGGTATAAACCGATATCTAAATTTTGTTTTTGTTAAAAAAGGTCTTTCGTGTAAAAAATCAATCATTAAAGCCTTTAAGTAAAATCGATCACCATTTACAAATCGTATGTCCCAATATCCAAAGTCGGATATAAGCATTCGAAAACGTGCCGCTTTGTCTAGTGCATTTTTATAATAAATACCAATATTATATGTTGAATCTTCGATATCACTTAGTTTATATTTTTTTTCAATACCATTTTCGCTAATTTTTATCAAATCAGACGCGATGTCAATTACAACTTGTGAGTTTTTATTTTGCAAATAATAGTGAATTAATAAAATAATAGCAGGAATATTCCATAGTAATAAAACCCAAAATAGTATTTTAAATATCAGCCAATCATATTGAAAACTTTTATCCCCTTCGAAATATACAATCAAAGGCAAAAAAATAATCATTCCAATTCCACAGAATAGATTTTCTTTCAATAATTTTTTGATTAATCTATTATTTATTTTCAAAGTCTGTTTCAAATGCTAGATAACAATCTAAGGTGTTGTTTTAATTCTAATTATTGCTAAATCATCAGTCACTATATGATTCCATTTATCTTTTAAGGATCTTATTTTTCTATCAAGAAAATTTTCGAATTCATCGTCTTCATTATCCATTAATAAATATTCTATAATTTCCCTTTCGGATTTTTGCTTAGACTTATTTTCAAGATTTTTAAATGTAAAGATTCCGTCTGTAGAGATCGATAAATCCTTAAAATTAGAAGCTGTTATTTTTTGTTTTTGGTTATCAAACCAACTGTCAAAATTCTCTGTTAAATGATAGCCAAGATAATCAGGTTTATCGTCTTGTTCGTATTCAAAAACTTCTCCGTCTATACAAATCAGTCCATCTCCAATTGTTAAAAACTCTGCTTTCATTTTTTGAGTTTCAATTATACCAATTATCAAAGTTGAAAGTAATTCATTTGTTTCAAGTCCAAGTTGGTTTTTAAGAATTTTTGTTTCGTCAATTAACATCTTGACTACTTCCTTTAATTTATCTCTTAATTCATGAGAGTTATTGGTAACAAACTCTTCATAAAATTTCTTTTTAGCTATATTTCTTAAAATTTTTCCAAAAAGAATAGAAGCGAAAACGGATTCTGTACCCATTGTGCAACCGTCTAGCACAGCAATTAATTTTTCGTTCGTTCCGATTTGTTCTTCGATTAGAAAGTCTTCACAATGATTTGTATGAAACTCGCCAATATTTAGTGTTTTATATATTCTCATTTATTTTTAATATACCACAACAATCTAATATGTATATCTATACACATTCGTCAGTTTCTGTATTGAATAGTATAGAGTGTCTTCATTTAATTTTGGGATAAGTAGCTAAATTAATAATTCTTTTATTTTCTTGATTTTTTTAATGTTAATGGTTTGGTAAGGTTAGGGGGAGGTTGTCTTTTCTATTTGAACAGGGATTACTTACTTGTAGATGTGTCTTGCAGTGGTGTATGCAGGGCTTCGAGTCCCTCAGCCCGCTATACTTCATTTTTTTAACAGGTAGTGTTCACTAAACTAACACGAACCCTGAGGTTCTCGAAGGGTGAATTTAGAGAGTCATCTACTTGATTAGTGGCTTTTTATTTTTTTTAATTTACGCCATTCGTGCTTAATATCTGTCATCAAAAGAGCATTATCAAATTTTACGGATCCTTTTGGGAAAATGTCTGTATTCTCAAAAAAACTAGATTGAACTTTCTTTACCTCTAAAAGAGATACTTTCCAATTATAAGCTTTTAGTTCTAATCCGTCAAAGCCATTTTTGTCTGGAGAATAACCAATTGCGCCATTTTTGAAAAAATCGGAAACACAATTCAGGTTTTCAAATACACTTTCCTTATTCCAGTTGTTCGTTTCACTTGCCTCAATGGATAAATAGGTTTCATCGTTACTAATAAAGGCTACATTATAATTTCCGTTGGATTCATTAACCGTAAATTTAGCAAGATGATGAATCCCAGGGAAAATAGTTCCTCCAATTAAAGAGTTAAATCTCGAAGAAGTATCTCTTCTTGGGATATAGACTCCTTCTTTTAATTTTCCGTTTTCGTTCAATTCCACCGCAATCCTATGAGCTCCGTTCTCAGACGAAATTCCAATTTGCTTTGGAAATCCTTTAGGTCTGATTTCTTTTAGCCTTATCAAACATATACCAGCAATACCTTTTCCATTAACGAGCTTAGGTGTAAATGGCTTTGGTAAATAATTTTCCAGAACTTCTTTATCCACTTGATAGTTGATAAGAATTCGTCTGTCCATTATTCCTTTTATTTTGGGTATTTTCATTTTGTGATCGTTTATGTCGAATACATTACAAAGGTAAATGTATAAAGCATAGTAGATAAAGAAAATACTTATTTTTCAGCTAAATATAGAGCCAAAGTTAAGGATTTGATAAACGTCCTGTAATGATACTAGTATAGCATGAGGTAATTGACTATTATGTATAGTACGTTTTATAAAATTGGATTTTTCATAGAGGTTTTTCCGTTCGATGGTTTTCCTGTTTTGTGACAATATTTTTCTGGAAAATTCTCATTACCATATTCATTCCAAATTTTCCAAGATTCTTTTGTCATAGGTTGTTTTGGATTAAATTTTATTTTTTTTCCAGACCTAATACAAAATCCGTGTATTTGAATTTCCTCGAATTCTCTATCTGGTCTTCTGTTCACAGATGAATCTAATTCTAGTTCGTGAGGAAAATCCAGAAGCCTTTTATTATTTATTTTTTTATTTTTTGAAAAACCATAAAACTTGTCGGTTGAGTCAAATAGGATATCCGATTTCACATAATTTTTTCCAAGATTTATTATTAATTTCTTATTTTCAAAAACGGGCCTTTTAATAAAGACTACCTCATTGTTTTCTGCAATTTTCATACATTCATTCCACGCATCATTGTCAGTCGATTTAGTAAACTGGTCTAAAAACGTTTGTTGCGAAAACACTCCAAACTCAATATTGTTTTTGAAAGAATAATCATAAAGATTAATTGATGTGATTATTCCCTTTTTTTCATTTCCGTAATATTTGGCATGTAAATTCGAAACATAAATTATACTTACATTTAGAAATTTTTTAAAATAGTCAAAGTCAGCTTTACTCATACTTTTTTCAACTGCTTTTTCATTTTTTCCAAATACTAAAATCAAATGGATTTTTGGGTTATTTTCGTGTTTGTCAAATAGCTCTTTAAAATAGTTATCAAGCTTAATGAATGGGGAAACAATCATTAAGGTATTTTCCGTTTCCCAAATAATGTCATAAATGGTACTTTCTAATTCTTTGCCTGTTAAAAATTTACTCATTTTTTAATTTTCAATGTTAATTTTTTCAATTCGGGTTCGTTTTTTCTGCATTTTCGTTAGGGTAGATAGATTATACAAGTAAAAGATTAGGGTTTACACTGAGCCAAAAAGTTGTTTTTAATTTATTCATTTTAAAGACCAAATCAACGATTTGGAGGTCTTTTGATTAACACTAAATTCACGTAAACTATCAAGCTCGATTTGCTATTTATTCTAAAGAAGGTTTTATTTTATATTCAAATTCTTGTACATAATATTTCCGCTTACCTTTTCAAAATAAATTTCCACACTATAATTCGAACGAATTGTTGCTCCAAAACTATTTTGAGAGTCAACATAGCCAACTACTTTATAGCCACCAGTTATAAGTGAGATTTTAGTATCTCTAAGTCCTGAAAAATCCGCTGTAGATGGTGATTTTAATAAATTTTCTACTTGTCTTTCTGCAACTATTTTTGCCTCATGTTCAGAAATGGATGTTCTTTTTTCAGGTGTACTATCTCCACAACTACCTAAAGCAAAAAATAGAAATGTAGATATCGATAAGGCTAAGAAAATGGGTTTCATTATTTTTTTCATACTATTTTGATTTTAAAGTTGAAATATTCTGTAAAAATTAATATCGGAAGAATTGCACCTAATGAATAAAATAGAATATCCAAAAAATCATAGGTTTCTGGAACAATCTTTAATAGTTGTCCTAATTCAGATAAAATTATGAGAATTGGAATTATTATTATCCATAGAAAATTTTCTCTATGTATTTTGTTTCTCCGTATTAGCAAAACCAACGATATATAAGGAAAAAGCCAAAGTCCCTTTGGTAAAGAAAAAAGAAACCAATTCGGGAATTTATCATAATACGTAGATATTAAGGTTCGTATATTCATAATTGAGGTATTATAATTCTCCTTCCAATTAAACATAATTAGTTTCTCCGTTCGAAAAAAGAAATAAATGAACCCCCCGATTAAAAGGGTTAGGATATGTCCAAATAATAATTGTTTTTTCATTTAATTGTCGTTAACAAAATTATATAGTTACTTCCAAGTTTTAAGCCTTTAAAAATACTTCTACTTTTTAGGAGCGCTGCTACGGGAATCCGTATAGAAAATTAAAAAGATTTTCTTATTAGATCCATTTGGGGTTGTGGGCAATGTTATTAAGTTAAGAGTTTAAAATATTGATTTATAATTTGTTAGTAGTGTATTCCAGCCTGCGCCAGAATGACAAAATAACCAAAACACAATGCCTTCTGCTTGTTATTCCAGCCCTTCAGCAAGTTCAGGATAAACTAAAGGCTGGAATCCATAATGGAAATAAAAGAGTATTTTGCTTTTACAGATGTTTAACCCAGATTATGTACTAGAAAATCTATTTCATCTGTGATCTACTGCAAGCACTGTCGCCTTGCTTTGTTTTTCACTTTAACCATAGCGATGCTATGCTAAAAGTAAGAAAACAACAGTGTTCATTGTATCTCAAAGCTTCATAACAAAGTTCTATTGCATAATCTGGGTTTAATCCTCAAAAAGATACAGCTTAACTCAATGATATTGGGGTAGTAGGTCGAGGCACTAAATTTGTGGGATAGCCAGGTAATTTTGCTGTGGATATAACAAAATTTGAGGTTCGATTCATCGTTACTCAAAATACAGGAACTGTTTTTTTGTTTTTTATCCAAAGTGTCCTTCTTTTTTTTAGTTTTGCAGCTCTAAAATAAAAAATATGATTTCTGTAGATGGCATTGCAGTAGAGTTTAGTGGCGAAACCTTGTTTAGCAACGTTTCTTTTGTAATTAACGAGAATGATAAAATTGCTTTAATGGGCAAAAATGGAGCGGGAAAATCTACTATGATGAAGATCATAGCCGGCGCACAAAAAGCTACCAGAGGTCACATTAGGTATCCTAAAGAAGCTGTGATTGCATACCTGCCACAGCATTTGTTAACCGATGATAACTGTACCGTATTTGAAGAGGCATCCAAAGCTTTTAGCCATGTTTTTGAAATGAAACAGGAAATGGATCGTTTAAACCATGCTCTGGAGACTCGTACCGATTACGAATCCAAAGAGTATATGGATATCATCGAAAAGGTAACCGATCTGGGCGAAAAGTTTTATTCTATAGAAGAGATCAACTATGATGCAGAGGTAGAAAAAGCATTACAGGGATTAGGGTTTAAACGAGAAGATTTTACCAGACCCACCAGCGAGTTTAGTGGGGGATGGAGGATGCGTATCGAACTGGCAAAAATCCTGTTGCAAAAACCAGATTTAATCCTTTTGGATGAGCCTACCAACCACGTAGATATAGAGTCGGTTATTTGGCTGGAAGATTTTTTGTTAAACAAAGCCAAAGCAGTAATTGTAATTTCACACGATAAAACGTTTATCGATAATATAACCAATCGTACTATAGAGGTAACGATGGGGCGTATTTATGATTATAAAGCCAATTATTCGCATTACCTGCAATTGCGAGAGGACAGAAGAGCACACCAGATAAAAGCATACCAGGAGCAGCAAAAATTTATTGCCGAAACCAAAGATTTTATAGAGCGGTTTAAGGGTACGTATTCTAAAACCAATCAGGTAAACTCGCGGGAGCGAATGTTAGAAAAATTACAGATCATCGAAATTGATGAAATTGATACTTCGTCCTTAAAACTTCGGTTTCCGCCATCGATGCGATCTGGCGATTATCCTGTGATCGCAAAAGACCTGTCCAAAAGCTATGGCGACCATGTGGTATTTAAAAATGCAAATATGGCGATTGCAAGAGGGGAAAAGGTATCTTTTGTTGGTCGTAATGGCGAAGGAAAATCTACCATGATAAAGGCTATTATGGGAGAAATTGATTTTGAGGGTAGTTGCGAGCTTGGTCATAATGCCAAAGTAGGGTACTTTGCACAAAATCAGGCATCTTTGTTAGATCCCGATCTTACTATTTTTCAGACTGTAGATGAGGTGGCAGAAGGCGATGTTAGAACCCAGATTAAAAACATTTTAGGACAGTTTATGTTTGGGGGGGGTGATATCGATAAAAAAGTAAGTGTATTATCTGGTGGAGAAAAAACAAGGCTGGCAATGGTGAAATTACTGCTAGAACCAGTTAATGTTCTTATTCTGGATGAGCCTACCAACCACTTGGATTTAAAGTCTAAAGATGTTTTAAAAGAAGCCTTACTGGCATTTGATGGTACTTTAATATTGGTGTCTCACGACAGGGATTTTTTACAAGGGCTATCCCAAAAGGTATTTGAGTTTAAAGAAAAAAGAGTAATCGAACATTTTGAAACGATTGATGACTTTTTAATACGAAACAGAATCGAAAACTTAAAAGAAATCGATTTAAAGAATTAGTTCATTAACAAACCAATGATAAGTAGATGACAAAAGCTATATTTAAAATGTAATCTATGGATGATTATTAAATAAATATTTTTTATTTTTTGTCCTTTCTGCAATTTGATCAAAATTTGCCATCCCAGTGTATACTTTGTCATTCAGTGTAGACTGGGATCCAGATCATTAATGATGGATTCTGTTCTGCAACGGAATGACAAATCAACTTATTTCTATATCACGTAAAGTTTTGTTGTGTACAAAGAAACCAATGAATTACCGAAAGATGCAGACTACTTTTTCGTCAATTCATTTTCAAACAAATCAGAGCTTAGATATCGATCTCCGCGATCACAAATAATAGCAACAAGCACACCGCTATCTAAGGTTTCGGCAAGTTTAAGGGCAGCAGTAACAGATCCACCGCTACTCATACCCGAAAAAACACCTTCTTCTTTAGCTAATCGCTTAGCCATGTTAGTTGCTTCGTCCTGGCTAACCTCAATTACCTGATCTACTTTGGATGGATTAAATATTTTTGGTAAATATTCTTTTGGCCATTTGCGTATTCCTGGTATACTAGAGTCATCGGTTGGTTGTACGCCAACGATTTGTACTTCTTTAGATTTTTCTTTTAGATAGGTTGATGTTCCCATAATAGTGCCTGTGGTTCCCATAGAGGATACAAAATGGGTTATAGTACCATTGGTGTCTCTCCAGATTTCGGGTCCGGTGGTTTTATAATGTGCAAGCCAGTTATCCTCATTTGCAAACTGGTTTAGCATAACATATCCCTCGTTATTTACCTTTGCTTCGGCATAATCTCTGGCACCTTCGATACCTACATCTTTTGAGGTAAGTGTAACTTTAGCACCATAAGCACGCATGGTTTGCACTCGTTCTTTAGTCGAGTTTTCTGGCATTACCAGTTCGATATCTAATTTAAATATCCCTGCTATCATAGCTAATGCAATCCCTGTATTACCACTGGTAGCTTCAATAAGCTTAGTGTTTTTATCTATATCTCCTCGATCCAGAGCAGATTTAATCATGTTATATGCAGCACGATCTTTAACGCTTCCGCCAGGATTGTGCCCTTCTAATTTTAAATACAGGGTAATATTAGGATTGTCGATTAAGGAAGAAGCCTTTATCAAAGGCGTATTTCCGATTAGGTCTAAAATACTATGAGACATTATACTACTTTTTTAATCTTGATTTCTGAAGTATTAGAAATAATAGAGTTTTCGGGTACAGATTTTGTTATCCATGCATTACCACCGATAGTACTGTTTGCACCTATAACGGTATTACCGCCTAATATGGTTGCATTGGCATATATAGTAACGTTGTTTTCTACCGTTGGATGCCGTTTTACATTGCGTAACTTTCGGTCTACATATAACCCGCCAAGAGTAACCCCTTGGTATATTTTTACATTATCTTTTATAATTACAGTTTCACCTATTACAATACCAGTTGCGTGATCTATAAAGAAAGACTTACCAATATCTGCTCCAGGATTTATATCTGTACCTGTTAATCGGTGAGAATATTCGGTCATTAATCTTGGTACTAAAGGCACCCCGATTTTCAACAATTCGTGGCTTAGCCTATATATTGCTATTGCATAAAATCCTGGATATGCCATATAAATTTCTTCAATAGAATTGGCAGCAGGATCACTTTTTATAAAAGCTTGCGCATCGAGATTTAATTTTTCTAGAATCTCAGGAAGTTTTTCTAAATAGGATTGCCATAATTTATGACAAGGTTTTTCAGTTTCCCAACAAGCAAGATCTATAAGTTCTTCAAATGTTTTTTCCAGAAGATCTATGTTTTTTGCAACCTCGGTATCTGTGTCAAATAAGGTGTAAAAGAGTAGATTGGTAAAAAACTCTGTCCTTTCTTTTAATTTGAGCTTAAGATTAGGATTCTTTTTTTGCTCCTCGATTTGTGCAATAATTTGCTCTCGTTCTTTAGTCATTTCGTTCTATTTGAAAACTCTAGTAAATATATAGAATAAAGAATATATAAAGTCTCATTAAAAGATAAAACCTTGCATTTTTTTGATAATAATAACAATTGAACAGAAGGAGATCCATGATTTCTTATGTTTTAATATCTTATTAATGATTTAATAACCTAAGGTTTGTATGGAAAAACAGAATATATTTTGGAAAGCAAACTTCTTGAGTTTGTCCAGAGGTTTTTGATTTAAAAACTTGTTGAAATTTAAAATTTAAAAAGAGATAAAAGAGTATCTACAACAAGTAATACAGATATAAAAATGCGGAAATGTTTTTTGGATATATAAACTGATATTTGTCATAATTTTTTTGTGTTTTGGAAGGTATATTTACTGTAGAATTTAAACCAAATAAAATGAAAAAAAGAACACCCGTTTCCAAAATTATGACCTCTGATGTAGTTACGTTAAACCATAGTAACGGTTTAGAAACAGCAGAAAAACTATTTAAAGAACACAATATTCGTCATATCCCAGTGGTAAGTGGTGATGCAATTGTAGGAATGCTTAGTTATACAGATTTACTTCGTATAAGCTTTGCAGATGCTGTTGATGAAAATGAAAGCGATGTAGATACGGTAGTTTATGAAATGTTTACTATTGAACAAGTAATGGCTAAAAATCTAGTAAGTGTTAATTCTGATACTACGATTAAAGAAGTTGCAGAAATATTATCTAAAAAAGAATTTCATGCTTTACCAGTGGTCGATGATAATAAATTAGTCGGTATTGTAACGACTACAGATTTGATTAATTATTTAATAGAACAATTTTAAATCACACAATACATATAACATAGTAAAAAACAGGAGGTAAATGGCTTCCTGTTTTTTGTATATAAATATTTAGAATTATAAAATTAAGCTTAGGACATGACAAAAAATCTATCATTTTAGATGAATGATTGATCATTAATAAACTACAGGTATATTTGCTGTTTTTTGTCATTTCAACCCTTCAACAAGTTCAGGATACACTAAAGGCTGGAATCCATTTAGCCATAGAGTTCTCCATAAGTGGATTCCGTTCTTCAACGGAATGACAAATCAGCTCATCTATATATCCCATAAATTTTTGTCATGTATAAAGAAATTTGAGTTAAACTTTAGTAAAAAAATCAGATTTTAGTATTTTAGAAGCAAAGGAAATTTTTATGAGTACTATACCACAAAATGTATTTGAGTTTTTAACGGAATTAAAAAAAAATAATCATCGAGATTGGATGGATGCAAATAGAAAAACCTATCAGGATAATGAAAAAATATTAAAATCCTTTTATGCATCTGTTGTAGAACGATTAAATGAAAAAGATGAGATCGAAAAAACAAAAGTATTTAGGATAAACAGAGATATTCGTTTTAGTAAAGATAAGACTCCTTATAATGTGCATCGTAGTGTAAGTTTTAGTAGGGCAGGAGCGCATCGCAGAGGAGGATATTATTTACGTTTAGAACCAGGAAATTCTCTTGTTGCCGGTGGTTTTTTTAGCCCAGAAGCTGCAGATTTACTTCGCCTTAGAAAAGAATTTGAAATGGATGATCAAGAAATTCGCGAAATATTAGGAACTCCCAATTTTAAAAAAGCTTTTAACGGTTTTAATACCGAATATCAAGTAAAAACAGCTCCAAAAGGATTTAGTAAAGATCATCCTGCCATAGACCTAATTAAAAATAAATCATTTTTTGTACAGCATAGTTTTACAGATAAAGAAGTATTTGCAAGTGATTTTTTAGATAAAGTAATATACCATTTTGAATTATTAAGACCGTTTTTTGATTATATGAGCGATGTATTAACTACAGACCTTAATGGAGTTTCTTTGATAGAGTAGTTATAAAAGAACAAAAGTTTACCTATACCTACTTATTTTGCAAGAGTGTTAAAGCAAGAAGAAACATCACAGAAATAATTTTATATAAAATAAAACAAATAACACTAGCTCCCAGTAAAAAAAGACCTAGAGGGGTGGTAAACAGTGGTACGTAAAATAAGCACTACGGAAAAATAAATCTTGATAATATGAAATATTGTATATTATTTATCTTTTGTTCTATAAGTATTCAAGCACAGACCTACGAGGGAACTATTGGTAATTATCAAATATTTTTGGAGTTAGATATAGATCATAACGAGGATGAGGCAACTGCTTTTTATTTTTACAAGTCTCATTTAAAAAACATTCCATTAGAAGGGAGTTTTAATAATAATGAATTACTTCTTTTTGAGAAATTTTCGGATATAAAGGAAGAAAAAGAATTATTTACCTTATCTATAAACAAAGATATTGTAACAGGTACCTGGACAAACAATGGAAATACATTACAAGTCGATTTACACAAAACAACAAAGAAACTTGATACATATAAATTAATGAATTTGCAGTATGTAAGAGACAGTATAACTACTTATGATACAAAAGAACTGGTTTGGTTTACAGAAAAACACTCAAAAAAAATACTATTTAGGCTTGGTAATGGATTTACTAAATCTGAGCGTGAATTTATAAACCCAAAACTAGATACCATACATACAAGTTATGCAACGATAGGATTAGATTGTAGTTGGGCAGATATAAATATTGAGATAGAGCTTGTTTCTAATCAATACCTCAGTTTTTCAGAATATTCTTCTATTTATTGCGGTGGCGCACATCCAAATCATAATACAACAGGGTACAATTTTGATTACAAAAATAAAAGGCAATTGGATAGAATAACCGATATATATCCAAATGTAGATCACTTTCAAGAATTAAAAAGAAAGTATAAAAATGATACAGATTTAGATAGTGAATGTGACTATTTTACAGATAGAGAAGCGCATTGGAAATACTATTCTTGGGTACTCACCAAAAATGGAATAACAATCACCCCTTCATATCCACATGCTATGACTCCTTGCGAAATGGGTTTTTTATTACCCTATAATAAACTGTTAGAAACAAACACATCGAATAAAAGTAACGTTAAATTACAGACCGATGACATTTCGTTTTACAAAAATAATGACTCGTATTTTATAAAAGACATCGATATAAATAACGATACCATTTTAGATAAGATTGTAAGCAGTAAACCCTATCAAGGAGATAAATTATTGCTATTTATTAATGATAATAATACGTACCGATTAGGTCTAAAAACCAGTAATTTTTCAGAAGATGGAGGGAATCAAATTGCGGATATAAAAAAGGATAAAAAAGGTTTCGTGATTATAACATCTTTTCCAGATAGAGGTTTTTTGGAATCACATCATTATGTATCTCTAATTAATAATAAATGGATGTTGGCCCATACTATTTATAAAACTCAATCCAGTAATAAGGAAGATGCATTTATCTATGTTTGTAATGTAAAACAAAACATTGATTTAAGTGCTCCAGAACTTATAAATGCATTAAAATATATACCAGATGAAGTAAAAAGAGAAACGGTTTGTGTAAAAGAAAAAATATAATAACTATATATACAAAGAGCCTTAAAATAAAATGAATCAAAACAGACACAATAGTAAATTCCTGTAAAAAATGAAGAACCTATATATTTTAGTACTATGTATGTTTATCTCTTGTACTCAAAGCACAAAGAAAAAGAAAGAAATTGTTGTAAAAGCTA
Source organism: uncultured Flavobacteriaceae bacterium (assembly GCA_964353005.1). Taxonomy (GTDB): domain Bacteria; phylum Bacteroidota; class Bacteroidia; order Flavobacteriales; family Flavobacteriaceae; genus Aquimarina. The sequence goes on along the minus strand of CAYGUC010000011.1, from coordinate 1,315 downwards.
AGGATACTATTGAATATGCCGCTGACTCAATTAAAAAAGATAAGAATTTAAGCTTTGATAACAGTATCAGCCAAATTAAAATCAAATCTATCCCATTAATTGATTCTACAAATTTTGATAGTTTTATTGAAGAAGAGGATTATAAAAGAGTAAACGAAAAAGCTTTAAAATTAGAGAGATTATATCCCAATTTTAATAAAGAAGGGTATAAGTATAGGGCGATAGCCTCCTATAAAGTAAAAATATCTAAAGATTTTTATACTATCGTCGTAACAATTCTTAAAGGCGAACATGAAATGGAATCTACATTGATTAATTATGATTTGAATGGAGGTATTATAGATTCTAAAGTTATATCTTATGATGAGATAGCAGAAGGTCAGTCAAAAATTGAATCTAAAATTGAGAATAATAAGTTAACTGTTAACAACATCTTTTGGGCAGACGAAAAACAAGAAACAATCCAAGTTTTTGAAATACTTGATAACGGAAAAATAACACCTGTAATTATAGGTGATTTTGACAAAGAAAGTATTGTCGATAATGTAATAGAACAGCTCAATTTAAATAAACAAAAAATTAAAACAGATCTTATTGTATCAAAAGTTCAGCCCAATAATAGTAATGAGACCATTGTAGTGATTCCTGAAATTTATGGAGAATACGATGAGCAAATGTTCGAGCTTAATAGTTATATAGTATTAGTAAACAACACAACAGGTAAAATAACGCACAAATACTTCGAAAGCTCTAAAACAAATGATTGGATTTCAGATGCCGTAAGATTAGCTGAAATAAAAATAGACACTGCACCATATATAGTTTCTAAAGATAAAAGAGCTTTTGGTATAAGGATCTATTGTTATAATAATTCTCAACCAAACCCATATAGCAATAAAACCATTTCATTATTTGTAAAGTCAGGAAATACCTTGAAAAAAGTGTTACATAATTATGATGTAATGAACCACATTGGAGAATGGGATACTAATTGTGCAGGAGAATTTACAGACTTTAAACGCACACTCATTATGTCTAAAGAAAAAACCAATGGATACTTTGATATTATAGTAAAAAATAAAATTACTAAAACTAAAAATGTTGAAGATAAAAATGGAGAATGTGATTCTAAAGAAATTAGTACTAATAGAACTGTAGTATTAAAATTTAATGGAGAAACTTACCCTAAAAATGAATAAAACAAAAGAAGAAGTTTTAATCTTTATATAAAATTATCAAAGCCTGCAATATAATTAATGCTTTTAGAGGTCAGTAGTTAATTTCCTATATTGAAAGTCAATAAAAATGGGTTACT